>JBMOIB010000046.1:0-20236 GCA_049317545.1 Caulobacterales bacterium | reverse complement strand
ATCATCCGCCCCTCCTTCACGCTCGGCGGCATGGGCGGCGGCGTCGCCTACAACATGGAAGAGTTCAAGGAGGTCGTGGAGCGCGGGCTCGCGGCCTCGCCGGTGAGCGAAGTGCTGGTCGAAGAGAGCATCATCGGCTGGAAAGAATTCGAGATGGAGGTCGTGCGCGACCGCGCCGACAATTGCATCATCATCTGCTCGATCGAGAACATCGACCCGATGGGCGTGCATACCGGCGATTCGATCACGGTCGCGCCGGCGCTGACTTTGACGGACCGCGAATACCAAATCATGCGCAACGCCTCGATCGCGGTGCTGCGCGAAATCGGCGTCGAAACCGGCGGCTCCAACGTCCAGTTCGCGATCAATCCCAAGGACGGCCGCATGGTCGTCATCGAAATGAACCCGCGCGTCTCGCGATCCTCAGCGCTCGCCTCGAAGGCCACCGGCTTTCCGATCGCCAAGGTCGCGGCCAAATGCGCGATCGGCTACACGCTCGACGAGATCAAGAACGACATCACCGGCGGCGCGACGCCCGCGAGTTTCGAACCGACGATCGACTACGTCGTGACGAAAATTCCGCGCTTCGCGTTCGAGCGCTTCCCGGGCTCCGATTCCACCCTCACGACGTCGATGAAGTCGGTCGGGGAAGCCATGGCGATCGGGCGCACCTTCCATGAGAGCCTTCAAAAGGCGCTGCGTTCGCTTGATACGGGCCTGACGGGATTCGATGAGGTCGAGTTCGCCGGCGCCGGCGACGCCGATTCCGGCAAGGCCGCGATCCGCGCGCGGCTCGTCACGCCGAAGCCGGATCGTCTGCTGGTGGTCGCTGAAGCGCTGCGCCGCGGATTGAGCGTCGAAGAGATCTGCGCCGCCTCGCACTACGATCCCTGGTTCGTCCGTCAAATCGCCGAGATCGTCGAGGCCGAAGCGACGGTCCGCGCGAACGGTCTGCCCAGCGACGCCGACGCCTTCCGCGCACTCAAGGCGATGGGCTTTTCCGATCAGCGGCTTGCGAAATTGTCCGGCCTCGGAGAAACCGACGTGCGCCGCAAGCGGCATGCGCTCGGTGTGCGCCCGCAATTCAAGCGCATCGATACTTGCGCCGCGGAATTCCGCGCCGCCACGCCGTACATGTACTCGACCTATGAAACTGCGCGCTTCGGCGCCGCGCCGGAATGCGAGTCCGAGCCGAGCGATCGCCGCAAGGTGATCATTCTCGGCGGCGGTCCGAACCGCATCGGCCAGGGCATCGAGTTCGACTATTGCTGTGTGCATGCTGCCTTCGCCTGCGCCGACATCGGCGTCGAAAGCATCATGATCAATTGCAATCCAGAGACCGTTTCAACCGATTACGACACCTCCGATCGCCTGTACTTCGAGCCTTTGACCACCGAAGACGTGCTCGAAATTCTGGAGACCGAAAGAGCCAACGGCGAGGTCCTCGGCCTGATCGTGCAATTCGGCGGGCAGACGCCGCTGAAGCTTGCGCTACCCCTGGAACGTGAAGGCGCGCCGATCCTCGGCACGACGCCGGACGCCATCGACCTCGCCGAGGACCGCGACCGCTTCCAGGCGCTGCTGCGCCAGATCGGTCTCGAGCAACCTGAAAACGCCGTCGCTCGCTCGCCCGAGCAGGCGCTCGAGGGCGCCCGCCGCATCGGCTACCCCGTGGTGCTGCGCCCCTCCTACGTGCTCGGCGGACGCGCGATGGAAATCGTCCATGACGACGATGGGCTCCGGCGCTACGTGACCGAAGCCGTGAAAGCTTCAGGCGAAACGCCGGTGCTGATCGATCGGTATCTGAGCGACGCAATCGAGGTCGACGTCGACGCGGTGTGCGATGGGACGGACGTCTGGGTCGCGGGCGTGATGGAGCACATTGAAGAGGCGGGCATCCATTCCGGCGACAGCGCCTGCGCGCTGCCGCCCTACACGCTTCCAAAGCGGATCATCGAAGAGATCGAGGCCGCCACCAAAAAGCTCGCCCTGGCGCTCGGCGTGCGCGGGCTCATGAACATCCAGTTCGCGGTGAAGGCCGACAAGGTCTACGTGCTCGAGGCCAATCCGCGCGCTTCGCGGACCGCGCCGTTCGTCGCCAAGGCGATTGGACGCCCGGTCGCCGCCGTCGCCGCCAAGGTCATGATTGGCTCGCCGCTGACTGATTTCGACACCTCGCCCGCCAAGGGCGCCCATGTGGCGGTTAAGGAGGCCGTGTTCCCGTTCGCCCGGTTCCCAGGGGTGGATCCGATCCTCGGGCCGGAAATGCGCTCAACCGGCGAAGTCATGGGCCTTGCGAGCGACTTCGCGACCGCGTTCGCCAAAGCTCAAAAGGCGGCCGGCGATGCGCTGCCGATCGGCGGCACGGTGTTCATTTCTGTGAAGGACAGCGACAAGCCCTCGATGGCCGAAGCGGCGCGCGAATTGACCGCCCTCGGATTTTCGATCGCCGCCACCGGCGGCACCGCCGACCACCTGGCGGCCGCGGGGCTGGTGGTCCAGCGCATCAACAAGGTCGCAGAAGGCCGACCGCATGTCGTCGACGCCATGAAAAACGGCGAAATTCAATTGGTCTTCAACACGACCGAAGGCGCCCAAAGCTATCGCGACAGCTTTTCGATCCGCCGCACCGCCTTGGCGCAGGATATTCCCTATTACACGACGGCCTCTGGCGCGCGCGCCGCGATCCAGGCGATCCGACGGCTGAAGACCGATGGTCTCGACGTGCGGCCGCTCCAGGCCTATACTTGACGTGCTTCCCAACGCCTGATCATCCTTCCTAAGCCACGGATGGATAAGGGCGACTGACGGAAAGTCCCTGAGACATGGAAAAAGTGCCGATGACGGCCGAGGGCTATTCCGCCCTCGAAGCCGAACTGAGAATTTTGAAGACGGACGAACGTCCAGCCGTGATCGCGGCGATCGCCGAGGCCCGTTCGCACGGAGACCTTTCGGAAAACGCCGAGTACCACGCCGCCAAAGAACGCCAGAGCTTCATCGAGGGCCGCATCGCCGAACTCGAGGACAAGATGGCGCGCGCCCAGGTGATCGACGTCAAACGCCTCTCCGGATCGACGATCAAGTTCGGCGCGACGGTCACCGTCCTTGATGAAGACACCGAGGATGAGGCCGCCTACAAGATCGTCGGCGAGGATGAAGCCGACGTGCGCGCCGGCAAGATTTCCATCACCAGCCCGATCGCGCGCGCGCTGATCGGCAAGGAAGTCGGCGACGTCGTCGAGGTGGCCGCGCCAGGCGGCGCCAAGAGCTACGAAATTCTCAAGCTCGAGTGGAAATAGCCGCGCCGGATCATGCAATCCGTTGGCTTCCAACCGGCCGATCCGATCGCGATCTGGGCCGTCAGCGACGGCCGCGCCGGAATCGAGAACCAAGCCCTGGGGCTCGCGGAAGCGATCGGCCGGCGCACGCCGGCGCGGATCGTGCGCAAGCACGTGCGGCTGCGCTCGCCCTGGGCTTGGCTCCCGCCGGGCTTCACGCCCTGGCCGCGTCAGGCGCTGACCGACGAATCTGATCGCATAGACCGTCCGTGGCCGGACATCTTCATCGGCTGCGGCAGGGCCTCGATACCGTTCGCCATGGGCATGCGCAGCTGGACGAACGGGCGCACGCTGGTGGTCCAGGTTCAGGATCCGCGCATCAACCCGCGCGAGTTCGACATCGTCCTGCCGCCAGAGCATGACGGCCTGGAAGGCGCAAATGTCGTTCCCCTGATCGGCGCCCCGCACCGGGTGACGCTGGAGCGGATCGCCGCCGACGCCGCCGCCTACCCGCGTGTGCTGCCGGCGCTGCCGGGTCCGCGGATGGCGGTTCTCATCGGCGGCAAAAGCAAGCGCCAGGACATTTCGGCGCGGCGCGCGCGCCTGATCGCCCAAGACCTTGCCGCCCTCAAGATGGAAACCGGGGGCAGCCTGCTCGTGACCCTTTCGCGGCGGACCGGCGCACGGGCGCGCAAGGCGTTCGAGGCCGCGCTCAAACCGCACGCCGCGCTCTATTTCGAGGGTGAAGGCCCCAACCCCTATTTCGCGATGCTCGCGGCCGCCGACGTGATCCTGGTCACGGCCGACAGCGTGAACATGGCTGCGGAAGCCGCCGCCACCGGCAAGCCGATCCTGCTGCTCCCGGTCGACGGCGCAGCGGGCAAACTCGCGCGCTTCCACGAAGCGCTGGTCGCGTCCGGCGCGGCGCGCTGGCACGTGGGGGCCTATGAGACCTGGACCTATCCGCCGCTGTCCGAGACCGACCGCGCCGCCGACATCGTTCTTGCAGCGCTCGGGAAAAGGCGCGCGAGCTAACGCGACGGCGCCCCGCGACCATCGCCCGGCTTCATGCTAGGGAAACCGCGAAACGGCGCGCATGAGACCGCCGGTCAAGTCTGGAGGCGACGACCATGAAGACCCGCATCACCGAAATGTTCGGCATCAAGCACCCGATCATCCAGGGCGGCATGCATTTTGTCGGCTTCGCGGAAATGGCCGCGGCCGTCTCCAACGCCGGCGGGCTCGGGATCATCACCGGCCTCACGCAGCGCACCCCGGAACTGCTCGCCAACGAGATCAAGCGCTGCCGTGAGATGACGGACAAGCCGTTCGGCGTGAACCTCACCTTCCTTCCCTCGGTCTCGACGCCCGATTATCCCGGCTACATCAAGGCGATCATCGACGGCGGCGTGAAGGCCGTCGAAACGGCCGGGAACAATCCGCAGAAATGGCTGCCGGCGCTCAAAGAGGCCGACATCAAGGTCATCCACAAATGCACCTCGGTCCGCCATTCGTTGAAGGCCGAAGCGATCGGCTGCGACGCCGTGAGCGTCGACGGCTTCGAGTGCGGCGGCCACCCGGGCGAGGATGACGTGCCGAATTTCATCCTGCTGCCGCGCGCAGCGGAGGAACTGAAAATCCCGTTCGTCGCCTCCGGCGGCATGGCCGACGGCCGCTCGCTCGTCGCAGCCCTCGCGCTCGGCGCCGAAGGCATGAACATGGGCACGCGCTTCATCGCCACCAAAGAAGCCCCGGTCCATGAAAATGTGAAGCGCGCGATCGTCGCCGCCAGCGAGCTGGATACCCGCCTCGTGATGCGCCCGCTGCGCAACACCGAACGGGTGCTGACGAACGCCGCGGTTGAGCGCTTGCTGGTGAAGGAACGCGAGCTGGGCGCCAACCTCAAGTTCGAGGACATTTTCGCGGAAGTGGCGGGCGTCTATCCCAAGATCATGACCGAGGGTGAAATGGACGCTGGCGCGTGGTCCTGCGGCATGGTGGCGGGCCTCATCCACGACATCCCGACCTGCCAGGAACTGATCGACCGGATCATGCTGGAAGCCGAGACGATCATCCGCCAGCGTCTGGAAAAATTCATCGCCTAAGGAGCTCAGATGTCGCTCGCCGATCAGGTCGTTCTCGTCACCGGCGCGGCCGGAAATCTCGGTTCGGCGATCGCGCGCGCGGCGGCGGCCCGCGGAGCCAAGGTCGTTCTCGCCGACATGCGCCGCGATCCGCTCGTCGCGGTCGCGGGCGAGATCAGCGGCGAGAGCCTGATCGTCGATGGCGCCGACGTGCGCAGCGCCGAGGATTGCGCGCGGCTCGTCGCCCAGGCCGAAGCCAAGTTCGGCCGCGTCGACGGGCTCGCCAATACCGTCGGCACGTTCAAAGTGACGGACGTCGCCGCCGGCGCGGCGGCGGATTGGGACTTCCTGATGGGGCTCAACGCACTGTCCGCGTTGCGCCTATCCGAAGCGGTGCTGCCTGGCATGCGCGCGCGCGGCCATGGCCGGATCGTCCATACCGCCGCCGGCGCCGGCGCCAAGAGCTTCGCCGGGGCCAGCGTTTACTGCGCCTCGAAGGCCGCCGTCATGCGCATCGCCGAGGCGATCTCGGAGGAAAACAAGGCGCTTGGGGTCACCGCGAATTGCGTGGCGCCCGGCACGATCGATACGCCCCAGAACCGCGCGGCCATGCCGGACGCGGATCACGCCGTGTGGGTCAAGCCGGAGGACCTGGCCGAGGTTTTCGCCTTCCTGTTGTCGCCGGCGGCGCGCGCCGTGACGGGCGCGACCATCCCCGTGTTCGGCAAAGGCTGAGATGATCGAACTCTATCATTGCGCCGATGCGCGGTCGTTCCGAGCTCTATGGGCGCTGGAGGAACTGGGGCTCGCGTATGAGCTGCATCTGTTGCCCTTCCCGCCGCGCGTGCGGTCGCCGGACTTCTTGAAGATCAATCCTCTCGGCACGATCCCGGCGTTGCGCGACGGCGATACGTTCATGACCGAATCCGCGGGAATCGTGCAGTATCTCGCGACGCGCTATGCGCCGAACCCGCTTAATGTCGACCCCACTGATCCGGCCTATGGCGCCTGGATCAACTGGCTGCATTTCGGCGAGGCGACGCTGACTTTTCCGCAAACGATCGTGCTGCGGTATCGCCAATTCGAACCCGGCCGAGCCGAGGCGGCGGCGGACGATTACGCCCGCTGGTTCGCATCGCGGCTGCGCGGCGTCGATCGCGCGCTTGAGTCTGGGGACTATCTGTGTGCGGAGCGCTTTACGGCGGCCGACATTTCTGTGGGCTACGCGCTCCTTCTGGCGCGCAACATCGGGCTGGAGGCGGCGCTGACGCCGCGCGTGCAGGCCTACTGGGAGCGGATCTCCGCGCGCCCGGCCTTCGCCCGCGCCAAGGCCGCGCAGATGCCTCCCAGCGCACGCCAAGACTGAATTGACACCCTAACCGCCAAAAGACTGGCGCAAGCGACGCCGATGCGCTTTCCTGCCTGCTGTTAGGGAGGTGCGCCATGCGGAATTGGGTCATTGGAGCAGTCATCGCACTGGCGGCGTTGGCGGGCGTCGGATTCCATTTCCGAGGGCCGATCGCCTTGACGATCCTCGAACGCGCGGCGCCGCGCCTGTTCGCCGCCGATCGGGTCGCAGATCTGCCTGATGGCCTTCACGTCGCGCTTTGCGGGACGGGCTCGCCCCTGCCAGATCCCAAACGCAGTGGCCCTTGCACGGCGATCATCGCCGGCGGCCGGGTCTTCATCGTCGACGCGGGCGATGGCGCCGCCCGCATGAGCGCACGCATGGGCCTTGCGCCGGCGCGGATTGCAGGTGTGTTCCTGACCCACTTCCATTCCGATCACATCGACGGATTGGGCGCGATTGCGCTCCAGCATTGGGCGGGAGGCAGCGCTGCTGAGCCGCTGCAGCTCTTCGGGCCGGTTGGCGTTGAACGCATAGCCGCAGGCTTCAATGAGGCCTATGCGCTCGATTCCGGCTATCGCACCGCGCACCACGGCCCTGGCGTGGTCCCTCCGTCCGGATTTGGCCTTTCAGCTAAGCCGTTCGCCTTTGCCGCCGGCGCCCGAACCGCGACTGTCTATGACCAGGACGGCCTGCGCGTGACCGCATTCGAAGTGAACCACGCGCCTGCCGCGCCAGCAGTCGGCTATCGGTTCGACTACAAGGGCCGCAGCGTTGTCATCAGCGGGGATTGCGCACCCTCGCCGGTCCTTGAGGCGACCGCAAAAGGTGCGGACCTTCTGGTGCACGAAGCGCTCGCTCCGAACCTCGTCGCGATCCTTGAAAATGGCGCACGGGCCGCCAAGCGGGAGAACCTCGCGCACATTTTCAACGACATCCCCGGCTACCATACGAGCCCCAAGGATGCGGCGGACCTCGCAACCCGCGCGGGCGCCAAGGCGCTGGTCTTCACGCACATCGTTCCCGCCCTGCCGACCCGGGCGCTGGAGCCGGAATTCCTGAAGGGCGCCAAATTCGCGGGCGACATGTGGATCGGCGCCGACGGCGACCTCGTCACGCTGCCCGCTGACGGCGGGCCGATGAGTAGATCCTCGCTTCTGCGCTAACCGCAGCGATGCTGGCGGAAAGGCCCTCTCCGCCCGCGCTTTGGTTGCATGTGCGAGGGCCGGCCCTTAAGTGGTCGCCATGTCTCTCGCCGACTATACGCCCTCGCCCAACGGCCCCACCGTCGAAACGGTCCTGAGCGTCCGCCACTACACCGATCGCTTGTTCATGTTCCGCGTGACGCGCCCGGCCGCCCTGCGCTTCCGGTCTGGCGAGTTCGTGATGATCGGCCTGTTGGGCGACGATGGCCGCCCGATTCTGCGCGCCTATTCGGTAGCTTCGCCGGAATGGGACGAGGAACTCGAGTTCTACTCGATCAAGGTTCCGGACGGACCGCTGACGTCGCGCCTCGCGGGGATCGCTCCGGGCGACAAGATCCTGCTCGGCCGAAAGCCGACGGGCACTCTGGTTCTGGACGCCCTGACGCCCGGCAGGCGGCTCTACATGTTCTCGACCGGCACCGGCTTTGCGCCGTTCGCGAGCCTCGTGCGCGATCCGGCGACCTATGAGCGCTTCGACGAGGTGATCGTGACGCACACCTGCCGCGATGTCGCCGAACTCGCCTATAGCGCTGAGCTGGTCGATGCGCTGCGAGACGACCCGCTTGTGGGCGAAGCCGCAGCCGGCAAGATTCGGCGCATCGCCACGACCACACGCGAACCGTCGCCGCTGATGGGCCGCGTCACCGATCTCATTTCAAGCGGCGCGCTCTTCACCCACCTCGGCGTCCCAGCCCTGGATCCGGCCACGGACCGCGCCATGATCTGCGGCTCGCTGCAGATGACGCTCGACACCAAGGCCTTGATGCTCGCGGCGGGCCTCAAGGAGGGCGCCGTCAGCGAGCCGGGCGACTTCGTGATCGAGAAGGCGTTCGTCGGCTGAGGCGTCGGCGCGCGCGTCAGCTCAGCGACGTCGTGACCGACAAGAGATTGCCGTCGGGATCCTTGAACCACGCAACTTTCGTCCCGGTCGGCCCGGTCCACACGCCGTCAGCGCCCTGCGCCTCGCCCAGAAACGGATAGCGCTCCAGCGCCACGCCGGCGCCGGCCAGATGCGCGGCGACGGCGTGCGCGTCGGGCACAACGAAGCCGAACGCCGGCGCATCGCCGGCCTTCCAGCCTGGCAACGTGGTGATGCGCAGCATGGCGCCGGGAAAGTCGGCGATCAGAGCGAACCCGTCGTCGCGCAAGCTCAAGCCGAGAACGCCCTCATAAAAGGCCCGCGCGCGAGCCGCATCAGCCACCTGGATGAAGCCGACGACTTTTGATTTCGAAAGGTCGAGCATGAGCGGACTCCGCAATCTGGCGCTGCAAGCATGAGCCCTTGATCGTCGTTCGCCAAGCGAAGCGATGCGATCTTTCCGCCAGACCGTTCGCGTGCTTCATCTCGACGACCGTCCGCAAGAGGCGGCGATTGGGAGAAGCAGATGGACCTCGGACTGAAGGACCGCGTGGTGTTCGTGGCCGGCGCAAGCCGCGGCATTGGCCTCGGCATTGTCGAGACCTGTCTCGCCGAAGGCGCGCGTGTCGCAATCGCCGCCCGCGGCGCTGAGGCGCTCGAAGCCGTCCGCGCACGACTGGCCGACCAGTACGGCGCCGATCGGTTGTGGGCGGCTGCAGGCGACCTGCGCGACAGCGCTGTGATCGACGCCATCACCGCGCGCATCGAAGCCGAGTTCGGACCGATCTGGGGCGCCGTGGCCAACGTCGGCTTGCATCCCTGCCCGCCAGGCTTCGATGTCGATGATGCGACGTGGGACGGCGGCATCGCGCAGAACCTCGACAGCGCCTATCGCCTCGCGCGCGCCGTGCTTGCGCCCATGACCGCGCGCGGCGAAGGCGCGCTGCTCTTCATCAGCTCGATCGCCGGGCTCGGCGCGCTCGGCACGCCCCTCACGTACGGCACGGCCAAAGCCGGGATGAACCACCTCGCCAAGGAACTCGCGCGGATCGTGGCCGCCAAAGGCGTACGCGTGAACGCGATCGCACCGGGCAATATCATTTTCCCAGGCGGCGACTGGGAAACGCGGGCAACCGGGCCGCGAGGCGACGCTTGGGCGCGCTGGGTCAAGCGTGAAGTGCCGATGCAGCGCTTCGGCGCTCCCGAGGAGATCGGCGCCATGGCGGCGTTCCTGCTCTCGACGCGGGCAAGCTTCGTCACGGGCGCCGTCGTCCCGGTGGACGGCGGGCAGACGCGGTAAAGCGCAGACTCGATCATCGGCGCGGGCCTCATTATGGTCCGCGCCGATCGAGGAGCCTGACCATGAAAACCCGCGCCGCCGTCGCTTTCGAAGCCAAAAAGCCGCTCGAGATCGTCGAAGTCGATCTCGACGGACCGAAGGCGGGCGAAGTGCTGGTCGAGATCAAGGCGACCGGGGTCTGCCACACCGACAGCTACACGCTCGACGGCCTCGACAGCGAAGGCGTCTTCCCGACCATCCTCGGCCATGAAGGCGCCGGCGTCGTCGTCGAGATCGGCGCCGGCGTCACAAGCGTCGCGGTCGGCGATCACGTCATTCCGCTCTACACGCCGGAATGTCGCCAGTGCAAAAGCTGCCTGTCGCGCCGGACGAACCTGTGCACCGCGATCCGCGCCACGCAGGGCAAAGGCCTGATGCCGGACGCGACGAGCCGCTTCTCCTATCAGGGCAAGCCGATCGCCCACTACATGGGCTGCTCGACCTTCTCGAACTTTACCGTGCTGCCCGAGATCGCCGTCGCGAAAATCCGCAAGGACGCGCCATTCGACAAGGCCTGCTACATCGGCTGTGGCGTGACGACCGGGGTCGGCGCGGTGGTCAACACCGCTAAGGTCGAACCCGGAGCAAACGTCATCGTCTTCGGGCTCGGCGGGATCGGGCTCAACGCCGTTCAGGGCGCCAAGCTCGTCGGCGCGGGCATGATCGTCGGCGTCGACATCAACCCGGCGCGCGAAGCCTGGGGGCGCCAGTTCGGCATGACGCACTTCGTCAACCCGCGGGACATCGAGGGCGACCTCGTCGCCCACTTGGTCGCGCTCACCGACGGCGGCGCCGATTACACCTTCGATTGCACGGGCAACACCCAAGTCATGCGGCAGGCTCTGGAAGCCTGTCATCGCGGATGGGGGCAAAGCATCGTCATCGGGGTCGCCGAAGCGGGCAAGGAAATCGCCACGCGTCCGTTCCAGCTCGTCACCGGCCGGGTCTGGAAGGGCTCGGCGTTCGGCGGCGCGCGCGGGCGCACCGACGTGCCCAAAATCGTCGACTGGTACATGGACGGCAAGATCGCCATCGACCCGATGATCACGCACGTGCTGCCGCTCGAGCGCATCAATGAGGCGTTCGATCTCATGCACCGCGGCGAGAGCATTAGAGCTGTGGTCGTCTACTGACGCCGACGCGCTAGCGCAAAACGCCGTCGCGCAAGAGCCGATCAATCACGGCGCGCTGACGCGCGATCACCTCGGCGCGCTCGATCATTTTTCCGTCCGGCGTCTTGTCGGGCGGCGCGAGCTTTGCGTCGCGATAGCGATGCGCGAACGCATCGACAGGCAGGCGCGACAACAGGTTGGCCATGCCGGTCTTGCGACGCGTCTCGCGCAACGCGCCGAGATCAAGCACGGCGTTCGCGTTGAACGTCTCGCCGTTCGCCGCTTCAGCAAGCGTGCGTCCGTACGGATCGATGACGATGCTCATGCCGTCGGTTGCATTCGCTGCGATGGACGTGCCGTAAATGCCGGCGGAATTGGCGCTGACGACGTAGGCCATGTTCTCCACCGCCCGGGCGCGCTTGGCGATGTGCTTCGGCGTCAAAGCCGGCGAGCCGACTTCGGACGTCGGATGCAGCAGGATCTCCGCCCCTTTGAAAACGCTCATCCGCGCGATTTCGGGATAGAGAATTTCCTCCGACGCGATCGTCGCCAATACGCCGATTTCGGTGACTGCGATCGGAAACACGGCGTCCTCGCCGTACTTTTCCACGTAGCGGGTCCAGACGTCGTACGGCGTCGGCGCATAGAGGGAAATCATCCGCCGATAGCGCAAAACGACATTTCCGTTCGGCGCGAAGACGACATTGGCCTGGAAATAAAGGTCCGGGAAATGCGCGTCCGTCTCGTAA
This sequence comes from Caulobacterales bacterium, assembly GCA_049317545.1. Lineage (GTDB taxonomy): Bacteria > Pseudomonadota > Alphaproteobacteria > Caulobacterales > Aquidulcibacteraceae > REEB506. Next base: position 8,262 of record JBMOIB010000046.1, on the reverse strand, counting down.
TGGTTCGAGCACAAAAAGACGCCGCGCTTTTGCGCGATCGCGGCGAGTGCGGCCTCCTCCGGCCCGCCGGGCGCGATGGCGGCCTTGTCCTGCCATTGCGCGCGGGTCTCCCCGAGGGGGAAGCCGGTCATCCAGTATTCCGGCAAGACGACGAGTTTCACGTCGTAGCCGTTGAACCCTTGGAGGAACCCCTTCGCGGCGCCGATCTGGGCGGATACTCGCTCGACCGCGGCCGCCATGCGCGCACGTGCGGCCTCACGCGTTGCATCCTGGTTCACCGCGTCGCAGCGGGTCTGCAGCGCGACGGCTGTGAAGCGCGACGGCGGCGACGTCTGGGCGAAGGCTTCGGTCATGGGCAGGAGCGCTCCGGCGGAAAGACTGACGAGTAGATTGCGGCGGTTCACGGGACGGCCCCACGCGCATCGCTGCTGTTCGCACGCGCTCCGGCGTCGGCGATCTCGCTGGCCGTCGCGCTCCAAACATCGCCATCCGCCCCCAGCGCAGCGAGCGTCTCGCGCAACGCCCAGTTCCGGAACGGCTGACCGCTGACATAGGGCGTGAGGGTGAACGAGAGCACTTGGCCGCCAAACCGCGGATGTTCGGACTTCGAAAGCGCCGCCGCCTCAAGAATCTGGTCGCGCCATTCGGCCTCGGTCTGGCGCTGGTCGATCAGCAGTTTGCGGTCGTCCAGTTCGTTGAAGAGCGGCACGCACGACAGCGGCCCAGCTTCCGTGCGCATGGCGACGGGCACGTTGTCGATCTCCCAATCCAGGCAGACGTCAAACCCGGCGGCGCGGATCAGGTCCGGGGTCCTGAAGCTCTGCTGGCGGGCCGGGCTCATCCACGTTCGCGGCGCGAGGCCGGCGGTTTCGAACGCCGTGCGCGTCCTCGCGACCAGCACCTGCTCCGCCTCGGTGTCCAGCCCGCCCCAATGGATCGAATCCGTGTCCCAGCCATAGGCTGCGATCTCGTGTCCTTCTTCGACGATCGCCTTTACGAGCGGCGCCAATCGCACGATCTGCGCCGCGTTGATGGGAAAGGTCGCCTTCAGGCCAGCAGCGGCCAGCGCGTCGAGAATGCGGTAGACGCCAACGCGATTGCCGTAGTCGCGCGTCGTGTAGTGGCGCAGGTCCGGATACGGCGTCTGCATGGCGCCGGGATGCTTGAACGGTTTGCCCGACGGGTTGAGCATGTGATGCTCGATCGGCACGACGATCAGGCATGCGAGCGCTTTCCCTCCAGGCCAATCCGTTCTCGGACGATCGATCGAAAGCCGCCACGCGTAGCGGTCCTGATCCATGCCGTGCTTGCGATGCGGATATTGGAGATACTCATCAGGCAGGCTCATACGCGCGGCTCCATCGGCGCAAAGCCCGTACCGCCCGTCGCGAGGCGACGCCGCGCCACATCCTCAACGGCCTGATCGAAGCAATGCTCGCGATAGTAGGCCGCGACATCGACCGCACGCGTGAACCAGACATCGTCGGCATGCGAACAGATGTGCTCCAAAGCCTGCGCGAACGGCCGGATGCGGTGCGCCTGGCTCACCAGATAGGCGTGCAGCGGAATGCACATCACCGTCCCGCTCCTTTCGCCTTCCGCAAGCAGGCAATCGAAATGGCGCTTCAGGACATCTGCGTAGCGCCACGGACTCATCGCCATCGCGCCGTAGGTGATGACGTCGTTGACCTCAAGAGAATAGGGCATCGAAATCAGCTTGCCCGTCTTCGTCTTCACCGGCTGGGGCTGGTCGTCCTGGAAGAGGTCGCAGGTGTACCAGAAGTCGTATTCGGCGATGAGATCGAGCGTGCGTTCCGTATGAGTGAGAGCCGGCGCGAGATAGCCGCGGATGCGCTGGCCGGTCGCCTTTTCGACGCTGGCGATCGAATCCTCGAGCACCGCGCGTTCCTGCGCCTCGTCCATATTGTACGAATAGCGGGTGTTGTAGATGCCGTGACTGAAGAACTCCCATCCGCGCGCGGCGCAGGCCTCGATGATCTCGGGATGGTGCGCGATGAGCCCGATCGACAGCGAAATCGAGCCTTTGAGCCCGAAGCGGTCAAGAAGCTCCATCAACCGCCAATGTCCGATGCGGTTGCCCCAGTCGCGCTGCGAGTACCCGACAACGTCGGGCGCGGGCTTCGGCCACCCCGGGCGCGACGGGTTTTTCGGCGGATCGAACTCGTAATACTCGATGTTCGGTGCGATCCAGAACGCGAGCTTCTTGCCGCCGGGCCAGACGATCTTGGGGCGATCGCGATAGGGCCAATGGTCATAGAGATTGGGATCGGCATGCATATCAGCCGCGCTCCGCGAGGCGCGCCTTGAGCCATGCCTCAACCTCGGCGACGTCGACGACGTCGGCGTACTTGAGCTGCAGGTCGGTCAGGTTGGCGAAGTGGTAGCTCTCGTGTTTGTCGGCCACGCACTCTTCGGGAACGATCGTGCGATAGCCATGGCTGAGACTGTCCACAGCGGTCGCGCGCACGCAGCCCGACGTTGATCCGCCGGTCACGATGACGGTATCGACCTTGCTCCACACAAGGTAGCTCGCGAGCGGCGTCTCGAAGAACGTGCTCGGCATGCGCTTGGTGAAGACGAGATCGACCGCCTCGTCGATTTCGCAACGCGGATCGAAGGCGTGGCGTGGGCTCTCGTACTTGATGTTCTGCAGGCTGTCGGGCGTGTTCGTACGCGTTCCCCAGACCCCCGCATCGCCAGCGTCCGGCTTGTAGGCGACGCGCGACCAGATCACCGGCATACCGGCCTGGCGAGCCAATCGGCTGATTGAATTGACATGCGCGATCTGGTCCGGGTCGGTGACGTAGGCCGTATTCGGGAAGAGATCCGGACGCGTATAGGCCTGTTGGAAGTCGATATTCATGACCGCCGCGCGGGCGCCGAAGCCAAAGCGGGCGCGGGCGGGGTTGGCTTTGACGCGCTGGAAAATCTGACGGGCCGTCAGGTCTTCCCGCGCCATGGTGGGCTCGAAGCGGAGCGTCATCGGAACCTCGCAAATTGGCATATCATTTGAGCGCGGCGCCTCACACTTGTCCATCGGGCGCGATCGGCGTCCCTACGGGGGCTTTTCTGCTGCGGATACGCAACAGTGCATCGAAATTGAGACTCATCGCACGGGAGATGCGGCAGACGACTTGCTCGGATCACCGAACGATGAAAGGTTATACCATTAATATTGGCGGACACGCCGTCCAAGCACCCGGGGGAGTTGAATGACTAAAAATTGGAACCTCGTCTTGGCTGCTTCGACGGCCGCGATCGCAATCACGGCGCCGGCAGCCGGCGCGCAGACGGGCGGCGGCGGATCGGCGGCGCAAGCCGGCGGCCTGTCCGAGATCATCGTGACGGCCCAGCGCCGCGAAGAAAACGCCCAGTCCGTCCCGCTCGCCGTTTCGGCCTTCAGCCCGCTGCAAGTCGAGGCCGCGCAACTCAAGACGACTGCGGACCTCGTGCGGTTTACGCCGAGCGTAACGGGCGGCCTCAACACTGGCACGGGCTCGGCCCTGTCCTTCTATATCCGCGGCCTCGGCTCGACCGAGCAGATCGCCACATTCGACGTGCCGGTCGCGACCTATGTCGATGAAATCTACGTCGCCCGCCAGAACGCCAATTCCGTTTCGCTGTTCGACATCGAGCGCGTCGAAGTCCTGCGCGGCCCCCAAGGCACGCTTTTCGGCCGCAACACGACTGGCGGCGCGGTCTCGATCGTGACGCGCAAGCCTGCGAGCGAGTTCGGCTATTTCGTCGAAGGCTCGGTCGGCAGCTTTCAGCGCACCCAGCTGCGCGGATCAGTCGACGCGCCCGTCAACGACAAGATCCTGACGAAATTGTCCGGCTTCGTCGTCGATGACGAAGGGTATAGCCAGAGCCTCGTCACGGGCGCGAAGCTCAACGCCGACAAGGCCCAGGGGTTGCGCGCCGCGGTCCGTTTCCTGCCGACGGAAAAGCTGACCTGGGACGTCGCGGTCGACTATGTCGACCAACAAAAAACGACCCTTGGCTCGAGCCCGGTCGATCCGGAATACAAGAGCCGGTCCGGTCTGCGCCCGACGGATTGCAGCAACAATATCCGCGAGATCTACCTGAATACCTCGCTGGGAAACTGCGCCAACGTCGAAACCGGCGGCCTGACCTCAAACCTCGCCTACGATCTCGGCTGGTCCACGATCAGCTTCATCACCGGCTATCGCACGACCGATCAGAACTTCGCTCTCGACTTCCTGAACGGCACCGGCGCGCGGGGCGGCTTCGTCATCGCCAATGAAGTGCGCAACCAACAGTTTACGCAGGAAGTGAAACTCGTCGGCGGGACGGACCGGGTGAAATGGGTCGCCGGGCTCTTCTATCTCGACGAAGACAACAAGACCGCCGAGATCGACTTCTCCGGCATCCTCCTGGCCGACTGGAAAATGTACAACACGACTGAATCGGTCGCGGCTTACGCCCAAGCCGACATCAGCCTCACCGATTCGCTCATCGCCACCGCAGGCGTGCGGTACACGGACGAAAAAAAGACGCTCGCATACACGAACGGCTCGCTGGCATTGACTCCGACGCGGCCGACGTCTGCGAACGTCCGCGCCTTCGGAGTCCCTCTGAACCAAAGCGAAAAAAGGGCGACGCCACGCGTGGCGCTGACCTATAAACTCTCCAACGACAAGCTCGTCTATGCATCCGCGACGAACGGCTTCAAGTCGGGCGGCTGGAACACGCGCGTCACCAACGCCGCCAACGTGACGATCTTCGGCCCGGAAAAAGCCTGGACGTACGAACTCGGCGCCAAGACGGAATGGTTCTCGAGAAAGCTGCGCGTCAACGCCACCGCGTACCTGGAAAAGGTCGACGCGCTGCAGCTCTTGTCGGGCACGGGCGGCGGAACGACGACGTTCGTCACCCGCAACGCCGCCGACCTGGAAGCCAAAGGTATTGAACTCGAGATCGCAGCAGCCCCGACCGACGCGCTCCAGATTTTCGCGTCAGCCTCGGCCTCGGACAGCGAGTATCAGAACGTCCCGGCGCGCAACGGCGGCGCAAACGGACTCATCCCGTGCTCGAATACGCCCGAGCCGATCAATTGCACGACGACGCGGGACAACCCCGTCCGCTTCCCGGAACTGCAGGGCACGCTGGGAGCCAGCTACACCCTGCCGCTCGAGAAGCTCGGCGGCTCATTGTCGTTCAATGGCTCGGCGAGCTATTCGCAGACCTATTGGACCTCGACTTACAATGACGGCGCTCTGGTGACGGCGATCCCGTTCGGCCAAACGACCGCGATCACGCGCCCGTTGGCGAAAGTGCCGCCGACGACGCTCGTCAACGTCGGCGCGGTCTACCGCTCTGAGGCCAACCATTGGGAAGCGGCGCTTGAGTGCTCGAACTGCACGGAAGAATATTATGCGACGTCGTCTTTGTTCGGGATCGGCTATTACAACGACCCGCGCCGCGTGACGTTCCGCATCAAGTACACCTACTGACCGCAGCCTTGTGAGGCCAAACGTCGACGCCGGGCGGGCAACCGCCCGGCGAAACGTTATGGGGGCCTGCAAAACGTTCAGGGGTGATGCTGCGTGCGGCGCTCGGCCGCTTATTCGGCAGCGTCGCGCGAACGAGCATCATAGCGCTGGCCGAGCGCGCTCAAATCCGGCAAGCCGAGCAATGCGTTGATCTCGGCGAAATCGAACATGCGATCACGCGACATCGCCGTCGTGCCATTGGCCTTCAAGAGACGCAGGAATTCCTGCGCTGCGAAGGCGAAGGCCCGCACCATCGACCCGGGCGCGATCGCGAGGCGGAATCCCATCTCTTGCAACTGATCGAGCGTCAGGATCGGGGTGCGTCCGCCTTCCACCATGTTCGCCATCAAATGCACGTCCCGGAAGGCAGCGCAGATGCGTTGCATCTGCTCAACCGCCTGCGGCGCTTCGATGAAAATGACGTCGGCGCCGGCCTCGCGGTAGAGAGCCGCGCGTTCCAAGGCCGACTCCAGCCCTTCCACCGCAATAGCGTCCGTGCGCGCGATCACCAGCACATCCCGGCTTCGGGCGTCGAGGGCGGCGGCGATCTTGCCGACCATTTCGTCGGCGGGAACCAGGCTCTTTCCGGCGAGATGACCGCACCGCTTCGGCGCCGTTTGATCTTCAATTTGCACCGCATCCGCGCCGGCGCGCTCGAAAAGCCGCATCATGTGACCGACGTTCAACGCATTCCCGAACCCGGTGTCGGCATCGACGATGAGATCCACACTGACCCGATCTCGGACGCGCGCTACGACATCTGCAACCTGCGTTACGGACGTGAGCCCAATGTCTGGTCGGCCAAGCTGCGTATAGGAAATCGAGGCGCCCGAAAGATAGATCGCCTCAAATCCCGCTTGCTCGACGAGCAGCGCCGAGAGGGCGTCATAGGCGCCAGGCGCCATCAGCGCTTGGGCTTGCGCCAAACGGCGGCGCAGCCGCGATCCTCCGCTTTCGGCCATATTGTTCACTCCCTCGCCCCCAAAAGTCCGGCGCGCAATTGCGCAACCAGGCCGCCTGCCTCGATCATCTCCGCGAGGCGTTGCGGAATGGGGGCAACATCAAAGATCAGTCCAGTTGAATGGTTGACCACGCGCCCTCCCGCCACGTCCAGACTGAGACGATCTCCGGCCACGATCTCGCCAGCTTGCGGAAGAATGACCGCCGGCAGCCCGAGGTTGTACGCGTTACGGTAAAAAATCCGCGCAAAACTCTTTGCGATCACCGCCCGCACGCCGAGGAGCACCAAGGACTGCGCCGCCTGCTCGCGCGATGAGCCGATTCCAAAACCGTCGCCGGCGACGACGAAGTCGCCCGGGCGGACGGACGCGGCGAACGTAGGATCAAGCGCTGCTAGGCAATGGCGCGCGAGTTCCGGCGGCGCGAGCTTCATCAGCGCGCCCGGCGCCAGCACGTCGGTGTCGACGCGATCGCCGAACACGAAGGCTCGGCCCTCACTGGGCAAGGTCACGACAAAAACTCCCGTGGATCCACGATCCGTCCTGCGACGGCCGACGCTGCAACTGTCGCCGGCGAGGCCAGATAGACGAACGCGCCGGCATGCCCCATCCGCCCTTTGAAATTGCGATTTGTGCTGGAAATGCACACTTCGCCTTCCGCGAGGACGCCGGCGCCCATGCCTGCGCATGCGCCGCATCCCGACGGCATCAAGATGGCGCCGGCCTCCAGCAGGGTGGCCAGAACGCCCTCTTGGGCGGCTTGGCGCGAGATCTGCTGCGAGGCCGGAGCGATGAGCAGGCGCACTCCCGGCGCAACGGCGCGGCCATTCAAGGCGCGCGCGGCCAGCCGCAAATCGTCGAGCTTCGCCCCGACGCATGCGCCGATATAGGCTTGGTTGACTGCGACATCTCGATACGAGTTCACGTCCGCGCTGAGCGCCGGGCTGTGCGGGGCCGCAACCTGGGGGGCGAGATCGGCGAGGTCAAACCGTCGATGCGACCGATAGACGGCGCCAGGGTCCGCCCGCCACGAGAGCGCATCATCGGCCAGCGTCGCGCCATGGCGGCGCATATGCGCCAGCGTCGTTTGGTCTGGCGCGATGAGCCCCGTATCGTAACCCAGTTCGGCCGTCATGTTGGTGAGCGTCATCCGTTCGTCCATCGACATCGCATCGACCGCCGCGCCTGCAAACTCTGCAGCGGCGAACGCGTTCTCCATGCCGAGGGCGGCGCAAAGCATAAGCATGACGTCTTTTGCTGTGACGCCATCGTGGAGCGCGCCGTGGAGATCGATCAGGTCGACGTCTGGCGTGCGGATCCAGGTTTCGCCTGTGACGAGAATGCCCAGCATGTCCGTCGCGCCGTAGCCGGCGATGAAGCATCCGAACGCACCGCCATGCGGGCTGTGGCTGTCGCCGCCGGCGACGAACATGCCGGGCGCGAGGAGACCATGCTGCGGGAGCAGCGTGTGGCTAATCCCGAGCATATCGAAATGGCGCACACCGCTGCTGGCCGCGAAACGGCGCGTCAAATCCAGTATTGCGGCGCTCTCGGGATCGACCGCGGGAACGTAATGGTCCGAAAAGACGACCACCTTCGACGGGTCCCAAATCCGCGCGCCGAGTTCATCAAGATGGGGCTTCCAACGCCGCGGCCCAGAGCTGTCGTGGGCGAACGCGAGATCTACAATGCAGGTGTGAATTTCCCCCGGCGCGACGGCTGATCTCCCCGCCGCTCGGGCGATGATCTTGTGCGCCAGCGTTTGGGGC
>JBMOIB010000045.1:0-20625 GCA_049317545.1 Caulobacterales bacterium | reverse complement strand
ACCAGCGACACGCGGATTTTCAATCCGCTGCTCTACCAACTGAGCTACCCAGGCGGGCCCGGCGTGCGGGGAGGCCGTCTATACCTAGGCCGCCCTCTCCTGTCCATGCCCGCGCGACGCGGCGTTCGGCGGGATGGCGCCAGCCGCGCGCCCGGCCTAGGCCTCACGAACACGGAGGCTCCCATGGACTTCACGATCGGCCAGACGGCCCACATCGAACGCCTGTGCCGCGCAGAGGATCTGATCGTCTTCGCGCACGCCTCCGGCGACCTCAATCCCCTCACCCTGCCCGGCGCGGACAAGGACGGCGACGGCCGCGAAGATGCCGACGCCACGGTCGAGGCCCCGGCCATGTGGGTGGCGTCGCTGTTTTCGGCCCTGTTCGGCGCGGCGCTGCCAGGGCCCGGCGCGCGGCTCGTCAGCCAGTCGCTTGCGTTCACGGGCCCCGTGCTCGTGGGCGATACCCTGACCATAGCGGTCGAGATCACCGCCATCGCGCCGCAGGGCTTGTTGACCCTCGCCTGCCGGGCCCTGCGCGCCGACGGCGCTGTGGTCGCGAGCGGGGAGGCTAAGGTGCGCGCGCCCGCGACCCCGCCGCTCGGCGCCCCGTCCGCCCTGCCCCAGTTGGTCGTCGCGCGCCACGCCCAATTCGCGCGCCTGATCGCCGCCTGCGACGCGCTGGCGCCGATGAAGACCGCTGTCGTCGCGCCGGAAGACGCCAAGGCGCTCGGCGGCGCGGTGCAGGCGGCCGAGCGCGGCCTCATTGAACCGATCCTGGTGGGCGACCCGGCCCGGATCGCCGCCGCCGCCAAGGCCGCGGGCGTTGACGCCTCGAAGTACCAGACCATCGCCGCAGCCTCCGGCGACGCCGCCGCAGCGGCCGCCGTCGCGCTCGTCAAAAACGGCGCGGCCGCAGCGCTGATGAAGGGCGCTCTGCACACGGACGAATTGCTGCACCACGTGGTCAAGCGCGACGGCGGCCTGCGCACCGGGCGGCGCATCACCCACGTGTTCGCCTTCGATACGCCGGGCCTTTCGCACCTTTTGTACGTCAGCGATGCGGCGATCACCATCGCGCCGACGCTCGAAGAGAAGGTCGACATCGTCCAGAACGCCATCGATCTGGCCCGCGCGCTCGGCTGCGAGACGCCGCGCGTCGCGGTGCTTTCGGCGGTCGAAACGGTCAATCCGAAAATGCCCTCCACGCTCGACGCCGCCGCGCTCTCGAAAATGGCCGAGCGGGGCCAGATCCGCGGCGGGTTGGTGGATGGGCCCCTCGCCATGGACAACGCGGTCGACGAAGGCGCGGCGCGCACCAAGGGGCTGCGCTCGACGGTCGCCGGCCGCGCCGACGTGCTGATCGTGCCGAACATCGAGGCTGGCAATATTCTCGCCAAGCAATTGTCGTTCATCTCGCATGCCGAAGGCGCCGGCATCGTGCTCGGCGCCGCGGCGCCGATCATTCTGACGAGCCGCGCCGACGACGAGGGCTCGCGTCTGGCGTCGTGCGCGATCGCGGTGCTGTTCGAGGACTGGCGGCGGACCGGCGTCTCGCGGCTCGCCTAGGCTTCGTCCGTCGTCGGCGTGGTCGCGCGACGGCGCACCTGCCGGGGTTGGGGGGCGTCAGGCGCGAGGCGCTGGATATCGGCGCGGATCTCGGCGCGCATGTCATGGATCGAAGCGATGGCGTGGCCCATGGGCACGCCGACGTCGACGAGCGTGGTCTCGGCGAGCTGCAGGGAGGCTTCGACGGAATCGGGCACGGCGTCGGTCGCGCCGAGCTTGTAGAGGCGCGCGGCGTCCTTGGCGTCGCGGGCGCGGGCGACGATGACGAGATCGGCGCGCATCGCGCGCGCCGCCGCCACCACATCGCCGACCGCCTTGGGCGCATCCATCGTCGCGACCAGCGCTTTCGCGGCCGTCAGCGCGCCGCGCAGCAATTCCGGGTGCGCTACATCCCCGTAATAGACGGGCTTGCCGGCCCGGCGCGCGCGGGCGGCGACGTCCGGATCGGAATCGATCGCCATGTACGGCAAGGAATGCGCCTCGCACAGGCGCGCCACCAGCTCGCCGACGCGGCCGTAGCCGGCGATCAGCACCGTCGGCGCGGTGACGTCCTGTGGCGGCAGGAGATCGGGATCGACGGCGCGCGATCGCCGCAAGTCAATGCGCTCGGACGCCTGAAAGAGAAGCGGAATGAGCGCCATCGTCAGCGCGGCGAGGGTGAGCGCATAGGCGCTCGCCTCCGGCGGCGCGAGACCCTGGGCGGTCGCCGCGCCGAGGATCACGAAGCTGAATTCCGAACCGGGCGCGAGCAGCAGCGCACTGCGCAGGGCCACCGGCCAGGTGAGGCCAAATGCCCGCGCCAGGGCCGCCGTGACGATCGTCTTGCCGGCGATCAGGCCGATGGCGCCGAGCGCCACCGCCGCGAAATCGGCGGCGATCTCTCCCCAATTGATGCCCATGCCCACCGCGATCAGGAAGACGCCGAGCAGCAGGCCCTTGAACGGCTCCACCAGGGCTTCGATCTGGCGGCGATATTCGGTCTCCGCGAGCAGCACGCCAGCGGCGAGCGCGCCCATGGCCATCGAGACGCCGAACGAGGCGACCGCGAGGCCCGAGCCGAGAATGACGAGGAGGCAGGCGGCGAGGAATAGCTCCGGGCTCTTGGCGCGCGCCACCCGGCGGAACAGCGGCCGCAACAGCAGACGACCAGCGACGACGATCAAGGCGAGCCCGGCGACCGATTGCGCGAGCGCAAGACCAACGCGCGCCGGGCCGCCTTCGGCCGCGCCGCCCGCGAAGATCGCGACCGCGATCAGGATCGGCGCGACGGCCAGGTCCTGGAACAGCAGCACGGCGAACGTCGCGCGTCCGACCGGCCCGCCCGTCTTCTTCGCGTTGGCCAACGTCTGCACGATCAAGGCCGTCGACGACACGCCGAGCGCGAGGCCAATAAAGATCGCGGCGGTGACGGAAAGGCCGAGCGCGACGCCAACCAGCGCGATCAAACCGGCGCAGACCGCCACCTGCAGCGGCCCCAACCCGAACACCAGCCGGCGCATCATCACGAGACGTTCGAACGAGAGCTCGAGACCGATCATGAAGAGGAGGAACACCACTCCGAGGTCGGCGACGGGCGCGATCGATTCGGCGTCGGTGATGGTGATGTACGAGAGCCAGGGCGCCTGATCGGAGAGCGCGCCAAGTCCAAACGGCCCGACGACGGCCCCGACCAGGATGAAGCCCAAGAGCGGGCTGAGCTTGAGGCGCGTGAACGCCGGAATGACGATCGCCGCGGCGCCGAGAACGATCAGCGCGTCCTTGAATGCGAGTGGGTCGAGAGCGCCGGCCATGGGGGTAGTCTACACCATGCGCATGCGAGGGGCGCCACTCCGCCTTAGGCCTCAGAATTATCCTGCGGCTCGTCCTCGTCGTCGACCGCGCCCGGAACGACGTACGAGCCCGACAGCCAGCGATGCAGATCGACGTCGGCGCACCGCTTCGAGCAGAACGGCCGCATCTGCGGATCTGTCGGTTTGCTGCAGATCGGGCATTTGGCGGCTTGCGGCGGCATCGCGCTCTCCTAATCGCTTCGCACGTCGAATGCACGTCCGGGCGGCGGGGCGCCCTCGATCCGCCAGCGGCGCCCGAGGCGCGCGTCGAGACCGCCGCGCCAGTCGAACGGCGCAGCTTCCAGTATCGCCGCGACCGGCGGCGCGAGCGCGGCGACGATCCGGCGGCCGGGTTCGGCGCGCCCGGCGCTCTCGATCGTGCGCAGCACGGCGAACGCTTCGGCCTCTGTGGAGAGCCGCCCATCCGGTCCGCACATGGCTTCGCGCAGCGGCCGGCGCAGCTGCGGTCGCGACAACTCCACGATCCCGAAGCGCGACATCGGCGCGAAGGCGAGCCCCCAGGGATCGTTATGGGCCTTGAGCGCCGCCATCACGGCCTCGCCGGCCTTGGCCGAGCGCATCGAGACGAAATCGATCGCGATGAGACCGCCGAGATCGCGCAGACGGATCTGACGCAGGGCCTCTCCGGCGGCGGCGAGGTTGAGGTCGCGGGCGAAGGTCTCGGGGTCGTTCGATCCACTGCGGTCGCCGGCGTCGACGTCGATGGCGACCAGCGCCGCTGTCGGCTCGATGATAAGGCGCCCGCCGCCTGGGATCGGCGCCGTGCGATCGCAGGCCTCTTCGAATGCGGCGTCGAGGTCGGCGCGCATGGCGGGCGCGGCTGGGGCCGCTTCGATCAACTGGTCGTCGCTCTTGTGGCGCGCAAGGAAGCCCACGGCATCGGGAGCAGGCTCGTCGACGCGCTCGACGACGGCGCTCTTGTCGCGCGCGGCCTCGCGCACGATCCGCACGCAGCAGCGCTCGCCTTCGCGCACGGGCTGGCTCTTGCCCGCGATGCGCGCGCCGCCTTGCGCATCGAGCGGCAGGAAGCCCATGGAATCGCCAAGGCCCAGGTCGAGAAAAGCGCCGCGGCGGCGACGATCCACTTGCGCGATCCGCGCGGAATAGGTCTCACCCCAGCGCGCGCGCCGGCCAGGATCGGTCGCCCGCCAAAGCGCCAGCGCGATCGGGCGGCCATCGTCGACCAGGGCCATCCGGGTTTCGCCAACTGCGCCATCGATCCAGACGTCCAGCCGCTTCATGGCGCGCTCCGAACCCGCAGGCCGAAGCTCTCGAGCAGGCCCGCAGTCTCGAACAAGGGCAGACCCACGACGCCGGAATAGGAGCCGCTCAAGGCGCGCGCGAACGCGCCCGCACGCCCCTGGATCGCGTAGCCGCCGGCCTTGCCGACGCCCTCCCCGCAAGCGGCGTAGGCGTCAGCCTCGCTGGCGGCGACCCGCTTGAACGTCACCCTCGAACTCGACAGCCGGACGCGCACGACGCCGCCACAGGCTGCAGCGACGCCGGTATGGACGAGATGCGCCCGCCCGGAGAGCAAAGCGAGGCATCGGGCGACCTCGGCCTCATCCTCCGCCTTCGGCAGAGCGCGCGCGCCCAGCGCCACGACCGTATCGGCCGCCAGCACGAGCGCCTCGGGATGCAAGGCCCCGACGAAGCGCGCCTTGGCCTCGGCGAGGCGCACAGCGGTCGTGCGCGGCGCCTCCCCCGGCAAGGGGGCCTCGTCGATCTCGGCGGGGACGATGCCGTCAGGTTTGAGCCCGATCTGAGCCAGAAGGTCGAGACGGCGCGGGCTGGCGCTCGCGAGGAGCAGTCGCGGCGCGGGCATGGGGCCTATTTGAAGCGGTAGGTGATGCGGCCCTTGGTGAGGTCATAGGGCGTCATTTCCACGAGCACGCGATCGCCTGCGAGGACGCGGATGCGGTTTTTGCGCATCTTTCCAGCGGTATGGGCGATGATTTCGTGATCGTTCTCCAACTTGACCCGAAAGGTCGCGTTGGGGAGCAATTCCGTCACCATCCCCGCAAATTCTAATAGTTCTTCTTTCGCCATGAGGTCCTCTAGGGAATTCGAGGGGGCGGACTATAGGGATTCACGCCTGCCCCGTCGACGGCCTGCCGAAACGGGCCAAAATTCGCGCCGCGAGCGCATCGCGGACGCTTCGAAACTCTTCCAGCCGCTGTGCCCTTGAGCCCTGCGCCAGCGCCGGGTCATAGGTCGGCCAGTATTCGACTTCCGCCGCCAAGGTGCGGGTGAACTCGAGCGCCTGGTGATGCGCCTCAGGCGTCAGCGTGACGATGAGATCAAAGCTCGCGTCGTCGAGATCGGCGAACGTCTTGGCGCGATGCGGTTTCAAATCGGCGCCCAACTCATCCATCACTTCGATCGCGAACGGATCGGCGGTGCGGGCGCTGAGCCGAACGCCGCAGCTGTCGACCCAGATCGTCTTGCCCCAACGCAGTCTCAGAAGCGCAGCCGCCATCGGCGAGCGGATCATATTGTGGCTGCACGCGAACAGCACCGCCTGCGGCGGACGCGCGGCGAGCCCCGTCACGATCAGTTCCGCGCATGCAGCGCGCAGATCAGCGTGAACAGGCGACGCGCGGTGTCGAGATCGAACGTCGCTTTGCCCGCGAGCCGCTCGCGCAGGAGTTCCGAGCCTTCGTTGTGCAGACCGCGCCGCGCCATGTCGATCGCCTCGATCTGCTGCGGCGTGGCGGTGCGGATCGCCTGATAATAGCTGTCGCAGATCATGAAATAGTCGCGCACGACGCGTTTGAGCGGCGTCAGCGAGAGCACGAAGGTCCGCGCCTGCGCGCCGTCGGCGCCGGCGACGTCGAACACCAGGCGTTGTTCCTGGATCGAGAGCGCGAGCGCGTAAGGGCCAAGCTCCACGCCGTCGAGCGCGAAGCTGTTCTGCTCCAAAAGGTCGAAGATCGCGACGCGGCGTTCCTGTTCGGCCTCGGGGCCGGCGGGGGCGAGCGAGGCCTCGTCGAGGCGGACGTCGCGCAGGCGATTGGCGTCGCTCATGACGTCATCCGAACACGGATCGAACGGGCATGCGCGGGCAGGCCCTCGGCGTCTGCGATGGCGGCGGCGGACGGACCAATTGCGGCGAGCCCTGCGGCGCTCGCGCCGATCAGCGTCGTGCGCTTCATGAAGGTCAGCGTCGAGAGCCCAGACGCGAAACGTGCGCGCCGCCCGGTCGGCAGGACGTGGTTCGGCCCGGCGACGTAATCCCCGAGCGCTTCGGGTGCGTGCGCGCCGAGGAAGATCGCCCCGGCGTGGCGGATGGCCTTCATGATCGCGCGCGCGTCCGGCGAAACGATCTGCACGTGTTCCGGCGCGGCCTGGTCGATCAGCGGCGCGGCGGCGAGGAGGTCCGGGACCAGGATGATGGCGCCGTAAGTCTCCCAGGACGTCCGCGCCGAGGCGCCGGCGCGTCCGGCGGCAAGGTCACGCTCGACGGCGGCGGCGACCGCGTCGGCGAGCGCGAGGTCGGGCGTGAACAGCACTGATTGGGCGTCAGAATCATGCTCGGCTTGCGCCAGAAGATCGGCGGCGAGCCAAGCGGGATCGACGTCGCCCTCGGCCAGGATGAAGACTTCCGACGGCCCGGCGATCGAATCGACGCCGACGTCGCCGAACACGAGCTTCTTGGCGGCCGCCACGAAGGCGTTGCCAGGGCCGACGACCACGTCGGTCGGCGCAATGGGGCCCGCGCCGTAGGCGAGCGCCGCGATCGCCTGCGCGCCGCCGACTTTCCAGATTTCGTCGACGCCGGCGATCTTGGCGGCGGCGAGGATCGCCGGGTTTTCGCTGACGCGCGCCGGCGGCGTCGTCATGGCGAGGCGGCGGACGCCTGCGACCTTCGCCGGGATCGCATTCATCAGCACGGCGCTCGGATAGGCGGCGAGCCCGCCCGGCGCGTAGAGCCCGGCGGCGTCGACCGGCGTCCAGCGCCAGCCCACAGAAACGCCGGCGGCGTCCGTCCATTCCGCATCTTCGGGCGTCTGGCGAGCGTGGAAATCGGCGATGCGCGCCGCCGCCTTTTCAAGCGCGGCGATCAGGCCGTCCGGACACGCCGCAAACGCCGCATTGATCTCGGCGGGGGTCACGGCGAGGTCGCCCGCCGCCAGAACGAGACCGTCGAACTTGGCTGTGAGGCGCAGAAGCGCTGCTATTCCGTCGCGGCGCACCTCTTCGATCACGGCGCGGGCGGCGTCGGCGGCGGCGTCGACATGCGCGCCGCGCGCGCCGATCAGGGCGGCGTAATTCGCGGCGAAGCCTTGCGCGCGCGCATCGAGGCGACGAACCATTTCAGCCGCCCCGCTCGTGATCGGGTCGACGCGGCGTGGACCATGGCTCGCCCCAATCGGCGAGCAGGGCGTCGATCGCCTCAACGTCAAGGCGGATGCCGCCCCCACCCGCGAGCATGATCTCGACCGCGCCGGCCGGCGGCTCTTCAGCGGCGACGAATTTCAGCGCCAGGATCGACGCCACCGCGTCTTTGGCGGCGCCCTGATACCGTTGCGTCTTCACGCCGAGCACGCCGTCGAACGACAAGGCGGCGCGAATGCGCTCCTTGCGCCCAGTCTCCCAGCGGAAGCGATTGGCGATCAAAGTGAAGCGGCGCGGCTTGGCCTCGAACGTCGCGTCGCCGACGCGGAACACGGCGTCCTGCATGGCCGCAGACGCGACCTCGAGATCGGCGGCGTCCTCGATGCGCACGCGCAATAGGTCCGCGCTCATGCGGCCTCGCCGTCGATGACTTCGGGGCGGCGATCGCTTTCGCGGCGAACGTTCGCGCCGCAGCCCTGAAGTTTCGCCTCCAGGCTCTCGAAGCCGCGATCGAGGTGATAGACGCGGTTGATCGTGGTCTCCCCTTCCGCGGTGAGGGCGGCGATCACGAGGCTCACGGAGGCGCGAAGATCGGTCGCCATCACCGGCGCGCCAACCAGCCGCGCGACGCCGCGCACCACGGCCTCGTTGCCGCGCACGCTGATGTCGGCGCCAAGGCGGCGCAGTTCGGGCGCGTGCATGAAGCGGTTCTCGAAAATGTTCTCGCGGAAGATCGAGGCGCCCGGCGCGAGCGCCGTGAGCGCCATGAATTGCGCCTGCAGGTCGGTCGGGAAGCCGGGATAGGGCTGGGTGTCGATATCGACGGGCTTGAGCGGGGTCGCCGGATCGCGCGCGACATAGAGCCCGCCGTCGCGGCTCTCCACAGTTGCGCCAGCGGCGCGCAGCGCCTGGATCAGCGCGCCGAGATGTTCAGCCTTGGCGCCGATGAGCTGCACCGCGCCGCCTGCGGCGGCCGCGGCGATGGCGTAGGTCCCGGCCTCGATCCGGTCGGGCATCACGGGATAACGCGCGCCGCCGAGGCGTTCGACGCCCTGGATGCGGATGGTGCTCGACCCTGCGCCTTCGATCCGCGCGCCCATGGCGTTCAAGCACTCGGCGAGGTCGACGATTTCCGGCTCGCGGGCGGCGTTTTCGAGAATGGTTTCCCCGTGCGCCAGGGTGGCGGCGAGCATCGTATGTTCGGTTGCGCCCACCGAGACGAACGGGAACACGATCGAGGCGCCCTTGAGGCCGCGCAGCGCTGCGGCTTTCACGTAGCCGCCCTCGATGACGATGTCGGCGCCCATCGCCTCGAACGCCTTCAAGTGCAGATCAACGGGCCGCGCGCCGATCGCGCACCCGCCGGGCAACGATACGGTGGCGTGCCCGACGCGCGCCAGGAGCGGACCCAGAACATTGAAACTAGCGCGCATTTTCCGCACGAGATCGTACGGCGCGATCGTCGATGTGACCTCGGCGGCGTGCAGACGCGCGCTGTGCGAACCGTCCGGCCAGGCGACGCCGACGCCGAGCGTCATCAGCAATTGCGCCATGAACCGCGTGTCGGCGAGGTTCGGCATGCGGTCGAGCGTCAGGGGCTCGCTGGTCAGCAAGGCGGCCGCGATCAGTTTCAGCGCGCTGTTCTTCGCGCCGGAAATTGCGATTTCGCCCGACAAGGGCGCGCCGCCTACGATGACGATCCGATCCATCCGACCCTCGTTCTGGTGATCCAGCGGTTATGGGACGCGCCTATGGCGGGCGCAAGGCGGGCGCGAAACGTCAGGCTGCGGCCCGCGTCGTTAGACCGCTCAACGCCTCCATGGCGAGGCGCAGCGCCTTCAAGCGCGCGGCGGGCTCGGGCCAATCGCCGGCGACGACGAGCTTGCCGTCTGGCCGCAACTTCAGATCGAACGGCTTTTTCGACTGGATGTAGCGCACCAGCGCCGTTGGATCGGGGAAACCCGGATCGCGGAACGTGAGCACCGCGCCTTTCGGGCCGGCGTCTAGCTTGCCGATGTTGCAGGCCCGGCACATGGCCTTGAGCCCCGCCACCTGGATGAGCTGCTGGGCTTCCAGCGGCATCGGACCGAACCGGTCGATCATTTCGGCGGCGAAGCTTTCGCGCTCGCCGTCGCTCGGCAACTCCGAGAGGCGCCGATAGAGCGACAGGCGGACGTTGAGGTCCGGCACGTAATCGTCCGGGATCAGAACCGCCGCGCCGACGTTGAGCTGCGGCGACCACGAGCGGGCGCCGACCTCTTCCTCCCGCCCCTCTCGAAGCGCGGTGACGGCCTCTTCGAGCATGGACTGGTAGAGCTCAACGCCGACCTCCCGGATGTGGCCAGACTGCTCCTCGCCCAGGAGGTTGCCGCCGCCGCGCATGTCGAGGTCGTGGCTCGCAAGCGTGAACCCGGCGCCGAGACTGTCGAGCGACGAGAGCACCTTGAGCCGCTTCTCCGCGCTCGGCGTGAGGGGCTTGTCGGGATCGGTGGCGAGATAAGCGTAGGCCCGCACGCGGGAACGCCCGACGCGGCCGCGCAATTGGTAGAGCTGGGCGAGGCCGAACATGTCGGCGCGGTGCACGACGAGCGTGTTGGCGCGCGGAATGTCGAGGCCGGATTCCACGATCGACGTGGACAGGAGCACATCGTGCTGGCCGTCGTAGAAGGCCGTCATGATCTCGTCGAGCTGGCTCGCCGGCATCTGGCCATGCGCCGTGACGAAGCGGATTTCCGGCGCGTGCTCGGTGAGGAATTTCTCGGCGTCGGCGAGATCGGCGATCCGCGGGGCGACGAAGAAGGATTGGCCGCCGCGGAACCGCTCGCGCAGCAGCGCCTCGCGCACCGTAACCGGATCAAACGGCGTGACGTACGTCCGCACCGCCATCCGATCGACGGGCGGCGTGGCGATGATGCTCATCTCGCGAATGCCCGACAGCGCCGATTGCAGCGTGCGCGGGATCGGCGTCGCGGACAGCGTCAGCACGTGCACGTCGCTGCGCAGCTCCTTGAGCCGCTCTTTGTGCTTCACGCCGAAGTGCTGCTCCTCGTCGACGATGAGGAGGCCGAGGTCCTTGAACTCGATCCCTTTGGCGAGCAACGCGTGCGTGCCGACGACGATCTCGATCTTGCCTTCCGCCATGCCCCGCTTGGTCTCGGCGGCGTCCTTCGCGCCGACCAGCCGCGACAATTGCCGCACGTTGATCGGCAGGCCGCGGAAGCGCTCCTCGAAGGTGCGGAAATGCTGGCGGCAGAGCAACGTCGTCGGCGCGACCACCGCCACCTGGCGCCCGGTCATCGCAACGAGGAAAGCGGCGCGCAGCGCGACCTCGGTCTTGCCGAAGCCGACGTCGCCGCAGATCAGGCGATCCATCGGCTTGCCGGCGGCGAGATCGCTCATGACGTCTTCGATGGCGGCGAGCTGATCGTCGGTCTCGTCGTACGGGAAGCGGGCGCAGAATTCGTCGAATAGGCCTTCCGGCGGTTCAACCGGTTCGGCGACGCGGGACGCGCGCGCGGCCGCGATCCGGATCAATTCCTCGGCCATGTCGCGCAGGCGCTGCTTGGCGCGCGCCTTGCGGTTCTGCCAGGCGACGCCGCCGAGCTTGTCGAGCTGGGCGCCGGCGTCTTCCGAGCCGTAGCGGCTGACGAGTTCGATGTTCTCGACCGGCAAGAACAATTTGTCGCCGCCGGCGTACTGGAGTTCGAGGCAATCGTGCGGGGCGCCGGCGGCGTCGAGCGTCTTGAGCCCGTCGTAGCGGCCGATGCCATGATCAGCGTGGACGACAAGATCGCCGGGCGATAGCGCAGCCGCCTCCGCAATGAACGCGGATGCGCGGCGTTTGCGTCGGGGGCGGATGAGGCGGTCGCCGAGAATGTCCTGTTCCGTGAGGACGGCGAGTTCGCTGGTCTCGAAGCCATGCTCGATCGGAACGACCGCAACGGCGATGCGCTTCTGCGGCAGCGCGGCGGCTTCCGCCCAGGTTCCGACGCGGGCCGGGTCCTTCAGGCCATGATCTTCGAGCACCGCCACGAGTCGTTCGGCCGAGCCTTCCGACCAGGCCGACAGGATGACGCGCTTGCCGGCGCGCTGCAGCGCTTCGCAATGCTTTTGCGCCATCTCGAAGACGTTGACGTCGAGCCGCTGGCGTTCGGCGGTGAACTGACGCCCCGCTTTGCCGCCGACCTGCGCGGCGATGTCGGGCGTCGCGAAGCCCTGATAGCGCCGCACCGGCCGTTGGCCGATGGCGGCGGCGAACGTATCGCCGACCAGATACAGAAGCTCCGGGTCCGGCGCGCGGAAGGGAATGGCGCCGCGCGGCGTCGGCGCCGTACGGCGGGCTTCGTAATGGTCCTTCGCAGTTTCGATGCGCTCGCGAATGGCGTCCTCTGCGAGGTGGTCAAAGCCGATCAGCGCGGTCTCGCCGACATAGTCGAACACGGTTTCGAGCTTGTCGTAGAAGAACGGCAGCCATTGCTCGACGCCCTGGCGGCGCATCCGCGCGCTGACCGAATCGAGGATCGGATCGGTCGCGGCGCCGAACGTCTGACCGAACATTTTCCGGAACCGCGGCACGGCCTCGTCGTCGAGCAGAACTTCGCTCACCGCGGCGAGCGAGGCGCGATCGAGTTTGCCGGTCGAGCGCTGCGTTTCGGGATCGAACGGCCGGATGGCCTCGAGGGTATCGCCGAAGAAGTCGAACCGCAGCGGCTCTGGGGCGCCGGGCGGAAAGATGTCCGTGACGCCGCCGCGCACCGCGAATTCGCCGGGCGTGCGCACCGTCGACGAGCGCGAATAGCCGTTGACCACGAGATAGCGCTCAAGGTCGGCGATCTCGACGTCGTCGCCGGCTTTTGCTTCGAACGTCGCGCTCATCAGCCGAGCCCGCGGCGGCGCCCGCTGAGCCACGGCCGACGCGGTGGCGATCACCAGGACCGGACGATCGCCGGGTTGCCGGTTGGCAAGCTGCGCAAGCGCCGCGCAGCGCTGGGCGGCGACCATCGGCGTTGGCGAAATCCGATCATAGGGCAAATTGTCCCAGGCCGGCAGACGCAGCGTCGCGAGCTCGGGCGTGAAGAACTGAACCAGCTGCTCGAACCCCGAGGCGGAGACCTCGTCGCGGGCGATGAACAGGCCAACCCCGCCCCGCGTGCGCACCGCGGCTGCGAAGGATGCGGCATCAAGGCCATTCGGAGCGCCGGCGACGTCGAGCGCACCCGGCGTCTTGACGATCGCCTGCAAGGCCGCCGGCTGGACGGGAAAAAGCGCGCTCACGCCGGCTCTGACCGCCCTGCGGCCGCAGTTCGTGCGAAATAGCGGAACGAACGTATCAAACTGAGCACAGGGCCGTCCTGATCGGTCGGCGGCTTCGTCCGGCCGACGATCCAATCGTAGACGTCTTGGTCGGGCGTATCGAGCAGGCGTTCGAACTCGGCGAGGCCCGCCTCGTCCAGCTCCTCGACATGAGCATCCGCGAAAGCGCCAAGAATCAGATCAATTTCGCGAAAGCCGCGCCGCCAGGCTCGGAAACGGATGCGTTTGCGCCGGTCGTCCATGAATGCCCCATATGGGAAGGGCTGGCGCTATAACCCAATCCCAAAGCCCTGTCAGCGCGTCTTCCATGTCGACACCGCCTTCTCCCCCACCCTGGCCCCTGCTTGGCCCCGCCCCGCCGATCAAAGGCTTGCGCAAGGACGTGGCGCTGCTGATCGAGAAGGTCGCCGGCGGCGTGCGCGCCAAGGACTTCGCCTTCCTGGCCCCGACCGGCGCGATCGACCGCCGCAACAAGGTGACGATCGCGGAAACCAATGACGGCGAGATCGCCACCCTCGAGGTGGAGGTCGACATGCACCTGCCTTCGGTCAGCGCGAAGATGCCTTACCGCATCCGCCTGCGCGACGAGACGGGGTTCCTCACGGTCACTTATTTCCGCCCCAAGCGGGACATGCTCGAGCGCCTGTGGCCTGTCGGCCAGACGCGGTTGATATCGGGCAAGGTCGAGACGTGGCAGGGCGAGCGGCAGATGCTGCACCCCGACCATGTCGTCGATCCGACGACCGGTCAGGCGCCGCCCGATGTCGAGCCGGTCTATCCGCTGACGGCCGGCCTGCCGCTGCGCACACTGCAACGCGCCGTGCGCGCCGCCGTCGCGCTCGCGGGCGACCCGCCGGAATGGCTGGGCGAAAGCACGGTGGCCGCGCGCCAATGGCCGCGCTTCGGCGCGGCGCTGCGCCGGCTCCACGCGCCAGAAGACCCCGACGACGTCGCCCCCGCCGGCCCGTTCCGCACGCGGCTCGCCTATGATGAGCTGTTCGCGCGCCAGTGCGCTTTGCGCCTGCGGCGGGCGGGTCGCCGCTTCAAACAAGGTCGGGCGATCGACGCGCCGGGCGCCCGCGCGCGTGCGCTCCTCGCCGCATTGCCCTACGCTCCGACCAGCGCCCAGACCCGCGCGTTCGCCGACATCCGCGCCGATATGGCGCGCACCGCGCCGATGCTGCGCCTGCTGCAGGGCGACGTCGGCAGCGGCAAGACGCTGGTCGCAGCGCTCGCCATGGCCAACGCCGCCGAAGCCGGGTTCCAAAGCGCGCTCATGGCGCCGACCGAAATCCTCGCCCGCCAGCACGGCGAGGGGCTTCTGCCGCTGCTCGAGGCCGCGGGCGTGCGGGCGCTGGTGCTTACCGGCCGCGACAAAGCCAAGGACCGCCGCGCCGCGCTCGAAGCGATCGCCACCGGCGCCGTCGGCGCGGTGATCGGCACGCACGCGTTGTTCCAGGACGATGTGGCGTTCCGCCAACTCGGCCTCGTGATCATCGACGAGCAGCACCGGTTCGGCGTGTCCGACCGCATGCGCCTGGTCGAGAAGGGCGCCGAGCCGCACGTCCTGGTAATGAGCGCAACGCCGATCCCGCGCACTCTGGGCCTCGCCGTATTCGGCGACATGGACATTTCGGTGCTCGACGAGAAGCCCCCCGGCCGCAAGCCGATCCGCACGGTCGCGATGCCGACCAATCGCTGCGAGGACCTGATCGACGCCATCGCCGAGGCGAGCGCGCGCGGTGAACGCGCCTATTGGGTGTGCCCGTTGATCTCTGAATCGGAGGAGGTCGACCTCGCCGCCGCCGAGGACCGGTTCGAATTGCTGCGCGAGCGCTTCGGCGATCAGGTCGAACTCGTGCACGGCAAAATGGGCGCAAGCGCGCGCGACGCGGCGATGGAGCGATTCCGTTCGGGCGCCTCGTTCCTGCTGGTGGCGACGACGGTCATCGAGGTCGGCGTCAACGTGCCGGAAGCCACCATCATGGTGATCGAACACGCCGAGCGCTTTGGCCTCGCGCAGCTGCACCAGTTGCGCGGCCGCGTGGGGCGCGGCGAGCAGCCGGGCGCCTGCGTGCTGCTGTGGCGGCCGCCGCTGGGCGAACTCGCGAAGACGCGGCTCGACACGCTGCGCCGCACCGACGACGGCTTCGCCATCGCCGAGACCGACTTCAAGATGCGCGGGTCTGGCGATCTTTTGGGCGTGCGCCAGAGCGGCTTTCCGCCGTTCCGGTTCGTCGATCCCGAAGCGCATGGCGACCTCCTGGCGCTCGCCGACCAGGAGGCGCGTCTGGCCGTCGATTCCGATCCTGATCTTCTCGGTCCCCGCGGCGCCGCGATCCGGATCGCGCTCGCCCTGTTCGCCGTTGCGGAGAGCGAACATCTGGCGCGCTCTGGCTGACGCCGGCCGCGTTTCGCCTGCGGGCATTCCAGGTGCGCGCCCTCCCCCAGCGGGGGAGGGTTGGGAGGGGGAGACGGGCGCAAAGGGATTTTGATATCGGGAACGATCAAGCATCGCCGCGCTCTCTCCCCACCCCGAACCCCTCCGCGCTGGGGAGGGGAACGCGCGTAAGCGCGGCTCGTTCAGGCATTTCCCCACCGGGGAAGCATGAACGTCGAGCGTTCGCACGCGATCGGAATCTGCTCTAGAACACTCCCATGAGCACCGACCCCGCCGACCTCGCCCGCGGCCTCGCCGCGCTTGCGCCGCGCCTCACGCCCGGCGCCACGACGATCGAAGGCTTGAAGCGCCTGTCCGGCGGCGCGAGCCAGGAGACCTGGTCGTTCGATGTTCCGACCCCGGACGGACCCATCGGCTTCATCCTCCGCCGCCCGCCCGGCGGCGCGGAAGCGATGGTCTCCGCCCAGGCCATCGGCCTGGAAAAGGAAGCCGGCGTGATCCGCGCCGCAATCGCCGCGGGCGCGCCAGCGCCCCACGTCGCGCACGTACTGACGCCAACGGATGGCCTGGGCGTCGGTTATATCATGGCGCGGCTGGCCGGGGAGACGATCGCGCGCAAGATTCTGCGCGATGCGGAGTTCGCCGCGGCGCGCGGCAAGCTCGCGGCCGATTGCGGCGCGTGTTTGGCGCGCATTCATTCCACCCCGCTCGCGCTGGCCCCGGACCTGCCGCTGCTGGACGCGGCGACCCAATTGGATCGCTACGAGGAGATCTACCGCTCCTTCAACGCACCGCGACCGATCTTCGATCTCGCGTTCACGATGCTGCGTCGCGACCTGCCGGCGACCGGCGCGCCGCGCCTGGTGCATGGCGATTTCCGGCTCGGCAATCTGATGGTCGATGCGCAGGGCCTCGTTGCGGCGCTCGATTGGGAGCTCGCGCATCTCGGCGATCCCGCCGAAGATTTGGGCTGGATTTGCACGCCGTCGTGGCGTTTCGGTCAGGTGGATCATCCCGTCGGCGGGTTTGGCGCGGTCGCTGATTTCTTGTCCGCCTATCGCGACGCCGGCGGCGATCCCAGCGTGACGGAGGCCGCCGTCCGGTTCTGGACGATGTTCGGCTCCCTCAAGTGGGGCGTCATGTGCCTGACGATGTATCGCGCCTTCGAATCCGGCCTCGACAAGACCGTCGAACGCGCGGCGATCGGTCGGCGCGCCAGCGAAACCGAACTCGATCTCGTCCTCATGATGCGGGGCAAACTCTGATGCTTGGCGAACCCACCGCACCGGAACTTGTTGAAGCCGTCGCGCTCTTCCTCGAGAAGGTCGCGGCGCCCAAGCTTGACGGACACGCCGCCTTCCACGCGCGCGTGGCCCTCAACGTGCTCGCGATCCTGCAGCGCGAATTGACCGACGGCCCCGCCGCCGCTGAGGCCGAACGCGCGCGGCTCAAAGCGTTGATCGGCCACGAGGGCGATCTCGCCTTTCTGCGCAGCGCGTTGGCGGCGGAAATCCGGGTCGGCGCGATCGACGAGACCACACCCGGCCTCCTTGAACATCTGGAGGCCACCGCCGCGGACCGAGTGCGCATCGAGCAGCCCAGTTACGCGAGCCTCAAGCGCGTCGGCTGAGCCAGTCAACCGCACCCGCCGCGGCCCAGGCGCCGGTCGAGAAGCACGCCTGCAGCAGATAGCCGCCGGTCGGGGCGTCCCAGTCGATCATCTCGCCGGCGACGAATACGCCCGGCTTTGCGCGCAGCATGAGGTTGGCGTCGAGCGCGTTCCAGACAATTCCGCCGGCGGTGGAGATCGCGCGCTCGATCGAACGCGGGCCCACCATCCGGAACCGCGCGCCTTTGACGAGCGCGGCGCGTCCGGCGGCGTCGGCTTGCGCGTAGCCGACCTCGGCCAGCACCGCGCGCGCCGCCGCATCGAGACCAAGCGCGCGCTCGGCGATCTTCGGCCAAGAGGCGGCTTTGGGCGCCGCAGCCAGACGCGCTTCAACGGTTTCGCGCGCGAGGTCCGGCTTGAAGTCGATGACCAGTTCAGCGCCCGGCGTACGCGCTTCTGCGCCGAGCGCGTAGATCGCGCCGCCTTCGAGGCCGTAGGCGGCGATGATGCATTCGCCGCGCGTCATTCGCCCGCCCGCGTGCAGCGCTGCGTTCTTCAAGGGCGCGCCCGCGATCCGTGTGCGGATGAAGTCAGACCAATTGATCTCGATCCCGCAATTGGACGCGACAAGCGGCGCAACCTCGACTCCGGCCGTTTCGAGCACCGCCGCCCAAGTCCCGTCGGCGCCCAGGCGCGGCCAGGAGGCGCCGCCGAGCGCGAGGATCGTGGCATCGGCGCGCACGCTCTCGTCGTCGATCCGCAACGCGCCACTTTCGGCCCATCCCCGCCAGGCGCGGCCAAACGCGAAGCGCGCGCCCTGCGCCGCGAGCCTTCGCAGCCAGGCGCGCAACAGCGGCGTCGCCTTGAAGCTCTTGGGGAAGACGCGCCCACTGGTGCCGACGAACGTCTCTTCGTCGAGGCCCGCGCACCAGGCGCGCAACGCGTCCGGTCCGAAGGCTGCGATCATCGGCGCGAGCTTGTCGGCCGCGGCGCCGTAGCGCGCAACGAAATCAGCGTGCGGCGCTGAATGCGTGATGTTGAGGCCGCCGCGGCCGGCGAGCTGGAACTTGCGCGCTGGGCTCGCCATGCGGTCGTAGATCGTCACCGCGCAGCCAGCCGCCAGCAGTCGTTCGGCGGCGAACAGCCCCGCCGGGCCTGCGCCGATGATGGCGATCACGGCGCCCTTCTCCCCTTGTGGGAGAAGGTGGCGCGGAACGCGCCGGATGAGGGGTGAACCACCGCCATCCGTTGCTCCGAGCACCCCTCACCCGTCTCGGCGGCTTCGCCGCCGATCCACCCTCTCCCACAAGGGGAGAGGGACGCTTCGTGCTTACGCCCCGATCTGGCCGATGATCGCCACCGAGCAGACGTTGCTCGACGGCGCGCCGCCGAGATTGTGCGTCATGCCGAATTTCGGGTTCGCGAGCTGGCGTTCGCCGGCGCGGCCTTTGAGCTGCAGGTACATTTCATAGAGCATCCGCAGGCCCGAAGCGCCGATCGGATGGCCGAAGCATTTCAGGCCGCCATCGATCTGGCAGGGCACTTGGCCGTCGGCGTCATAGAAGCCGTCGAGCACGTCGCGCCAGCCCTGCCCTTCCTCGGAGATGAAGAGATCCTCCATCGTGACGAGCTCGGTGATCGAGAAGCAATCGTGCACCTCCATCATCGAAATCTGCTCGCGCGGCCTTTCGATGCCGGCTTCCTTGTAGGCCTTTTTCGCGGCGATCCGGGCGGTGTGGAAATAGGAGCCGTCCCACGCATTGAACTGGCTCTCGTAGCCGTTCGACACCGACAGCTGCAGCGCCTTGACGCTCACGAGATCGCCGTGGCCGAGCGCCTTGGCGATTTCCGGCGTCGTGACGATCGCCGCCGCCGCGCCGTCGGACACGCCACAGCAATCGAACAGGCCGAGCGGCTCGGCGATCATCGGCGCGCCCATCACCTGCTCTTCGCTGACGACGTTGCGCAGATGGGCTTTCGGATTTTTGGCGCCGTTGGCGTGGCTCTTCACAGAGACGTGGGCGATGGCGCGCTTCAGGTCCTTTTTGTCGACGCCGTGCTTGACGCGATAGGCGCTGGCGAGCTGCGCGAAATTGCCGGGCGCGGAGCCGTTCGGCATCGTCTGCGGCAGGAGCGTGCCCGGGTTCGAGACCGGAAGACCGCCATAGCCGGTATCCTTCAGCTTCTCGACGCCGACGGCGAGCGCGATGTCGGCCGCGCCGGCGGCGACCGCATAGACCGCGCCGCGGAACGCTTCCGAGCCCGAAGCGCAGAAGTTTTCGACGCGCGTCACGGCGATGTTGGGCAGGCGCAGCGCGTGCGCGAGCGGCGTGCCGCCTTTGCCCGTGCCGATCTCGTCGATGTGGGTGGAGAACCAGGCGGCGTCGAGTTGCGTGGGCTCGATCTTGGCCTCGGCCATGGCCTCCAGATAGGCCTCGACCATCAGCTCTTCAGGACCGGCGTCCCAGCGCTCGCCGAATTTCGAGCAGCCCATGCCGATGATGGCGACCTTGTCGCGAATGCCAGAAGCCATTGGCGTTTCTCCCGGTTGCGCGCGCTGCTCTTCCGCAGCGTCATAGCGTTAAAGCGCGCATCAATGTATATACGCGCGATGCCGCTGTATATACGCTCCGAAGAGGCCGATGCGCTCGCCCGCGAACTCGCCGCCCGCACCGGGATGACGATCACGGATGCGGTCATCATGGCGCTGCGGGACAAGCTGGCCGACGCTCCGCCCGAGCCCGATTCCCGTGAGGACCGCCTGGCCGCGATCTCTCGTCTCCAGGCCGAGGCCCAGCGGCACCCCGTTCTTGATCCCCGGCATCCCGACGCCATTCTCTATGACGACAACGGCCTTCCCAAATGATCGTTGTGGACGCCTCGGCGCTGGTCGCGATCCTTTGGAAGGAACCCGAAGCGGAGGCGTTCGCCCATAGGATCCTCGCCGCCGACGGCGCCCTTGTCGCGGCGCCGACGCGCTTGGAGGCGTTCGTCGCCTGCCATCGCTGTCGGGGTCCGGAAAATGCGCGCCTCATGGAGGCTCTGGTCTCGACGCTCGACATCATCACCGCGCCCTTCGACGAAGCGCAGCTCACGATCGCCCAGACGGCCTTTGTGCGGTTCGGATCCGGGCCAAACCGCTTGAACTTCGGCGACTGCTTCTCCTACGCCCTCGCCAAATCACGCGGCCTGCCCCTGCTGTTCAAAGGCGAAGATTTCGGCGCGACGGACATCGAGGCGGCGGCGTAAGCGCCCGAGAGACCATTCGGGCAAGCGCGAGCCCTCCCCCAGCGGGGGAGGGTTGGGAGGGGGAGATGGGCGCTCGTCCGGTACGGTCCGCGCGCGCTCTCCCCACCCCTGGACCCTCCCCGCTGGGGAAGGGAAGTTGCGCGTGCGCACGCCGGCTTGACGCGCCGATAGCCGCACGGCGCGCGGCGCCTGCGGGTTCGGATAGGGACAAGGCGGAGCAGCTCAGCCCTCGGCCGATTGAAAGTAAGGTTGGGTAGATCGGCTTTCGCCGCTCCGCCTTGTTCGACGCGCCGGTTTGG
>JBMOIB010000044.1:0-20738 GCA_049317545.1 Caulobacterales bacterium | reverse complement strand
GCACCTTGAGGTGCGGGAAATGACGACGCGCCTGCTCGGCAAGTTCGAGCGCCTTTTCCTGGTCGTCGATCGCGATGACGAGGATCTTGGCCTTGTCGGCGCCGGCCGCGCGCAGGAGGTCAATGCGCGTGGCGTCGCCGAAGTTGGTTTTCTGTCCAAAGCCGCGCAGCATCTCGACCTGGTCTGCGCTGACGTCGAGCACGCTCGTTTCGAACCCATTGGCGATCAGGAGACGGCCGACGACCTGGCCGAACCGTCCGAACCCAGCGATCAACACATCGGGATCGCCGGACTCGATCGGCCCCATGTCCTTCTCCGGCGCCGTGGTGGCGAACCGCCGCCCGATCGCATCGGCGGCGAAGAACAAGATCGGCGTCATCGCCATGGACAAAGCGACCACCGCCACGAGCATCGATGACGTGGCCTGGCCCAGCGCGCCGACCTGCGTTGCGAACGCGGCGAGCACGAATGCGAACTCCCCGCCTTGCGCGAGGCCGAACCCGATCATCAGCGCATCTGGCGTCGAGCGGCGGGCGAGGCGCGCAAGTATGGTCATCAGGCCCGCCTTCACCGCGACGAGCAGAACGGCGAGGCCGACCACGACCAGGGGCTGCGCGAGAATGAGAGCAAAATCGACGCTCGCACCGACCGAGATGAAGAACAAGCCAAGCAAAAGGCCGCGAAACGGCTCGATGTCTGCTTCGATCTCGCGGCGAAACTCGCTGTCGGCGAGCACGACCCCGGCGACGAAAGCGCCGAGCGCCGGCGAGAGCCCCACCGCCTGCATGAGCACGGCCACGCCGACGACCAGGGCCAAAGCGGTCGCCGTGAAGATTTCGCGTTGGCCCGATTTCGCGATGAACCGGAACATTGGCCGGACGAGGAGGCGGCCGGCGACGACGACAAGCCCAACGGCGCCGACGATGGCGATCGGCGCCACCCAAGCCGGCGCGGCGGCGAGCGCGCCGCTTGCGGGCGTTGCGGCGCTGGACGGCCCGTGCGCGAGCAGCGGCAGCAGCGCGAGCATCGGGATGACGGCGATGTCCTGGAACAGCAGCACGGCGAACGAAGCGCGCCCAGGCGGACTCGCATCGAGGCCGCGCTCGCGCAGCGTTTGCAAAACGATCGCGGTTGATGAGAGGGAAAGGATGAATCCGACGACAAGCGCAGTGCGCCAGTCGAGGCCGAAGGCCAGCGCAATGGCGCCCAACGCCAGCCCGGCGCTGACGACCTGCCCTGCGCCGAGCCCAATGATCGCGCCGCGCAGACGCCAGAGGAGCGCCGGCTGCACCTCCATGCCGATCAGGAACAGCATGATCACCACGCCAAACTCGGCCACGTGCATCACGCTCTGCGGATCGCCGAGCAAATGAAGTCCGAAGGGGCCGATCACGGCGCCGGCGATCAGATAGCCGAGCACCGAGCCAAGCCCAAGGCGTTTGGCGAGGGGCACAGAGATCACCGCCGCGGCGAGATAAACGAACGCGGACAGAAGCGGCGATGCGTGTTCCATACGATATCCTAAGGAAGGACGGGTGCGGGTTCGCGGACAAGCGCTTCGATGCGGCGCCGATAGCGGTCGGCCTCGGAAGCCAATCCCGCCGGATCGAGATTATGGGCGGCATGGAGCGTAAAGGGTTCCAGCCAGCGCGCCCGACAGAGTGAGGCCGTCGCTTCGAACGGCCGCAGAAGTTCGTCGATCGTGAAGCGATTGCTTCCTTGCGGATGGTAGGCGTCAGCGCCGCCACCGGTCGTGATCGCCTGCATCCAGGGTTTGCCGACGATGGCGTGGGCGTCGCTTCCATAAGCGAAGCCATGTTCAAGCACCACGTCGAGCCATTCCTTCAGGATCGCTGGCGCTGCGTACCAGTAGAATGGATGCTGAAGGACCAGCGCGTCGTGGCGCAGGAGAAGATCCTGCTCGGCCTCGATGTCGATCAGAAGGTCGGGATAGGCTTCATAGAGGTCATGGAATGTGACGCCCGCGACGTCGCGGACCGCCTCGACCAGGGCGCTATTGGCGACCGAACGTTGCGTGGCGGGGTGCGCGAACAGGACCAGGACGCGCATGTCAGCCGGCGCGGTCGGCGTAGAATGCGCGTCGCACCTGCGCCGCCGTCGGATAGGCTGAGCTCGGAAAGAACTGCGCCATAAAGACCACGCCGACGCCGATGGTAGGATCGCACCAGTAGGTGGTGCCGGCGGCCCCGCCCCATCCGTACGACCGCGCCGGCGCCTCACCCTCTTGAGCGCTGGTGGGTGTGATGACGCGCAAACCGGCGCCGAAGCCGTTCCCCCGCTCTTCGGCGGTGACGCCTGGCGGCAGGAGGTTGGAAACGGCGAGATCGGCCGCCTTGCGCGAGAGAATCCGTTCCCCGAAGGCCTCACCGCGACCGAGCAGCGCGGCGCAGAGGCGCGCATAATCGGCCGCCGTCGACACGAGACCCGCGCCGCCGGCGGGATAGGGCGACGGCTTGAGAAAAGGGCTGGCGCCCCGCGGATCGACGACTTGTACGCCCTGCGGCGACACGCCGAGCACGCTCGTCATGCGTTCGGCTTGGCCGGGCCCCGCGAAAAACGCCGTGTCGTTCATGCCGAGCGGCGCAAAGATGCGTGCTCGCAGGACATCCTCGAACGGCTTGCCCGCGACGCGCTCAATCACGGCGCCGAGAAGATCGAGGGCGACGCTATAGGTCCAGATCGCGCCGGGATCGGACGCGAGCGGCTGTTCGGCCAGGCGCGTCGCGAATTCGGCGAGGCTCGTGGGCGGCTCCCCTTCCCCTGGCGCCGGGGGCGTCCGGGAACCGGGCGTCAACCCCGCTTGCGTGTACCGCCGCGCGAGCGGCGTGCCGCGATTGATCGAATAGCCGAGCCCGGCCGTATGCGTGAGCAGGTGGCGCACCAGGATCGGACCTGATGCCGCTCGCGTCGCCCCGGTCGCGTCATCCACGAGCACGCGCGGCGCCGCAAATTCCTTGAAAATCTCGGCGATCGGTTGATCGAGGCCGAGCTTGCCCTCGTCGATCAATTGCATGGCGGCGAGGCCGGTGACCGGCTTGGTCATCGAATAGATGCGCGCGACGGACCGCTCGTTGAACGCCGGCGCAGACGGATCGGGATCGACGCGGCCGAACGAAAGAAACGTCGGCGCACCGGTGCGCGGTTGAATCGCCACGCACGCTCCGGCGAGTTTTCCTGCGGCGACGTAGCCGTCCAGGACCGCGCGCACGCCGGCGTAAGTGGGCGTTCGTCCGCGTGCGGACGCTTCAGTGGCGATTGATGCCGCGATCCCGGCGAGGATTGCGCGTCTGGTAGCCATCATGCTCATGCCGCCTCAAAGATCGCCGCAAGCCCCTGGCCGCCGCCGACGCACATGGTTTCAAGCCCGTAGCGCGCTTTGCGGCGCCGCATTTCATGGAGCAAGGTGGCGACGATGCGTGCGCCAGTCGCGCCGATCGGGTGGCCAAGCGAGATGCCCGATCCGTTGACGTTGAGCCGGTCGTGATCCTCGAACCGCCAGCCCTTCAAGACGCCGAGCACCTGGGCGGCGAAGGCTTCGTTGAGTTCCACGAGATCGATGTCGTTCCAGCCGAGCCCGGTGCGCGCGAACAATTTTTCGACGGCGGGAACCGGCCCTAGCCCCATGGTTGCGGGATGGCAGCCGGCCGCCGCCCAACCGACGAGAAAGCCGAGCGGCTTCAGACCCAGCGCTTCGAGTTTGTCTTCCGCAACGACGAGGCAGGCGGCGGCGGCGTCGTTCTGCTGGCTGGAATTGCCGGCGGTGACCTGACCGTCCTTCAGGATCGGCCGCAACGCCGCAAGCGCCTCGACTGTGGCGTCTGCGCGCACGCCTTCGTCCTGCGTCACGACGATCGGCGCGCCTTTTTTGGAGGGAATTTCGATTGGCGCGATTTCCTCGGCGAAGCGCCCCTCGGCCCAGGCGCGCGCCGCGCGCCTATGGCTCTCTACGGCGTAGGCGTCGGCGTCGGCGCGTGAGATCTGCATTTCGCGGGCGACGTTTTCCGCCGTTTCGATCATCCCGGAAATCATCCCGAAGCGCTCGACCGGCTGGGAGCGTTCGCGGCCGCGCTCGAGGCGATCATAGAGCTGTACGTTTCCGGCGCGCGCGCCGCCGCGCATCGACGTCGTGTAGTATTCGACGTTGCTCATGCTCTCGACGCCGCCCGCGACGACGACGTCGGCGGCGCCGGATTGGACCATCATCGCCGCGGTCGCCACGGCCTGGAGCCCACCGGCGCAGCGCCGGTCGAGCTGCATGCCCGCCACCTCGATCGGCAATCCCGCCGCGAGCGCCGCCCACCGACCTATGCATGGGGCCTCGCCGTTCGCGTAGCTCTGCGCGAACACGACGTCATCGATGCGCGCCGGATCGATGCCGGCGCGGGCGACGGTTGCGGTTACGGCGGCTGCGGCCAGACGCTCGGCTGGGACGTCCTTCAAGGCGCCGAGATACTTTCCTACGGGCGTGCGTACGGGCGTCACGATCGCGGCGCGTTTCATGTCCGTCTCCTGGGAAGGGCGCGCGCAGGCTCGCCGATCGCGACGCAGAGCGCAAGGGCGCGCTCAGAGCGCCAAGGCGAACCGGACGCCGACGATTCCGAGATAGGCGGCGAAGGCCAACTCCAAGGTGCGCTTGGAAAACCGGTGCGCCAGCGCTACGCCCCAAGGCGTCGCCAGCACGCTCGTGGGCGCCACGAGCGCCGCGCCGATCAATGAAACATAGCCGAGCGACAAGGGGGGCAAAGCCGCCATCTTCGACCAGCCGCCGATGATGTACCCCAAGGTCGCGGGCGCAGCGATCAGCACGCCGAGCCCGGACGAGGTGGCGACGGATTGATGGATGGGGCGACCGTAGAGCGTCAACACCAGGTTGCCGAACAACCCGCCGCCAATGCCCATCAAGGTCGACAAGAGGCCGATCGTCACGCCGATGGCGCGCATCGCCCAGGATCCAGGCAGATCCGTCCCGAGCCGCCAGGACTCGCGCTGGAATAGGAGTTTCAGGGCGACGGCGAGGCACCCCGCCGTCAAGGCGACCTTCAAGACATGGTCGTCGCTCACGGCTGCAAGCGCCGACCCGGCCGCAACGCCAGCCACGACGGGAACAGCCCATTGTCTGAGGACGGCGACATCGACCGCCTTGCGTTTCAGATGCCCACGGAAGGAGCGCACCGAAGTGGGGATGATGATCGCCAGCGAGGTGCCGACGCACAGGTGCATGCGCACGTCGTCGGGAACGCCCTGTATGCGGAAGAATTCATAGAGCACCGGCACCGCGACGAGGCCGCCGCCAACGCCGAACAGGCCAGCGAGCAGGCCGGTCGCGAGGCCAGCCGCCAAGAGCCCGGCAGCCATCGGCAGGAACTCGATCGAAGCCCATTCCACGACGCGTCGCGCTCCTTCGCGGCCGCGCCGCACGGATCGTCTTAGACGGACCGGCCCCCTCGGGGGAAGCCAGGCGACGTCCCGAATTCGGCCACCGCCGCCGCCCGGGCCGATCGAGAGGCGGCAGCGTCACATCCTTAACGCGCGGATTTCGCCCTTTGGAGCGGTTTGCGCAGCGTCGGGCGCTGGCCGGCCGATTGCATGGCGCCTTTGCCCCTTCTTCCCGGCGGAGCCGCTCCATGACCACTGCACACCCCATGTCCCGCACCTCAGCCGGCGCCGTCCCGGCCGCATCGGCGACTCTTTGGGCGCTGGGCCTGATCGCCGCCATCGCCCTGATCTACGGCATCCGCTTCAACGCGCCGCCGGTCGTCAGCCTACAGATGATCGCCGACCCGCTGCGGTCGATCGACGACATCGAGGCGCGCCACCTGGCCAATTCGCCGCTGTGGCTCTGGCTCGCGCACGGCCTCGGGATTAATGGCTTCGCCGGCTGGGTTCTCCTGAGCACGACGCTGACGGGTCTGGCCGTCGCCGGCCTCGTCGCGCATGTGGTCGCGACCTTCAAGACCGATGCCGAACGTGGGCTTGCGCTGCTGCTGCTCGCCGCTTCGCCGATCTTCTTCCACCTTCTCGGCTGGAGCGGCAAAGCCGACGCCCTTCTCGTGATGGCGTTTCTTGGGCTCTTGTGGGCGCCGAACGGGCTTGCGGCCTGCCTGTGCGCCGGTCTGATGGTTCTCGCCCTGCCGGTCGAGGCCGCGGCGATGATCGCTCTTACGTTGATGTGGAAGCGCCCGTCTGCGACCCGCGCCGCGGCGATCGCGGGCGGCGCTGCGATCGGCTTCGCCGCGCACTCCGTTTATCTGTTCGCACTCGGCGACATCGCCAACTATACGATGCACGCCAAGGGATTTCTCGCCGCCGACGAAACCCGCCCGCTCGCCTGGACACTGGGAAGCCTCGTTCTCGAGTTCGGCTGGTTCTGGCTCATTCTCGCGGTCGCGGCCTTACGTGGGCTTTTGCGTCGCACAGAAATCGCGCTGCTCTTGGCCGGTGCGCTCGTATGCCTTTACTCGGCGATCCCTGAGCGTCCGGCGGCGCTGGCGACGCTTCCCTTCGTGCTGATGGTCATAGAGCGCATCGTCGCCGAGCGACCACGCCTCGGAAAGGCCGCCCTCGCCGGCCTCGGGCTCCTTGCGCTCGCCCATGGCGAGATCGCATGGCGCGATGGCGCGGTTCATCTGCACACGTCGCACTGGCCAGCCACGATCGAAGAATTCCGCCAATGGGCGCATCCTTGAAACAGAGCGAGCCCGTCATGAAGACCATCCCGTTGCCGCAAAACATCCCGGAACTGACGTCGCTGCGGTTTATCGCCGCCGCAATCGTCATGGCGTTCCACTACGCCCTCGCCTTCGCCCCCGATGCGCTCGCGGCGACCGGAATTCTGGGAAAAGGCAACCTCGGCGTCGACTTCTTCTTCGTCCTGTCGGGCTTCATCCTCATGCACGTCTATTGCGGCGCGCACGAAGCCGGGCGGTTCCACTATCTCGATTTCCTGTGGGCGCGTCTTGCTCGCATTTACCCGCTTCATCTCGCCACGACGCTGATCGCGATCGTCGTCCTGCTCGCGGCCTTCAAGCTCGGCGGCATCAAGGACGATCCGGTCTATGCCGATTTCGTCGTGAAGACGCTGCTCATGGTTCACGCCTGGGGCACGGTAGATCACTTCGGGCTTAATGCGCCGTCCTGGTCGATCAGCGCCGAATGGGCCGCCTATCTCGCCTTCCCGCTCTTCCTTGGCGTCGCGATGGCGCTGCGTGCCCGACCTCTCGCCTTCACGGCCACCGCCGTCGCGGCTCTATTCGGCGCCGATGCGCTGGCGCGCGCAACGATCGGCAAGGGCGTCACGGACCTTTCTTATGATTTTGGCATCCTGCGCATCGGCGCTGAATTCCTGTTCGGGTGTGCGCTCCACGCGCTTGCGCGCTCTTTGATCCTTTCCTCGACAGGATCGGCGGCTGCACTGGCGATTTCAGGCGTTGCGACTCTGGTTCTTTTGCACCTGCGGGCGCCGGACCTTCTCGTCGTCCTGGCGATGGGCGGCGTGATCCTCGCCGCCGCCCTGCGTGCGCGCGCCGCGCCGGGGCCGCGTGCGCTCGCCCATCCGGCGCTCGTTTACCTGGGTGAAATCTCCTATGCGGTCTATCTCACCCATCGCCTGGTGGAGTACGCGATCGTGGACCTTTTGGGACCGTTGACCGGCTTTACGCCGACGGGCTTGACCGCCATTGCGATCGCGGTCCCAGCGACGCTCGCCGCAGCCGCAGCGCTCCATCACGCGATCGAACGCCCGGCGCGCGCGCTTCTGCGGGGCGCGCCCCCGTCGAGCTGGTCGTTGCGGCTCGCTGGCGCGCAGAGAAACTGACGTGCGCGCGCCGTGCGTGAGCGTCATTACGCCGGCCTATAACGACGCCGCGCGCGTCGGGGACGCCGTGCGGTCGATCCGCAGCCAGACGTTTCCTGACTGGGAGATGATCGTCGTCGACGATGGCTCACGCGACGCCACGGCCGACGCCGCCCGCGCGGCGGCGGACGGCGATGCCCGCGTGCGCGTCATGAGCCTTCAAAACGGCGGCGTCAGCCGGGCCCGGAACGCAGGGCTCGCGCACGCCCAAGGTCGCTTCGTTCATTTCCTCGACAGCGACGATTGGCTGGCGCCGACTTGCCTCGCCCAATTGGTCGCAAGCCTGGACGCAGCGCCGGAGGCCGCGCTCGCTGCAGCATCCTATGCCGCAGCATCAGACGACGGCCGAATCCTCGAAACTTACACAACGCCGGCGATGCCCGACCCGCGCGCGGCGTTCGCGCGTACGTGCGCTTTTCCTGTCCATGCCGCCCTTACCCGAGCCGATCTCGTCCGCGCCGCGGGCGGCTTCGACGAGACGTTGCCAGCCTGCGAGGACTGGGACCTCTGGCTGAGGATCGCCGCGAGCGGTCGCGATTTCCTGCATGCGCAAGAGGTGCTCGCGATCTATCGCCGCCGCGCGGGCTCGTTGACGCGCGACAGCGACCGCATGGCGCGCTCACTGATCCGCGTGATCCCCCGCGCCTTCAGCGCCGAAGACCGCTGGGCGATGATCGATGCGCTGATGTCAGGGCTGTTCTACCTCATGGGCGGAGCCGTCGCGCTCGACCAGGACCTCGCACCAGCCGTTGCGGACCTGCCGGACATTGCGGGCTGGAGCTTCGACGCTTCGATCGCCGCCCATTCCTTGACCGCCGGGATCGCCTACGCGAGCGGCGCGCCCGCCACCGCGCTCGCCGCCGATTGGAATCCGCCGCGCACGCGCCTTCACGCAATGCTCGACGCTCTCGCAGCCCGCATCGGCCACGCGCGCGATTGCGATTTGTTGCGCGCACATGTTGAGGCGAGGCTGTGCGGCCCGCGCGCCTTTGCGGGCGGCTTGCCGTCCAGTCTGATCGAGGCCAGGGCGTGCGACATCAAAGGCGCGATTAATGCGGTGGCAGATGAAAAGATCTGCGTGCGCGCGCTCCATGAGAATATGGCCAGCCTCGGAAGCGTGGAAACGCCGCCCGCGCTGCGATCGACGGGGCCGAGCCTTGCGGCGGCGGCCCGCGAATGGGCGTCGAGGGGACTTGTCGACGACCTCGGCGCGCTTGCGTCGGACCCGCTGTGGTCGGCTGCGCAGGTCGCGTCGCGCCAGCCGAACCGTCCAAGCCGCGCCGCCCTACGCGAAGGCGTTCGCGCAAGCGCGTCGCGCATTCGCGCTGCGCGCTTCGACCCGAGCGTCAAAAAGGAGACCGCGACGCGAGCCAGCCGCGGGGCGCCGCGCCTGCGCGTTCCGATCGTCGCAATCGGATCGGGCTCAGTCGAAGGCGCCCTGTCGCTCGCCGAGGCGCTCGACATGGCGGGCTCGACGCCGGAGGATTTGCAGGAATGGCTCAAGTCGATGCGACTGGGCGCTGCGGCGCGTGGACGCGCGCATATTCTCACGATCGACGGCGGCCTCGCGCCGCCCGATCATCCGGACTGGAGTGCGCTTGCGGCGTGCGGCGCACGCGCGCTTGTCTTCATTCCCATCGACGTCCATGGACAAAGCGCCTGGCCGCGCGCGCGTCTGCGCGAGCTCGCCGCGCTCGGCCTTGCGTTCGGATGGGCGGTCCCGCGCGAGGCGCCGGATTGGGAGACTTCCGGAACGCTCGCGAGGGCCTGCGCCGATGCAGCCGCGTTCTTGAACGAAACCCGTCAGCCGGGCCCGCCCATCGCCTCCATCGCGGCCGGCGGCGGCGCCCGCTTCCTCGTCGAGCGGCTGCGCGACGCGGGCTTTGTCGGCGCCCTGGGACACCTGACGGGACAAACCCATCTCGACGATCCGGCGTTCGACCTGCGCCGGGTGTCGCTCGACGCCACGCAGCCGATCGAGCGGCTCGTGCGGATCGTCACCGCGGCGTGAGGCCGAGCCGCCGCGCCGCCATGCCTGGCGGCGTGCGGTCGTCGAGCGGAACCGACAAGATCTCGAACGGATTTGAATCAATGCGCGCCGGTCCGATCACGGGGCTTACGGCGCCAATGAAACCAGCCTGACGCAATGCGGCGCGCAGCGTCTGGTCCTGGTCGGCGGGCTGCATGAGCGCGACCGCGCGGGTTCCGAGCGCGCCTTGCGCGGCGCGCGCCTGGGTCAGCAGCGTTCCGGCGTCGAGGCGCGCGGCGCCGCCAGCGCGCCAGCCGATCGCGCGATTTGGCGCTTTCACCGACGCCTTGGCGAGCTCAATCAAAGGCAGGAAGATCGTTGCTGGACATCCGGTGCAGGCGGCGTCTTCGGGGCCGCCGGGGCGCACGCCGTCCAGTGCGAGCATACCGAGTCGGCCGAACGTGGCGCCAGAGCGCGCCGCTTCCATCCAGGGGCCGATCTCGACAATTGAAACGCCCGTGCGCGCGCATGCGTCGATCGCCTCGCGCGCCGCCGCAGCCCCACCAGCGCGCACGACGGCAAGCGTCGCGGCATCGGCTGGCGCGCCCGCGCCGATCGGGCGCCCACGAGAGTCCGGAACCGGCGCAAGCGCCGCCGCCGCGGCGTTGCGAATAGCGCGGCGGATGGCCTGCGTTTGGTCCCCGGCCGACGCGGCGCGCAGGGCTTCGGGCGCCGCCTTCATCCAGAAGCTCAGGCGCGACGGTGCGCCAGTCCCGCGGACCAAGGCCCGTGGCGAAGCGAGCTTGAGCGTTTCAGACACGCCGAGCGCGACGTCCGGCGCTGGCGCGCGGCCGTCCTCGCAGATCCACTCGACTGAGCCGAGGCACGCGCCGCGCGACGCCAAGGCCGCAAGCAGAATCGGACGCCCTTCCCCGCTGAGTTCGCGCGGCGGCGCGTTCGGGTCGAGGCGCAAAGCGTGGACGACGTCGGAGCGAAAGCCATCGCTGAACGCGGAAGGACCGCGCGTTTCGATCTCGAGATAGGCGCGCAGG
The DNA here is from genome assembly GCA_049317545.1 of Caulobacterales bacterium. Taxonomy (GTDB): domain Bacteria; phylum Pseudomonadota; class Alphaproteobacteria; order Caulobacterales; family Aquidulcibacteraceae; genus REEB506. The sequence continues at coordinate 9,844 of JBMOIB010000044.1, read as the reverse complement.
CAATCGATCTGGCGGGTCAGGCCCGTCGCCTGCGCCAAGGCGTCAGCGAGTGCGTCAAAGCGGCCGCGGACGGTTTCCCAATCAGACGCGAGCGCTGCACGATCGATAGCGCGGCCATAGGCGACAGCGTCAACGATCACGCCGGCCATGACCTTTGCATCGAACGACCACGCGGCGAGGTCAAGACCTTCGAAGCATTGGCGCGGATCGACGCCGAGACCGAGACCCGTCGCTGCGATGTAGAGCGCCGACTGCGCCATGGCGTCGACGAGACCTGCGGGATCGGCGCCGTCGGCATAAGGCGCATCGTCCGGCTCGCGCGGATCGCGTCCATGCGCGCGGGCGATGACGAACCGGCTGTCTTCCAGGAGGCGCGTGGTCTTGCGCGTCAAGGATCCGGGACGCGAGCGATAATAGGCGAGCGCTTCGTCCGTCTGCGCGAATGCGCGACCGCGCCGCGCAAGGCGCTGCCACATGTCCCAGTCTTCGCAGGTGATCAGGCTGTCGTCGAAGCCGCCGAGCGCTTGGACCTCGGCGCGCTTAACGATCAGCGCAATCGGCGAAAACGGACAGGTGCGCGCCAGCTCAGGGAACGGTTCGCGCAGGTCGCGGACGCCGTGCACCCGCAATTGCCGGCCGCCATCGTCAACGCCGAGAAAGGTGCATGCGGCAAGGGCGCAGTCCGGCTGCGCATCGACGAGCGCAAGCATGCGCTCCAGGAATGTCGGCGCGAGCCAATCGTCGGCGTCATGAAACATGAGCCAGTCGCCCCGCGCTTGGCCGATCGCAAGATTGCGGGCGCTCGCGGGGCCGCCGTTCGGCTTCGTCAGCGCCACGATGCGCGGATCGCGCGCGGCTTCGGCGCCTGCGATTGCGAACGTCTCGTCCTTCGAGCCGTCGTCGACGACGATCAATTCCCAATCGCGGACAGTCTGCGCCTGAATGGACGTCAGCGCCGTCGCCAGCGTATCGGCGGCGTTGTAGGCGGGCATGATGAACGAGACGCGCGGCGCACTCATCGCGCAACCCCCATCTTCCTGACGAACTCTCCGATGCTCTCGCGAGGGCGCAGTTCGAGACGCCGCCACGTCATCGGGTCCTGGTCGAGGTGCGCGGGCGCGGGTTCTGGATTGACGCCGAAAGCAAACCCCGCGCGCTGCGCCAGGCGGCGCAGCGTCTCATCGACATCACCGGCCGCAAAGAGCACACCCGGCGCTGGATCGACGACTTCGCCTCGTGCATCCGAGAGGGTCTCCGCCGCCTCAGCAATGGAGCGCCTAGCCAAACCGCGCGCACCGGGCAGACGCACGCCAAGCGAAAAACCGCGTGCCTGGAGGTCGCGGCGCGCGCCGGCGTGTTGGACGCCTGGACGAACGAAGGCGACGGCGCCGCGCGGCAACGCGTCGAGCGCCGGATGGCGCTCGCCCAGCGCGCCGACATCGACGAGAAACGCTATGTGGCGGCGCATTGGAAAGAGACGCCCCTCCGCGGCCGCGGCCGCCAAATCCGGCGCGGACGCGATCACTGCGCCCGCAGCCTTCAGCGCGGCGATCCGCGTGCGGATATCCTCCGCGGTCGTCGATGGATCGCGCACGAGCGCGAGGGAGAGCGCTCCCGGTGCTGACGGACGAGAGTGCGCCAAGGCGCGGGCTGCCGCGCGGCGGGCGAAGGTCGCAATTGCCGCAGATTGTCCATGATCGCGTGCGACGAGCCGCCAGGTCGTCGGCGATATCGCCTCCTGCAGCGCCGCGAGCGCGAGCCCAGGCCCGGCAAGGCCAGCGACCGCCGCGCGTCCCGCCAATCGCGGCGCCGCCGCGCGCAACCGCGCGCGCAAGGCCGTGACGTCGGCGAAATCCGACGCCAGCCCTTCGATGACGCCGAGAAAACGCCCGCGCGCCGCAATGGCCGCAACGACCACGTCGGGCCCGTCCGGCTTGAGTAGATTTAAGGGCCGCGCAACATCGATAACCGCAAAGCGCGCAAACTCGAGATCAGGCGCCCGCGCATCGACGCCGAAAACGTGCGCCAACGCGTGCAGCCGCAGAACGTCGACCTGGCGCGCGCGTCCGAGACGAGCGTCGAGCGCGGCGAACACCTGCTCGATCCGTGGTCCCGCCTGGGTCCAATGGGCGGCTATGGCGCGGGGGTCGACGGCCATCGCATAAGCGCAGGCCTCGACGATGACCCGCCCCCAGGGGCCGGGATCGAAGCTCCAACGCGCCGGGTCGGGAATGTGCGCCAGGATCGGCGCGGGATCCGCGCCGCCGCCAGCCGCGACCGAGGCGAGATAAAGCGCATAATGCGCGCTGGCGTCATCGGCCTCGCCAGGATCGCCCGCCGGATCGGGACCGGAAAACGCCTCGGCGATCACGCGGGCGCCGTCGATCGCCAGACGATCGGCGCGGCGCGACAGGGAATTCTGCTGCAGCCGATAGACCGCGACGATCTGATCCAGACGCCGGAAGCGCGCGCCTAGGCGTGCGGCGCGCCGCCAAAGATCCCAATCCTCTGAAACCTGCAGGGCCTCGTCGAACCCGCCAAGCCGATGGACGAGTTCGGCGCGCACGAGCACGGACACGGGAACGATGGGACAGCCGCGGGCGAAGACGGCCGGTGGATCGGCGATTTCCGGCGGATGGTGGACGCCGGCGGCGGCGCCTTCGGCCGTCACGCGCTCGTGGGCCGCGATGAGGACATCGGCGTCGGCCGCCCCCGCCAGCATCGCCTGCAAACCGTCCGGCTTCAGCCAATCGTCTGAATCGAGGAAGTAAATCCAAGCGCCGCGAGCTTCGCGCAGCGCCGAATTGCGAGCCGCGGAGATCCCGCCGTTTACCTTGCCGATCACGCGGATGCGGGGATCGCGCGCCGCGAAGGCTTGCGCGCGCGCGAAAGTATCGTCCGTGGAGCCGTCGTCGACGACGATCAATTCCCAGTCCGGCTCGGTCTGGGCCAGGACCGAGGCGATCGTCTGATCAATCGTCGCGGCCGCATTGAAGGCTGCCGTGACGATCGAGACGCGCGGCGGCGCGGGATGCGGGAGCGTCAAGGCGCCAGGCGCGATTTCAGCGGACATCAACATGGGCGCCTCGCGTGACTCTGCCGCGCGGAAAGTCCGGGCGCCGATCTTGCTCCAGAGGGGCTTTGGATCATTATGCCGCTCACTCTGGGAGCGGTCAGGGACCGATACGGATGCACGCCGAAACGATCGCCGCCGAAATCCAAGCCCCGCTGCGCCGCCCGCGCCTCCTCGTCGCGGCGAATGACGCCGCCACGTTCGCCGCCGCATGCGCCATTTTGGGACACTCTGCGATCATCGCGGACACCGCAGCCGACGCCGACTGGGTGGTGCCGCTCGCCGATGGCGACGCGCTGACCGCCGACGGCGTCGCCGCGCTGGCCGCTTTGGGTCACGGCGCCGACGCGCCGGCTCTGATCGTCTTCGCCGCCGTTCGGCGTGTGGACGGCGCTGAAATTCCAATGCCCCGCTTCGACGTCCGCGATCCGGCCTATGCGCTCGCGGCTTCCGCAGGATTTTCCCTCGCCGCGATGGTCTGGCGCGCCGACGTGTGGGCCGAGCTCCAAGGACCGGGCGCGGCGTCGTATGCGCCACGGTTTGCGGCGACGCGCCTCGTTGAAACCGGCGCGCGCATTTGCGCTGAACCGACTGTCCTCATCGCCTGCACAGCCCGTCCGTTCGCAGAGCCCGCCAGGGGCGCGCTGCAGAACGCGCTGGCGATCACCGCCGCGATCTCGCTGGACGGGGCGGAGCGCCGCTGGCCGCAGGCGATGCTCATGACGATGGCGGAGATGTGCGGCGCGGCGATCGGCGCCGGCCTCTACGGCCCCGAAATGCTCGAGGGCGCGGCCGCCCTGCCAAACGCGCCGATCGACGACAGCGAACTCGCCTACCGCTTCCTGGAAGGCCTGTGCGCCGGCGCATCGGCGCCGCTCGACGGCCTCGCCGCGAGCCGCGAGACCCTGCGCGCCGATATCGAACACTTCTTCGACGAGATCGCGGCCATTGGCGCGCCCGAACGCCAGAGCGACGCCGCCCGTTGGCGCGTCCTGTACGCGCTGTTCCGCGGCGCGGCGCAAGCCCGGACGCTGGCCGTCACGCCGATCGACATCGACCTGTCCAAGCCGCTCGCGCCGATCAAGGGCGTCGGGCCGCGCACGCTGCTCGCCCGCGTGCACCACGAGGGCCGCGATCTCGACTGGATCCAGCTGCCGACGATCGACGGCGCCGCCGCGTCTGACCTGCGGCTGGTGCTGCGCGACGCGCTCGAGCGCCAAGCTACTTGGAGAATCGGCCAGCTCGCCGGCGTGCGCAAAGGCGCAGACTTCTATCGTTCTTTGGCCGTTGAGGCCGTGCGCGCGGCGCCGGACGCGGCGATCGCGGCCGCCAAAGGCGAGGCCGGCCACACTGCGCTCGCGCGTTTGCGCTCCAGGATCGTCCGGGACGCCCAGATCTCGCGCATCCCCGCATTGCGCGCCAAACGCGGCAAGGGCCGTCAGCGCCCCGAGCGCCCGGCCCTGCCGCCGATCGGCGCGACTACCCGTTTGCCGGTCCTGATGTATCACGAAGTCGTCGCGGTTGACGCCGAGGCGTCGCGGTTCGCCACGACGATCGAAGCCTTCGAAGCCCAGCTGCGGTGGCTGGCCGAGGCGGGCTACCAGAGCATTGGCGCGGCCGAATGGGCCAACGCCGTGCGCGCTGGGCGCCCGATTCCTGAAAAGAGCGTCCTGATCACTTTCGACGACGCCTACGTCGATTTCGCGGATCTCGCTTGGCCCGCCCTGCGCCGCAACGGTTTCAGCGCGGCCCTGTTCGCACCTGCGCTCTATGTGGGCAAATCGCCGGCCTGGCGCGGCGCGCCGAAGGGCCAGCGCTTGCTCGATTACACGACGCTGCGCGGACTCTCCGACGACGGCTGCGAGATCGGCAGCCATGCGATGTCGCACCGCCACCTCACGAGCCTCGGCCCCGAGGACATGCTCGAGGAAGCCTTCGAGTCGAAGAAGATCCTCGAGGACATGATCGGCCAGGAGGTCAATGTCGTCGCGTACCCATTCGGCGATAGCGACACTGCGGTGCGTTCGGCCTTCCGGATCGCGGGCTTCCGCGGCGGGTTCTGCGCGTGGGGCTGCGCCAGCACGCTGGACGATGACCCGATGAACATCGCCCGCATCGAGGTGCGCGGCGACATGAGCCTGGATGCGTTCGCCGCTCATGTGACGGGTCACTCCGCGGCCGTGACGAGCCTCTGGGCCTCGTAAAGCCGCCAGAAGCGCCCGCGCCGGGCCACAAGTTCCGAAAACGACCCGCATTCGGCGACTGTTCCGCCGTCGAGCAGGACGATCTGGTCGGCCGCCTCGATTGTCGCCAACCGGTGCGCGACGACGACCATGGTGCGCCCCCGACCGAACGCGGCGAGAGCCTGCTGGAAGGCCCGCTCGGTCTCGGCATCCAGCGCGTTGGTCGCTTCGTCGAGCAGGAAGAACTCCGGATCTCGAACGATGGCGCGCGCGAGCGCGATCCGCTGGCGCTGACCGCCGGACAGGCGCCCCCCGCGGTCGCCGAGGCGCGTGTCCCAGCCCTGCGGCAGGCTTTCGATGAAGCGATCCGCATGCGCGATCCGGGCGGCGTCGCGCAGCGCCGCTTCAGAGGCGTCGGCGCGTCCATACTGGATGTTTTCGCGCACAGACGCGTCGAACAGGAAGACGTCCTGGCTCATGATTGAAAGGCGCGCACGCCATTGCGCGAGGTCGAGGTCGCGCAAGTCCACTCCATCGACGAAGACGCGGCCGGCGGTGGGATCGCGGAACCGCGCCAGCAGGTCGATCAGGGTCGATTTTCCGGCTCCGGACGGACCAACGATGGCGGTCGTCTTGCCGGCGGGGATGTCGAGCGTCAGTCCGCGCAGAACCTCCGCTTCGCCGGCTTCGTAACTGAACCGCACGTCTTGGAGGCGGATGCCGATGGACATGCCCGCATAGGGCTTCGCGCCGGAGACGAGAATCGGACGCGCAGTTTCGTCGAGCACCTTGAAAACCTGCGCGACGACGGGCTGAAGGCCATTCAACTGGACACGGGTTGAAAGCGCGTCCCGCAACGGCGACTGCATGCGGTAAAGGACGGCAAGAAACGCCACGAACAGCGCCAGGCCATGGGGATCGCGCCCGACCGTCAGGATCAAGGCAGCAACGATCAAGGTGGCGCTCACCTCCCCGAACCGCCACGGCAGCGCCCACAACATTTCCTGGCGCAACTGGCCCCGCCGTACGGCTTCGCTGTGGCGACGCAGCCGCTCGATCTCGTCGCCCTCTCGGCCAAAAGCGCGGATCGTCCGCAGCGCATTGAAGCTTTCCCAGGCATGGGCGCCGAAGGTGTTGAGCGCGCCGAGCGCCTCTTGGCCGACACGCTGAGCCTGCCTGGTGATGGCGAACAAAATGGCCGCCGCGACGCCCATGGCCGCCAAAGCGATGAGCGTCAGCCGCCAGGAGATCACGAACAACAGGATCGCGAAGATGACGCAGGTGATGATCGACACCAGCGTACGGAAGACAGCGACCGTGGCTTCACCGAGCTTCCAGCTTTCCGAAGCGATCGCCGAGATTTGCGTCGCGCGGGCGCTGTCGGCGGAGTAATCCGCGCCAGACCGTATGACCTGCTCGAAAATCCGTGTTTGGACTTTGTGGACGACCTGGCTCTGGGCGCCGAACCACAACAGAGCGCAGACGTAGGCGAGCGCGTTCTTCGCGACGATGCAAACGACGATCAGTCCGGCGAACAGGCCGATGCGGTGGGGCGCGGGGAACGTGGCGATCCAATCATTAACGAATCCGATCGGCAGCCGGATCTCGGCGCCGCTGAGCCCCTGCACCAAAGGCACAAAAAGATAGAGGCCGACGCTTTCCAGCAGCGCACCGAGAACACCGAGACCAATGATTGCGGGCAGCACGATCCGATTGCGCCCGAGCAGCGCAAGCAGTCTTCCCGCCATAGAGGCAATGGTCATGTCGCGCTCCGCCCGATCGGCGCAATTTGCCTCAAAATGGTTTCCGACCGGCGACCAGACATGGCGAATCCTTCGTTAAAGGCGACCGGCGGTTTGCAGGCTTTTTGCATGGAGGGCGCAAACGCAGACCGCGAGACGCCCGATGCTCGACCGCACCAGTCCCCCAGCCCTGGCCAAGCGCCCCGGGCGCGCGCGCCGCTTCCCATTGCCGGCGGCGCGAAAGCTGATCGCTGCGACCGGCGCAATGGCGTTAATCGTCGCTTTCGTCGTCGGAGTCGTGGCGGGCAATTACGCTTCGGACGCCCAGGTGTTGACGCAGGTTAAGACCTTCATCAGCAAGGCTGCGGCCCGCAATGCGCGCGATTCCGCTACGATGGCGGCATGGCGCTCGATTGCTACCCATCTTCATGACATCGAGACCGTCACCGTCGCGCTGCCCGCGGCGCAAGGGGCCGGCGGCGGCATCGCCGCGGTCGGACAATTCATCCTTTACGCCCAACCCTGGGGCGAATTTGGTTATGTCGACGCGGCCGGAACGACACATCCGATCAATCTGACGGCGCCGATGAATCAGGCGGGGATGCGCGCCCGCACGGCCAACGCAACGAACTTCGAGCCCAAGTACTTCCGCGTCACCGACATTCTCGCCGAGCCGATCGGCGCCGGCCGGGTGCGCCTCTTCGTCGGCCACCACCGCTATGTCGAAGACTGCGTCGAGCTTTGGCTGTCGACCGCGGATCTCGCCGTCGATCAACGCGGCGTTCGCCCGCTCGGTGGGGCTTGGCGCACGATTTACCGCGCCAAGCCGTGCGTCCGGTTCCGCCCCACGACTTTCTACACTTTGTTCGAGGGTCACTTTTCCGGGGGGCGCATCGCGCGCCTCGACCAGCGGCGCCTGCTGTTTTCAGCCGGCGAGTTCGGTTGGGACGGCACTGAAGGCACGCCGAAAACCTCGCGCGACCCAACCACAGATCTTGGCAAAATCATCGCCATCGATGCCGAAACCGGCGCCGCATCCCATTTCGCGAGCGGGCTCCGCAACGGCCAAGGTCTGATGATCGACAGTTCTGCGCGGATCTGGGAAACCGAACACGGACCGAAAGGCGGCGACGAGTTGAACCTGATCCGCCCAGGCGGCGATTACGGTTGGCCGGACGCCACGCTCGGCGTCCAGTACGGGGGACGCCCGTGGCCGTTCAACGCCGAGCAGGGCCGCCACGGCGTCGGCATACCGCCGGTCTTCGCCTGGACGCCGTCGATTGGCGTCTCCAACCTGATCGAGGCGCCGGCCGCGCAGTTTCCGCGCTGGCGTGGCGACCTCCTCGTCGCGTCGCTTGTGGACAACGGCCTCTGGCGCCTGCGCCTGAATGGTCCATCTGTTCAGCATACGGAGCGCATCGCGTTCGATGGCGAGCGTCTGCGTGACATCGCCGCCCTGCCCGACGGGCGGGTGGCCCTTCTCACCGACAGCCGCAAGCTCATCCTCGTGCGGCGTGCGCTTGAAGAAAAGACGCTGGCCGGAGGCGCCGCTCCCAGTGCGGCTGCGCACGCCGCGCCGACGGCCCGCACCGCACAAAGCGCAGCCGGGCGCGCAGTGTTCCAAAGCGCGTGCGGGTCCTGCCATGGGCTCGACGGTCGCGCAGGCGTCGGCCCCAATCTCAACGGGCTGATCGGACGCAAGGTGGGCGGCGCGGACTTCCCCTATTCGCCAGCGCTCGCCGGGCGCACGGAAACCTGGGACCCGCCGCGCCTCAAGGCGTTTCTGGCCGATCCGCTCAAAACTTATCCGGGAACGCGGATGTCCCCGATCCCGCTCAGCTCGGCCGAGACCGATCAATTGATCGACTACCTCGCAGAGACCCGCTGAAGCCTCAAGGCGGCGCGTCGTCGATTGCCTTGACGCGCGCTTACTTCTTGCCGGGCTTGGAGGGCGCGAAGGGCGACGCGGGCGGCGGCGGCGGCTTCTTTTCGGCCTTCGGTTTTCGGGTTTCGCGGGTGGACTTCTTTTGACCCTTGGCCATGGCGTGCGCCTTTCAGCGACGGTCGCGCCGGTGCGGCGGGCGTCGTCATTGAGCTATGGGCGCAGTCGCAGCGACGGTAAACGCCAAAGGCGGCGGCCGGCGTCAGCCTTTTCACAGGCGCATTCAAGCCAATGTCGGGCCGCGCGCGCCGTTCAGGCGAAGCAGCGCAAAATTGAGCGTCGCGGCGACGCTGACCCAAAGAAGGTAAGGCGCGAGCAGAAGCGCCGCCGGCAGGCTCAAAGGCGCGAATGCAGCGATCACGGCCGCAATCATGAGCCACAGGCAAATGACCTCAACCATCGCCCAGTCCAGACGCTTGAGCCCGAAGAAGAGCACCGACCAGACCGCGTTCACGACAAGATGGGCGCCGTACAAGACCAAGGCGGGAAGCGCAGCAGGACCGGCCGCCTCCCACACGAGCCAAGCCGATAGGGCCATGCCGGTGAAAAGCACCGACCAGACCACGGGGAACGCCCAATTGGGGGGCGTCCAGGCCGGCTTGCGCAGCGCGGCGTACCAGGCGCCCGGCCGAAACGCGGCGCCGGTCGACGCCGCGGCGAACGTCACAACGAAGGAAACGGCAAGCGCGATCGCGGATGACAACGTCATTATCTGCTTTCGACGCGGAGCAAAAAAGCCCTGGAAGCCCGATCTCCTAGCGGATTTGGCGGCGGAGGTCGATGCGGGCCAGGCGAGAGCGAGGAACCGGCGCTTCTCGAAACAAGGAAATGGTGGGCGCGACAGGGATCGAACCTGTGACCCCCACGATGTCAACGTGGTGCTCTCCCGCTGAGCTACGCGCCC
>JBMOIB010000043.1:0-21584 GCA_049317545.1 Caulobacterales bacterium | reverse complement strand
TCTCCGAGCGCGACGACGAGCACTGGATGAAGCACACGCTCGCCTGGCTCGACGAGGGCTCCGGCGCGGTGAAGATCGACTACCGCCCGGTGCACGCCAACACGATGACCAACGAAGTCCAGACAATCCCGCCGAAGAAGCGGGTGTACTGAGAGCTCGTCCTTCTCCCCTCGTGGGAGAAGGTGGCGCGTGAGCGCCGGATGAGGGGTGAACCTCAGCCTTCGGATGTTCGCGCAAACACCCCTCACCCGTCTCGCGCGCAATGGCGCGCGATCCACCCTCTCCCACGAGGGGAGAGGGGCCAGCCTCCACTTGCCCCGCCGGCTCGCTCCACAAGAGTCGGCGTTCCAATCAGTCGCGCAGCTCTTAGATGACAATCGGGATCTGCGCTGCAAACGTGAGCGGCCTTCGCATCTGCATTTCAGGCCGTCGCCGCCCGCGCGTCACTCCGCCAGCTCGATCCGCAGCAGCCGGCCCTTCTCGCCGTCCGTCAGAACATAGACGAAGCCGTCGGGCCCAACGCGCACGTCGCGCACGCGTTCGCCGATCGGGATGCGGGTTTCGCGCGCGCGCTGGCCGTCCTGTGGGCGCACGACGCGAATGTCTTGCGTGATAAGGCCGCCGGAGAGGATCGCGCCTTGCAGAGCGGGCAGGCGGTCGCCGCGATAGATTGCAAGGCCGGACGGCGCATGCGTGTCGAGCCAGACGATTACGGGATCGCGCATCTCGGGTGCGCGCGTTTTGTCTGAGATCAGCGCGCCGTCCGCGTACTCGCGCGCGAAGGTCGCCGTCGGCCAGCCGTAATTGGCGCCGGCTTCGAGGATGTTCAACTCGTCGCCGCCGGCGGCTCCGTGCTCGTTTGCCCAGATGCGCCCGGTCGCGCTGTCGCGCGCCAAACCCTGAATGTTGCGGTGCCCGAGGCTCCAGATTTCAGGCCGCGCGTCGCTGCGCGCAGCGAACGGATTGTCTTTCGGCGCCCGCCCGTCCGGCGTGAGCCGCAGCACTTTGCCGAACACCGTGGAGGTGCTTTGCGCCTGCAGTCGGATGTGCGCGCCTTGGAACTCGACCGGCGGATTGCCGCCGTCGCCAATGCTGACGAGCAGCGACCCGTCCGGCGTGAAAAGCAGGCGCGAGCCGAAGTGCTGGCCGCGCTCCTTGAAGTCGGGGTTCGCGTAAATCGTCGTCAGCTTGGTGAGGCTCGTCCCGTCCAGTTTCGCGCGCGCGACGATTGTGCGGTTCGCCTTCGGATCACCTTCCGCATAGGTGAAATAGAGCGTGCGATCCTTCGCGAAATTCGGGCTTACGGCCACGTCCATCAGGCCGCCCTGGCCGCGGGTGATGCCGCCGTCGCCGCCGGACGTGACGGGAGCGGGGAAGGCGATCGGCGCAGCGGCGAGGACGCCGTCGCGGATCATCCGTATACGGCCTTCACGCTCGGTGACGACGATCGCACCATCCGGCAGCCACGCCATCGACCAGGGATAGGCCAGCCCATCCACGACCGGCGTGACGCGCACGCCGCTTTCAACGGTCATACGACCGCGCGAGATCCGCGGCTCAGCCATGGCTTCGGCGGCAATGAGAGCAAGGGCGGCGACGAGGAGGGCGAGGCGCATCGAGAAGTCCTTTTTGGGTCGACCCACATAGCGGGTGAATCCGCGCAACGAGACTCAGAACCGCGTGAGGTCCAGGTCGTAGTGTAGAATGGCGCCAAAGCGAAGACGACGGTCATAACCGCTGCGTCCGCCGTGACCGCTCCTCGCACAGGGAAAGCGCGCCCGGCTTCGCACACCGCGCCTATGCGCGCGCCGCGCGCCGACGTGCTACAAGCCCGCGTCCTCGCCTGGAGACCGCCCCATGCCCATTCCGCCGCTTACGCCGGACTTCACCCGCCGCCATGTCGTGCAAGCCGGCGCCGGCCTTGCGCTCGCGGCCGCCGCCCCGGCGGCGTTCGCCGATCCCGTGTTCGGCGCGGATCAGGCCGTGAAGCGGGTCGCTTTCGGCGCCTGTGCGCACCAGGACAAGGATCAGCCGATCTGGGACGTCGTGCTCGCGACCAAGCCTGATCTGTTCGTGTTTCTGGGCGACAACATCTATGGCGACACGCGTGATCCTGAAGTGATCAAGGCCAAGTACGCCAAGCTCGCCGCCAAGCCGGGCTTCAAGCGCCTGCGCGAGTCGGTTCCCATCCTCGCGGTCTGGGACGATCACGATTACGGCGAGAACGACATCGGCGTCGAATATCCGCGCAAGGAAGAGTCGCGGAAGATTTTCTGCGATTTCTGGGGCGAAGCGGCCGACAGCGCGCGGCGCGCGCGGCCCGACGGCCTCTACCAATCCTATGTGTTCGGCCCGGCGGGGCGCCGCGTGCAAATCCTTCTCCCGGACCTCCGCTGGAACCGCACACCGCTCGTCTCGACGAGCAAGAGTTGGAGCCGATACGCCGCCTGGGCCGTGCAGCGCCGGCTGCGCGGCTTGCCGGTTCCCGGGCCCTATCTGAAAAACGAAGACCCCGGCGCGACGATCCTCGGTGAGACCCAATGGCGGTGGCTTGAGGAACAGCTCGCCGCGCCCGCTGATATCCGGCTCTTCGGATCGAGCATCCAGGTCCTGTCGCGCGGCACGGGTTGGGAGACGTGGGAGAACTTCGGCGCCGACCAGCAGCGTCTGTTCACGACGCTCGACCGCGCGAGCGTCGCCAATCTCGTCTGCCTCAGCGGCGACGTTCACTACGGAGAACTCACCAAGCTCGATCGCCCGAACGCGGCGCCGCTGTGGGAGCTGACGTCGTCCGGCCTGACGCAAGTCATGCCCGTTCTGCCGCCCAACGAACGGCGTGTCGGGACCGCTTGGCGAGACCGCAATTTCGGACTGATCGACATCTATTGGACCAGCCCGCGGCCGCGTGTGGTCCTGCAGGTCTACGACGAAAAGGGCGCTGTTCGCCTGTCGCAGTCCGTGACGCTCGGCGCGTGAGCGGCGCACGCCTGACCGCCGTCACGTTCCTCGTGCGCGAGTATGACGAGGCGATCGCCTTCTTCGTCGGCGCGCTCGGCTTTACGCTGAGCGAGGACGTCGCGCTCGGCGCCGGCAAGCGCTGGGTGCGCGTGAGCCCGCCCGGCGGCGGAACCGGATTGATCCTCGCCAAGGCGTCCGCCGCCGCGCAGGAAGGCGCGATCGGCGCCCAGGCCGGCGGGCGCGTCTCTTTCTTTCTGCATACGGACGATTTTGCCCGCGACCATGCCGCCTTCGCCGCCGCCGGCGTACGCTTCCTGGAAGCGCCGCGCACAGAGCCCTATGGGATGGTCGCGGTGTTCGAGGATCTCTACGGCGGCCGCTGGGACCTGATCGGGCCCGGTTAGGGTTCACGCGTCATCCCGGGCGCGCGTAAGCGCGACCCGGGACCTTGTTCATGTGTGAACCTGGGACAAGGTCCCCGATCTCCGCGCTGCGCGCTGCGTCGGGGATGACGACAGGAGGACGTCGCCCCCAGCGTCGCCCTAGCAGTTCGGGCAGGATCCGGTCTGCGCGGTCTCGACCTGCAGTGTCGCGTGGGCGATGCCGAACGAGGCGCGCAAGGCCTCGGCGACGCCGGCGGTGAACCCGTCAGCTACGCCGTCCGGCGCCACCAGATGCGCCGTGAGCGCGGTAGACGACGCCGTCGGACGCCACACATGCAGGTCGTGCACCGCCGCCACGCCCGCCTGCGCGGTCAAGAACGCGCGCACGGCGCCGACGTCGACATGCGCGGGCGCGGCGTCCAGCGCATCGTTGAGCGCGTCGCGCATGAGGCCCCAGGTCGACCAGACGATCATCGCGACAACGCCAAGGCTGGTGAGCGGATCGATCCAGGAAAAGCCCGTGAGCCAGATCGCGGCGCCGGCGACGATGACGGCGCCCGATACGGCGGCGTCGGCGGCCAGATGCAACAGCGCGCCGCGCGCGTTGACGTCCGATCGCGCCGCGCCGAGGAATAGGAGCGCCGAGGCGCCGTTGACGACGACGCCGGCGGCCGCAACCGCCATCACGATCGGGCCCTGCGTGACCGCAGGCTCGGCGAGCCGTCGGATCGCTTCGAGCGCGAGCGCGCCGCAGGCGAACATGAGAACCAGCGCATTGAGCAGCGCGGCGAGCACCGGCGCCTTGCCGAACCCGAAGGTGCGGCGCGCGCTCGCGGGCCGCGCCGCGAACCAGGCCGCGGCGGCGGCGACCGCAAGGCCGAGGACGTCGGAGAGATTGTGTCCAGCGTCGGCGAGGAGCGCCGTGGACTTGGCGAAAACGCCGGCCGCAACCTCGACCGCCACGAACGCGAGATTGAGCCCGATCGCGAGGCCATAGCGCCCCGACGATACGGCCGGACCGTGGTGGTGATGATGCCCGTGGCCATGCCCGTGCGCATGGTCGTGACCGGACCCATGATGGTGCGCGTGCGAACTCATGCCGTCACATTTCCGCGCGATCGGGCTGCCGTGCAAGCCTGCACTGACTTGATCTTCCGGGGACTGCGCCTATCACCGTCCGCCATGGGCTATTGGTCGGCACTCGGCGAAGAATTGATGGAGCGGCGGCGGCGCTTGCGGCGCACGCTGAAGCCGTGGCGCGCGGGCCTGATCGAGTTTGCGACGCTGACGGGCTTCACGCTTGGCCTCGTCGCGCCGCTCATCCATGGGCCGGCGGCGCTGGATTGGCGTCTGGGGCTCGTCCCGCCGCTGCTCTATGCCCTGGCCGTCGGCCTGATCGATCTCGCCCGGCAGCGGGCCGTCGCTGCGGGCGTTGACCCAGAAACTGCCCGCCGACGTTTGTTCGTTCCCGCCATCGCCGCCGCGATCATCGGCCCGGCCCTGGGCGCCTTAATCTACTTCGCGCCGATCTGGACGCGCCCGCCGCCGCCACCCGCGGCAGTCGAGCCCAAGAGCGAATTCCTGCCGGCGGATCCGGGCGAAGTGCCGGAGACGAACATCGTTCGCTGAGAGCGCCCGTCTGCGGCGTTCCAACGCACCGTCCGCCCCTTCGCGCGCACTAACTCTTGCAGGAGACCCCCGAACGTGGCGAAACAGCGCCGCCGCGTCCTGAAATCCACGCAGGGCCGGGGGCTTGAGGGAATGTTCGACGATGGTCCAGCTGACGCTGCCGAAGAATTCCAAGGTCAAGAAGGGCAAGCACTACGCCGCCCCGGCCGGCGCCAAGCGCGTCCGGACCTTCAAAGTGTACCGCTACGACCCCGAAAGCGGCGAAAACCCCCGCTGGGACACCTATGACGTCGATCTCGACGCTTGCGGCCCTATGGTCCTCGACGCGCTGATCTCCATCAAGAACACGATGGATTCCACGCTCGCCTTCCGCCGCTCCTGCCGCGAGGGCGTCTGCGGTTCGTGCGCAATGAACATCGGCGGCCGCAATACGCTCGCCTGCACCAAGGGCATCGACGAAGTGGAGGGCGGCTCCCTGGTGGTCTCGCCGCTGCCGAGCATGCCGGTGATCCGCGACCTGGTGCCGGACCTCACGAACTTCTTCGCCCAATACCAGTCGGTCGAGCCCTATCTGCAGACCGACACGCCCGAGCCCGAGAAGGAATGGGCGCAATCGCCGGACGAACGCACCAAGCTCGATGGCCTCTACGAGTGCATCCTGTGCGCCTGCTGCACGACGAGCTGCCCCTCCTATTGGTGGAACGGCGATCGGTATCTGGGCCCCGCGGCGCTCTTGCAGGCCTACCGCTGGGTCGCCGACACGCGCGACGAACACACCGGCGACCGCCTCGATGCGCTCGAAGACCCGTTCCGGCTCTATCGCTGCCACACGATCCTGAATTGCGCGCAGGTCTGCCCCAAAGGCCTCAACCCCGCGCAGGCGATCGGCGAGATCAAGAAGCTCTTGGTCGAGCGGCAGGTCTGAGGCGGCTGGCCCTTCGCGTCATCCCGGACGGCGCGCAGCGCCGATCCGGGACCTCGTGCAATGTCCTGAACAAGCTCCCCGCTCTCGCTGCGCTCGGCGGGGATGACGAGGGACGGCTTGCGCCCAGGGCGGGGCCGGTGTTTTTCAAGCCTCATGCTCCTCTTCAACGCCCCCAACCCCGCCCCCAATCCGCGCCGCGTCCGTATCGTGCTCGCCGAAAAGGGCGTTTCGATCCCGATGCGCGACCTCGCTCTGCGCCAGGGCGAGCACAAGCATCCCGATTTCCTCGCCCTCAATCCGCTCGGCCAGGTCCCGGCGCTGCAGCTCGACGACGGGCGCGTGCTGACCGAGAGCCTCTCGATCTGCCGCTATCTCGACGCGCTCCATCCCGAGCCGCCGCTGTTCGGGACCGACCCGTTCAACGCCGCCGAGATCGACGCCCTCACGCGCCGCGTCGAACTGCGCCTGCAGCGCGCGGTCGGCATGGTCTGGATGCACACGCACCCGCTCACGGCGCCGCTCGTGAAGCCGCAATTCAAGGAGTTCGGCGAAACGCAGCGCACCCAGGCCCTTACCTTCATGCGCGAACTCGACGCGACGCTCGCCGGTCGCGACTGGCTCGACGGCCGCGCCTACACCATCGCGGACGTCGCGCTGCTCACTTGCCTCGACTTCGCGAATTTCATCGGCCTCGAAATCCCGCAGGACCTGGCGCATCTGCGCGCCTGGCATGCCCGCGCCGCCGCCCGGCCAAGCGCTGCAGCCTGAGCGCGGCGATGGCGTCCGATGCGCCGCTCAATCAGGGATCGCGGCTCACGCCGCAGCCTCCATTTTCGCCGACGGCTGAGCTATTCGCGCATGGGGCGCGCCGTCGCGATCTGCTAAGGGAGACGCCGCCGCGATCCGCGATCGCGGCGCAGGCGGAAGGGATGAGACCATGAGCTATGACGTCGGCCCGGGCGATCTCGTTCTCTGCGTCAACGCCGGCCCCAATCACATGACGGGCGAGCCCACGCCGCTGGTCGCCGGCGAGACCTACACGGTCGGCGCGATCCTCCCCTTCCTATGTCCCTGCGGGCGCTCGGACGCGCTGATCGACATCGGCATCGACTTCGCCTGGTGCCAAAGCCGCTTCCGGCTGCTCCCCAAGCCGAAGTTCGAGGCCAAAGAGCGCGAGATCTCGACGCCGCGGGAGAAAGTGACGACGCGGTAGGGCGGCTTCCGCCGCCTACGTCACCACCCCGCTATGCGCCGCGCCGCGCCACGCTTCGGCGGCGAGAACCTCCCGCACTATTCCCGCCGCGCGCACGACGTCCGGCTCGTTCAGGAACAGCGGCGAAAAGCCGAAACGGATCGTATCGGGCGGGCGGAAATCGCCGATCAATCCGGCCGCGATCAAGGCCGTTTTCAGCGCCAACGCCTCGGGATGGGCGAACGCGAGATGGCCGCCGCGCGCGGCCGGGCTCAGGCAGGGGAGCGCGCCGGCGAGCGCGTCGAGGAAGGCCGCCTGCAAGGTCGCGACATGCGCCGCCGCGCGCTGCGGCGGAACTGTCAAGGCGAGATCGACAGCGGCCTCGAGCGCCGTAAGCGACAGGATCGGCGGCGTGCCGGCCGCGAACCGCCGTGCGTCCGGCGCCGGACGATACTGGGGCTCGAACGCGAACGGCGCGGCGTGTCCGAACCATCCGGAGATCGGGTTTTCGAGTGCGTCGATAAGGTGCGGCGCGACGAACGCGAAGGCGGGTGCGCCTGGGCCGCCGTTCAGATATTTATAGCCGCAGCCGATTGCGAGTTCGACGCCCATGGCCGAAAGGTCCAGCGCGACGGCGCCGATAGAATGGCTGAGGTCCCACAACACGCGCGCGCCGGCACAGCGCGCGGATGCGGTCTGCGCTTCGATGTCGAACGCAGCGCCGGTGCGAAAATCGATCTGCGACGCGAGGATGAGCGCGGTCTGCGCGCTGATGTCAGTGAACAGACGATCGCGCGGCGCGCGCGCGATCTGAACGTCGGACGCCAGCCTTGCGAGACCTTCGATGACATAGCCATCGGTCGGGAAGGTCTCGTCTTCGATCAGGATCACGCGGCGATCCGTGGGCGCTGCCCGCAGCGCCGCCGCGGCGAGCTTGAAGACATTCACCGAAACGGAATCGGCGACGATCACCGAACCCGGCGGTGCGCCGATGAGCGATCCGATCTTGCCGCCGACGCGCTCCGGCGCGGTGAACCAGTGCGCATCATTCCAGCTCGCGGCGAGCCCTTGCGCCCACTCGACCGAAGCTGCGCGCTCGACTGCGGCGAGCGCCGCCTTCGGCGCCGGCCCGAGGGAATGGCCGAGCAGGTAGATTTGTCCTTCCGGAAGGACGAACGCGTCGCGGATCATCGCAGCGTCCGCAGGACCGCACGCACCGGCGCGGCGTCGGCGGCGCCGAGCTTGAGCGGCAAAGCGATGAGCTCGTAATCCCCGGGCGGCGGCGCATCGAGGACGAGACCCTCCAGGATCGCAAGGCCCCACCGGCGCACCGCCTGGTGCGCATCCATGGTCTTGGATTCCTGCGGATCGAGCGACGGCCCGTCGATGCCGATCAGCCGCACGCCGCGATCGGCCAGGGCCTCGATCGCGCCGGGAGAAACCACCGTCCAGTTTGCGGGCCAGTGCGCATGCGGAAATTCTTCAAAAGTACGGAACAAGACGCGCGGCGGCAGGGTCTCGGGGAGGTGAGCAGCTTCGATCACCGGGCCGAAATCGCGGGCGTCGATGACGCGGCAGGGACCGAGATAGACGTCGAGCGCGACTTCGCCGATCGGCAGGCCATCGGCGTCATAATGCAGCGGCGCATCAGCGTGCGCGCCCGTATGCGTGGAGAGCGTAATGCGCGACACGTTGACCGGGCCGTCGGCGATCGTCCAGGTCCGGACTTCTTCGTACGGCGTGTCGCCGGGCCAGACGGGTACGCCCGCCCGGAGCGTCTGGCTGATGTCGAAGATCCGCACCTCAGGCCCGCGCGAACGGCTTGTCCGGCGCCATCGGCAGGTCCCATTCCACGAAGTGCTTGAGTTCGAGCGTCGCGGCCTCGGCGTCGCCGCCGAGCAGATCCGGCGCGATCGGCGGCCCGATCATGATGTCGAACAAGCGGCCTTCCTTGTTCAGCAATTCGTGGAACAGCGTGATGTCGCGCAGCTCCTTCGAGATGCGATCGAAGGTGTGGAAGAAAAATGGATAGGGCCCGATCACGTGGATCGGCACGATCGGCGCCTTGTGCTTGCGCGCCAGCGACACCGCCGACGGCTCCCAGCTCGGGTCCTGGATCTTGCCATCGATCCGGCGCGCGAGGCGCCCGGCGGGGAAGATCATGATCGGGCGCTCGTCCTGGAACGCCTGTTGGGCCATGCGCAGGGTGCGCTTGGTCTTTTCGATCGTGCGCTTGTCCTGCACCCATTCGACCGGGATCAGGATATCGATGAAGCCGGCGCAGACGCGGTGCGCGTCGGCGTTGGCGAAGAAGCAGACGTCGGGGCGCGCGCCCTTCAGCGCGTCGTACACCGCGATGCCGTCCGCGATCCCGGTCGGGTGGTTGGCGATCACGACGCAACGGCCGGACTTGGGCAGGTGTTCGAGACCGCGCACCCGCGTATTGAGATGCAGGAGCCGGCTGATGTGCTCCAGCGCGCTGCGGCCGTCCATCGGGGCGATCGCGTCGGCCATGGTGCGCGCTTTGCCGTAGTTCAGCACGGAATAGAGACCCGGCCGAATGGCCGGCCAGGCCGGGCTCGCCGCCAAGGTTGGGGCCCGCTCTTCGATCAGCTCATCGATGATGTGCTTGCTGCGAAAGGCCCCGGCCGCGGCGCGCGGCATGGGTTGGGCGGCGTCGGCCATGAGCGTCCTCAAAATCAGCCGCACCTGACCACGATGTGCGGACCGGGAAAAGGGGGCAGCGACCCCGGACGGGCCCAGAAATGCCCCGGCCGCGCCCAAAGCATGGTTAACGGTGGGCGCATGGCCGCTGACCGGTCGGTTGTCGCCAAGAGCCTTTTCCGGTAAGCGCCGGCAGACCAATTCGGGAGACACGCATGCGTCGATTGATCGTGATGGCCGCCTTGGTAGCGGCCGTAGGCGCGTGCACGCCCAAAGCCCCGGCCGAAGATGCGACCAAACCGGAAACGTCGACCGTCGCGCCGCCGCCGCCGCAACTGACCGGCGAGGCTTTCAAGGATTGCACCTGGGGCGAAGTGAAAGGCGGCGGCGTGGCGCTGAATGCCTATGCGTGTCCGACCCTGAAACTCGAGGGCGATGAGGCGCTGCCCGGCATCGTAGCGGTCGGCTCTGGACCCGAAGGCCAGATTTATCGCTCGCCCGTCGTGCAGGTCTTTGCGAAAGCCGCCGATGCCCCGATCGAGGCCGTTCTGGCGGCCGTGCGCGCGGCATCGCCCGGCGGCGAGACCTGCGATCTGGTCCCGGCGCGCCAGGGCTGGGGCGCGACGGGCCACACCCGTTTCGAACTCTGGCCGACCGGCAAAGACAAAGACGCTTACGACGCCTACATCGCCGGCAAGACGCAGGACGTGATCATCCCGTGCGGCCCGCTCGGTCCGTCCGAAGGCGGCGCGCGCACTTTCGAAGTCCTCGACGGCGCGCCCGATAAGGTCGTGATGCTCAGCTGGCCGAGCGACGTTGGCAGCTACGATCTCGAGAGCGTGCGCGTCGCGAAATAGCGCTCGCGCTAGGACTCGATCGGCTGGTCGGAGCCGTCCGTTCGGCGCAATCGGCCCTTGGCGCTCTTGCGCGCCCCTTCGGCGGGGACGTGGGCCCCGGCGGCAGCCAGCCCCCACAACGGCATGTTGTTGTAAACGCTCTCGTGCGCGCCGTCCTTCACCAGGAAGGTCTCGTGCCAGATGCCCACATCGCCGTTTGAGGCGACGGCGCGATTGAATTCGCGCCAGGCGGGCAGGTGCGCGAGGGACTTATCCGTCGCATAGGCGTGCAGCATCTCGAAGCTGCGCCAGTACTGAAGTACGAAAATGTTCGGAAACCCGAAGAAGCTGCGCGCGTGCAGCAGGCCGAGCTCTGGGCGCTTCGCGAGTTCGATGAGCATGCGCGGCATCGCCGCCGCGATCGGGGCCCACTTCCAGACTTTCCACCAGCGGTTCACCCGCATGCCGATGAGAAAGACGACGAAATCGCCGTCGAGCTGAGCGGTCATGCGGGCAGGGAAAAGCTGGGCCATGGCGGGACCGTAGCTGCGCTGAGACGGGGACGAAACTGGAGAGCTCGAACGATTTTCGCCGCGCAGGGCTTGGCCTGCCCATGGTGTTACCGCAGCGTCATCGCCGACTGGTAGCCTCCAATCGTGATAAGTGCGTCGCCACATCGATTATTGAGGTTTGCCGTCCTTCGAAGGCTGCGCAGCAGGTCGAGAAGTTGATGTGCGAACGAGCCTGCCGCTGATGACGACCCCGCCCAGGCGCGTTCCGCCCCTGGCCATTTTGCATGTACCCGATTTGGAGAGGGATCCATGGATACCGACGTAATCAAATCGAGTGCGCCAAGCCTTGTCGAGCGCGCGAAGAACATCCTTGTTTCCCCCAAGCCCGAATGGGAGCGCATCGCCGGCGAGACTGTCGATATCGGCAAGCTCTACACGGGTTATGTCGCGCCGCTCGCGATCGTCGCGGCCGTGGCCGCTTTCATAGGCATGTCAGTGTTCGGCGTGTCCGGGTTTGGCTTCAGCTACCGCGTGCCGATCGTCGCCGGCGCGGTCAGCGCTGTGCTGCAGGTCGTGATGGGCGTCGCGGGCGTGTTTCTTCTGGGCCTTATCACCAATGCGCTCGCGCCGACGTTCGGCTCGCAGCAAAATTCCGCGCAAGCGCACAAGCTCGCCGCCTACGCCTCCACGGCCGGTTTCCTCGCCGGCGTGTTCACCCTGTTTCCGCCGCTCGCGGTTCTTGGGATTCTCGGGCTTTACTCGCTGGTGCTCGTCTATCTCGGACTGCCGCGCCTGATGCAGACGCCGCAAGACAAGCGCGTCGGTTATCTCGTCGCCATTGTCGTCGTCGCGATCGTCGCGGGCGTGGTGACGGGGGCGGTGATCGCCGCCGTCCGCACGACCATCGGCGGCATTGCGGCTCCGGGCCTGGCCGCCATCGGCCAAGGCGCAACGCCCACGCAACCCGTCACCGGCAAGGTGACGCTGCCGGGCGGCGGCGAGGTCGATCTCGATGCGTTGCAGCGCCAGGCCGAGCAGGCCCAATCGATGGGAACGGCGGCGGCGGTCGATCCGGCGCAATTGCAGGCGCAATTGCCGCAGTCTCTACCGGGCGGTCTCGCCCTCGTCTCGACGTCCAACGGCGCCGCCATGGGCGTCGCCCAGGCCGAAGGCATCTACCAGAACGGCGATGCGAGCTTGACCCTGCGGGTGATGCACATGGGCGCGATGGGCGCGGTCGCCGGCATGGCGGCCGGCATGAACGTCCAGGAGAACCGCCAGGACGCGAACGGCTATTCCAAGACCCAAACGATCGGCGGACGCGTCCATACCGAGGAGGTGTCGAAAGGCGCAGGCACCGTGAGCTACGGCATCGTCGGGCGCGGCGTGGCAGTGACCGCTGAAGGGTCCAACGGCGTGACCATCGATCAGGCCAAAGCCGCCGTCGGCGTGATCGGCATCGAGGCCCTCGAGAAGAAGTTCGGCGGCGGTTGATCAAAGTTGCCTGTGGAGGAGCGCCCGCGCCGCGGATAAGCGCTCGACCATACGCGCGAGACTTCGCGAGATTACAAACCCTTCAAGGGCGCCCCCGCTTGCCTTCAGCCGCCGAAGCCGCTTCAACGCGGGCCCAAGAGGTTCTGCGTGTCGAAATCGGTCATTGCGCGTCCCGTTGTGTTCGTTGCCGTCCTTGCAGCGGTTGCGGTCGCGTTCGCGGCGGCGGGATGGACGTTGATGAACCGCGGCGGCGCGTCGGCCCGCGGGCCGCTCGTGATCGCGGTGGATCGCGCGTCTTTGCCCGATGCGTTGGCCGATGCGCCGTTCATCCCCGCCAACGATCGCGCCGAGGTCTGGATCGTCTCGACGCCTGATTGCCCCGCCTGCGCCGAACTGGAGCGCGGTCTCGCCGCCCGCTTGGCGAAGCGCGGCGTCGGCGTGCGGGTGATGATCGCAGCGCCGCGCGACGAGGACTATGCACCGGCGAACCTGGCGCGGGTCGCGAGCCTCGCCGCCCGTCTCGACTGGGCGACCTACGTGGCCTGCTTCCGCGACGGTGAACAACCTTGTGCGGCCGAGGCGCTCGAGCCCGCGGCCGCGGACGGTTACCTCGAATGGGGCCGCGCCGCGCTTGACCGGATCGCTGTGATCGTCCGCGCCAACGATGCGGAAGTGGCCTACCCCCTGGTGTTCTGGCGCGCCGGCAAGGAATGGCGCGGCGCCGTCAGCGGCGACGCCGAAGCGCTGGCCGCGCTCGAGCGCGATTTCGGCTCCTGATGGCGCGCGCCGAAGCCGTCGGGCCACGCGCGGCCTATGCGGCGCGCTGTGCGGCAGGCGCGATCGAGGCCGATTCCGCGCAAGAGGCGATCGCCGGCCGGCTGGACGATCTCGCAGCTCAGCTAAGCAAATGGCGTCCGGACGCTTGGTTCGGCGGCGGCTCAGCGCCCCGCGGTCTCTACATTTGGGGCGGCGTCGGACGCGGCAAATCCATGCTCATGGATCTGTTTTTCGAGGCCGCGCCGGTCGCCCGCAAATGGCGCGTCCACTTCCATGAGTTCATGCTGTCGCGGCACGCCTTCATGCGGGCGGCGCGGGCGCGCGGGGAGACCGGTCAGGACCAGCTCATCGACGCTTGCGCCAAGGACGTCGCGGCCCGCGCGCGGCTGTTGTGCTTTGACGAATTGCAGGTCAGCGACATCGCCGACGCCATGCTCATCGGCCGGCTGTTCGAGCGCTTGTTCGCGCTCGACGTCGTGGTCGTCGCGACGTCGAACCGGCCGCCGAAAGACCTCTACAAGAATGGCCTCAACCGCCAGCTCTTCCTGCCCTTTATCGGTCTCATCGAGGCGAAGCTCGACGTCGTCGAATTGCCGGCCGCGCGCGACTATCGCCTGCAGCGGCTGATGGCAGAGCCGGTCTATTTCGCGCCACTTGGACCGTTCGCGAGCGAAGCCATGGATCGCGCCTGGGCGCGCCTGACGATGGGCGCCGCGCCGCGCCCGGTCGAACTCGACGTGCAGGGGCGCAAGCTCGTGGCGCGCCGCGCCGCGGCCGGCTGCGCGCGTTTCGAGTTCGCCGAATTGTGCGAGCGCCCGCTCGGCGCCGCCGACTACATCCAGATCGCCGAGCATTTCGACGCCGTTCTCCTCGACGACGTGCCGAAGCTCGGGCCGGCGAGACGCGAAGAGGCCGCGCGCTTCCGCAACCTGATCGATGCACTGTACGAGGCCAAAGTGAAGCTCCTTTGCGCCGCTGACGCCGAGCCTGACGCGCTCTATCCCGCCGGCGACCAAAGCTTCGAGTTCGAGCGCACCGCGAGCCGTCTCATGGAAATGCGGTCCCGCGATTATCTCGCCGCAGAACGCCGCGACAGCGAATGGCGGCGCGGCCTCGTCGAGACCTGAGGCTTAGCCCGGAAACGTCTGCGCGCCGATCTTGACCATCACCGCGCCGTCGAGCCGCCAGCAGCCGAGGCTCTCGCCGCCCTGGATGTAGCAAAGCATGGGCGTTTTCGCTGCGCGCAGCGCGGCATAGGCGGCGCGGTCGAGGCCGGGTTCGGGAATGAACGGGAATTCATCGCCCGGCGCATCGACGCCTTCGGCCCATTCCGGCAGGGCCGCCGTGGTGTTCATGCCGTCGCCAGACGATAGCGTCTCTTCGAGGGCGGTCTTCATCTCGGCGGAGGTCGCAGCGTCGCGCAGGCCGAATGTTTGGGCCGCTGGCAAGGTCTCTTCATGGACGACGGCGCCGTCCGGGGCGGTGACCTTCAGCACCGCTGTAGCTTCCGCGCAGGTGGCTCCGACCGTGGCGACTGAAACGGCGTAGGCTTTGCCTGCGGCGTCCCATGTCCGCGCCGCCTGCGCCGCGCATCCGGCGCCGGCATCGGCAGTCGCGGGCGCTTTTGCGGCGGGTGGCGTGCAGGCGATGCAGACGAGCGCGGCCGCGAGCGTCGCGGCGATGCGAATGGACACGTTCAGGCTCTCCCATTGCGTCCGGGCACCTAAGCGCAAGCCTGTGCGCCGCGCCAGCCTCGCCCTCGACATGGGCGCGGCGTCGGGCCATAGGGCAGGCTGGAGGTCACCCATGATCCTGAAATCCGCCGCCCTTGGCTTCGTCCTTTGGCTCGTCGCCGTGCTGCTTTTCCGGTTCTACGGCCACCTCGTGTTCTTCCCGGGAGAAGGGCAGATGATGCTCCTCGCGGGGGCGACCGTCGCCGCCTTCGTCCCGCTCACCGCCTTGATCCTCAAGCTGCTCGGCGAAGACCCGACCGACCGCGCCGAAGCCGCCGTCGGCCTCGCTTTTCCCGGCATGCTGCTCGATGCGCTCGCTGCCCACAATTTCGATCTCGCCTTTCCCAATATCGATCCGACCCTCGCCGGCTCGTTTGGCGCGCTCTCACTTTTGACGGCGGCGACGATCGTGCTTACCGGCCTGTTCATGACGCGCCTTGCGCCGCGCGACGAACGCCTGTGATTACCCGCCGCGATCTCGCCATTCTGGGCGCCGGACTTGCGGCCGGCTGCGCTTCCATCGAACCTGCGCCGAACCGAAAGGAATCGCAGATGACAGCGCGTCCGATCGTCATCGCCCATCGCGGCGCGAGCGGCGAGCGCCCCGAGCACACGATGGCGGCCTACAGGCTGGCGATCGCGCAAGGCGCCGATTTCATCGAGCCCGATCTCGTGCCCACCAAGGATGGCGTGCTCGTCGCGCGCCACGAGAATGAGATCAGCGGCACGACCGACGTCGCCGACCATCCCGCCTTCGCCGACCGCCGCACGACTCGTCAGGTCGACGGCCAGACCGTCACCGGCTGGTTCGTCGAAGACTTTACGCTGGCCGAACTCAAGACGCTCCGGTGCCGCGAGCGTCTGCCGCAGCTGCGCCCGCAGAACATCGAATACGACAATGCCGAAACCATTCCGGCGCTGTCGGAGATCCTCGATCTTGTGATCGCCGAAAGCGCGCGCGCCGGCCGTGTGATTGGCGTCTATCCCGAGCTCAAGCACCCGACCTATTTCGCCGCCCGCGGCGTCGATGTGACGAGCCCGCTGATCGCCGAGCTCAACCGCTACGGCTTCGATCGTCGCGATTCGCCGGTCTTCATCCAATGCTTCGAATTGGGGACGCTTCAGAAGCTGCGGGCGATGACGAGCGTGCGGCTCGTCATGCTGATCGATTCCGAAGGCCGGCCCGCCGATTTCGCCGCGAGCGGCGATCCGCGCACCTACGCCGATCTTCTCACCATGCCGGCCCTGCGCGCGCTGCGGCGCGTGGTCGATGGCATCGGACCGAACAAGGCGCTGCTGCTGCCGCGCAACGCCGACGGAAGCTCGGCGGCGCCGACCGATCTCGTCGGCAAAGCGCATGCAGCGGGGCTGCTCGTTCATCCCTGGACGTTCCGCGCTGAAAACTACTTCCTGCCAACCGAACTGCGACTCGGCGACCCGGCGACGCCGGATTTCCTGCGCCGCCACGGCCTGCTTCAGGTCGAGCTGAAGACCTTCCTCGCGCTCGGCGTCGATGGTCTGTTCTGCGATTTTCCGGCGGCCGCGGTCGCCGCACGAGGGTGAAATGAGCGAGGCTCCCGTCATCGTCGCGGTCGACGGCAAAGTCGGTCGGCTCACGCTCAACCGGCCGGATGCGCTGCACGCGCTGAATACGCCGATGTGCCGCCTGATGATCGACGCGCTCCTCGCGTGGCGCAGCGATCCTGCCGTGACGGTCGTGCAGATCGACCATGCTGGCCCGCGCGGCTTCTGCGCCGGCGGCGATATCCGCATGCTCGCGGAAAGCGGGGCCGGCGATGGCCGCGCCGCGCGTGACTTCTTCCACACCGAGTATCGTCTCAACGCGCTCTTGCAGGCCTATCCTAAGCCGGTTGTGGCGCTGATCGACGGCGTGACGATGGGCGGCGGCGTCGGCATTTCAGTGCACGGTGCCTTCCGCGTGGCGAGCGAACGCACGGTGTTCGCGATGCCTGAGACCGGCATCGGCCTGTTTCCCGATGTCGGCGGCGGTTGGTTCTTGCCGCGCCTGCCGATCGCCGAGCTTGGGACCTGGCTCGCTTTGACCGGCGCGCGCTTGAAGGGCGATTCCTGCGTCGCCGCCGGGATCGCAACGCATTACGCCCCCAGCGAATTGCACGGCGCCGTGCGCGCCCAGATCGCCGGCGCCGCCCAGACCGACGCGCCGGCCAGGGCGCTGCGCTCTGGTCTCGACGCGCTCGACGAGTCCGGGCCGCGCACGCTCGCGCCGGTTCCCCTGCAGCCTCTGTTCGGGTTCGATGCTGTCGAGGACATTCTCGCCGCGCTTGACCGCGACGGCGGCGCCTGGGCGCTCGAGCAGGCCGCGATCCTGCGCACGAAATCGCCGCAGACGCTCAAGGTCGCGCTTCGCCAGCTTCGGCTTGGCGCGCGCATGCAGACGTTCGCCGACAACATGCGCATGGAATATCGCATCGGCGCCCGCGTGGTGGCGCGTCATGATTTCCATGAGGGCGTGCGCGCGGTCATCATCGACAAGGACAACGCGCCACGCTGGTCGCCGGCGACGCTCGCCGACGTTGACCAAGCTCTGCTCGATGAAATCTTCGCAGCCCTGCCGGCCGGCGAAGAATGGACGCCGATCGAAAGCTAGGTGCGCACCGCCGCGCGCCCGATCAGGCGGTGCGCGGCGGCTTGGCCATGCGATTGAGGATCGGCATCTGCGCCTTGATGATGTCCTGCTCGATCATCACGCGCTGGGCCGTATCCGGCACGATCAGCAGGTGGATTTCGGCGGCGCCGAGCGCCTGCGCTGCGGCCCAGACGTCATGGCGCGCCAAGGCGTCTGCAAGGCTGTTCGTGTGCGCGACGAAGAGCGCAATCGGACCGCCGGCTTCCATCGTCGGATAATCGCCGGGCTTCACGAACATGTAGACGCCGCCGACGGCGTCCCACGCGCGCTTGGTGCGCGCCACGTCAAACTCGTACCAGCGCCCGCTGGCGCCCTGCCAAGAGAACAGCATGGATAGATCCCCTCGGAGCGTCGCGGTCCTTGGCGGAATCGCGGCGGCTTCGTCACAAGACCGACATACCATCTGGGGCGACGCGCGGAAGGGGCGGCATGCTGTCGGTCACATGAAGTTGGGGACAGGTTGTGATCATCATGGATCCCAGCGCACGTCGCGCGCATGGGCCGCTTCGAAGTAGGGGGCCCAGAAGGCGGCGCGCGCGTCCAGCTGGCGCGCTTCACGGTCGGGGCGATCCAATTGGACGAGGCGCACGTCCACGTTGGTGAGGTCCGGCGGCGGCCGCAGCCCCGATTGCAGGCGCGCAAAGCTCTGATACGTCGCGCCGGCCGCATAGAGCGAAAACTCGCCCGGGCGGTGCTCCATCAGGTCGGACGCGATCACGAGCCGTCGCCGCTGAGCGGGCGCCGAGGTGAAGTCGGGGTCTTCGGCGAGTGCGCGGATCGCATCGGTCAGCGGAGACGCCTCCCCGATGCGGCCCTTGACCGCCCTGGCGATGGCCGCCGCCAGCGGATCGCCAAACGCATCGCGCCAGCGCGCATCGAGGCGGGCGCCGTTCTGGAACAGCGGATTGGCCGATGCGCCATCGCCTGGGTCGCATTTCGAGAACAGGATCAAAGGTTCGCGCGGGTCCTTGTCGGACAGGGACGCAAGCGTCAGGCGGTCGCCCTTCGCGAGGCGGCTCGCTTCGGAACGCACCGCGGCCTCGACGCGACGCCGGTGGCGCGGTTCCAGCGCGTCGGTGGAGTCGACCAGGATCACGACCTGCGCGGCCGGCGGATGGCGCAGCGCGCAGAACGTCTCGGGATCGACCGGATCGACGCGGCGCAGCCCGAACACCACGCCGCCGCCGACCAGCGCGAGCGCCAGCGCCGCCAGGATCAAACCGCCGACGACGTCGCCGCGCCGTCGCGCGCGACTGATGGATCTCATGCCGTCTCGCCCTCGGGCGAAGTATCGACCCGCAGGCTCGCCGCCTCAAGAGCCGCAGTTGCGGCGGCGATCGTTTGGGCGGCCGCGCGCCGGGCGGCGGCGAGCGCCTCCTCGTCCGCGGCGATCAAGGCGCCAAGGCCCGCCAGCGCATCGTCGAGCGGCGGCGGCGCCGACGCCTCGTGCGCAGCATCGACCGTGTCTTGGCCAGCCGCTGCGCGCGCCCAGTCGCGCAATTGCCGGCTGGCCTCGAACAGAAGACGAAGGCGCGCATCGAGCGTTGCGATCCGGACCGCCGCCGCATCGAACGCCGCGCGGCGCGCCGCGGCGGCTGCGGCGAGGGCATCGAGGCCCGCGGCGAGGGCGTCCTGGGCGCCAAGCGTGGTCGCTTCGAGCGCCGCGCGGGCCTCGGCGCGGCGCTCCTCCCAGTCTTCGTCCAGGCGATCGGCGATGCGCGCCAGCTTCCCGTAATCGGGATAGGGATCGTCGACGCCGGAATAGCCCTTCAGCGCCGCGAAAACCCACGCCGCGCCGCCGAGCATCAACAGGATCACGGCCTCCGGCGCTGAGAGATCAAGGAAGCTTGCGCCGGGCGCCGGCGCCGCGGCCGCGCGGCGCTCATCCGCCATGTGCGTGCAGGCTGCAGTGAGGCGCCGGCGCGCGACAGGATCGTCCGCGCGCTCGGCCTTGGCGCGGCAGGCTTCGAAGCTCTGGGCGATTTTCGGTTCCGCGACGAGCCGCGCTTCCGCCGCCGCTTGATCGCGCACGTTCTGGCGGGTGGAGGCCGCAAAAAGGTTGAGCCCGGTCGCCACGATCAGGGCGAGCGCAAAGCAGACCACGCCCAGCGCCTTGCGGCCCGGCGCGCGGGCGCCGGCGTAGCGCAGGCCCAGATAGCCGGCGAGAAAACCCAGCGCGACGTTCGCGCCGGAGAGCCCGAGCGCCAGGGTGGCGCCGCCCAGGAGACCGGCATCGGAGCCTTCGGCGAAGATCGCAGAGCTAAACGCGCTTTCAACGATCGCGGCGGCGGCGAGCATGGCGATGGCGAGCAGCGGCGAGGGCGGGTAGGCGGCCGGGCGGCGCAAGTCGGAACGCCTTCGGAAGGCCTCCAGATCCGCGCGCGCGCGCGCGGCCTTGCGCTGCGCGGCGCGCAAGGCGGGGCCGACGCGCCCTTCGATGCGGGCGAGCGCCGCGCGCACGTCGGACTCGACCGTGCTGACCTCGAGCCGGGGCAGCGCGATGCGCCGCATCTCCAGTTCCGCGGCGTCGGCGGCGACGCGGCGGTCGCGCGCCAGACGCGCGCGCTCCTCACGCTCGAACAGCGCAATGTCGGCCTGCACGGCGTCGAGCGGGGCAGGGTCGCCCTTCGCCGCGCGCCGCGCGCGGCGGCGCACGTCGAGGCGGCGGTCGAGAGATTCGGCGTCGTAAGTCTGGTCCATGCGCAACTCGCGTCGCCACCATAGAGGAGGGTTTCGCCGCCGCCCTGCTCCACGCCGCCCAGTCCGATGACGCAGCCGCTCCGTTCGGGCTATGTGACCGCAACGGAGATGAAGATGGACGCCATGGATCTCGACGCGCTCGGCGCGCTCGCGCTCGCCGCCGCCCGCGAGGCCGGCGCGGCCCTGCTCGCGCATCGCGCCGCCTGGTCGGTGATCGACGAGGTGCAGGGGCGGGAAGTGAAGGTCGCCGCCGATCGCAAGGCCGAAGCTCTGATCCTCGAGCGCCTGCGCGCCGGCTCGCCCTGGCCGATCCTATCGGAGGAGACCGGCTGGGTCGAAGGCGACGGCGGCGACCTCGTCTGGGCGGTCGATCCGCTCGACGGCAGCGTCAATTACATCAACGGCTTTCCGCACTGGGGCGTGTCGATCGCGCTGGTGCGCGGGCGCGACCCGATCCTCGGCGTGGTCGCGCTGCCGCAGCTCGACGAAGTATTCGCCGGGATCGTCGGCCGCGGCGCGACGCTCAACGGCGCGCCCATGTCCGTTTCCGCCGTTACCGACCCGAACGCCGGGGTTTTGGCGACCGGCATTCCCGCGCGCGCGCGCGTCGACGAGGCGGGCTTTGCGGACTTCATGCGCGTCATGCTCGCCTGGCGCAAAGTGCGCATGATCGGCTCAGCCGCCGCCGCTCTCGCTTATGTCGCCGCCGGACGCGCCGACGCCTATCGCGAAACCGGATCAATGCTGTGGGACGTCGCCGCCGGCTGCGCCCTGGTGCGCGCCGCGGGCGGCCGCGTGGAGATCCTCGGCGACCGCCTCGACGCGCCGCTTTCGGTGCGCGCCGACAATGGCCGGGTGGCGGCATGAGGGGGGACTGGTTTTCGATCCAGCCAAACGACGATGGTTTGGCGACCCGTATGTGATGCGGATCGGCTCGCTCACCCTTCCGTCATTCCGGGTTCGCGCTCCGCGTGCCCCGGAATGACGGGGCGGGATGCGGTGGGGCGGCGTCGAACGTGGAGGGCGAACGGGGCGGGCGCCGGCATCGCGAATGGCGGAGTTTGAGCAACCGCGACGCTGGTGAACTGCCGGTGGGGCGACGGCTCTTGGCCC
>JBMOIB010000042.1:0-21602 GCA_049317545.1 Caulobacterales bacterium | reverse complement strand
GAGAAGTTGCGGCCGATGTTCTGGCTGACGGTCGGCGGTTCGATGCCCGCCGGCAATCCGCTCACCGCGTCGACGCGCGAGCGGACTTCGGCCGTGAGCCCGGCCATGTCGACGCCGGGGTTCGCGATCACGTTGACCCAGGCGAACCCCTCCATTGACCGGGAGCGCACCCAGTTCACGCCGTCAAGATCGGCCAACGCCTCCTCGACGCGCACCGTCACCTGGGATTCCATGTCCTCTGGGCTCGCCCCCGGCCACACGGCCTCCACGCGCACGGAATTGTCCCGGCCCGGCGGAAAGAACTCCTTCTCCATGCGCGCAAAGGACAGTGCGCCGGCGATCGCGCAGGCGAGCATCAAGAGATTGCCGGCGACCGGGTTGCGGCCCCACCAGGCGACGAGTGCGTTCAGCATCGGGAGGCTCCTAGGGGCGCGGCGACGGCGCGCGCAGGACGGGCGTAATCTTCATACCTTCGCGCGCCGAGGGGAGCGCTGACACCACGACCCGCTCGCCCGGCTTCACGCCGTCGCGGAAATAGACTTCGTCGGCGCTTGTCTGGACGGCGCGGACCGAGCGCACCTGGATAGCGTCGTCGGCGCCGACGACGAAGATGAATTCGTTCTTCTTGAGTGCGCCGCGTGGGGCTGCGACGAGCGTTTCCTCGCGCGCGCCCTCGAAGCGAACGGTGACGAAGAGGCCCGGCGCAAGCGGCGTCGGATTCTGGGCGGAGAAGGGATCGGCGACCTGCACGATCCCATAGACGATGCGCGTGCGCGCATCGACGGTCGCTTCGGTGCGGACCAGGCGGCCCTTCCATGTCCGCGGCGCGCCCGCGACGACGGCGGACACGTCTGCGGCTGGGCCCGGACGCTTCGGCTCGCTGACGAAGCCGATCCCAACTCCGAGATGGGCGAGATCTGAATCGGTGAGAGGCACGCGCACTTCCATGGCGTCGGTGGCGAACACGGCGCCAAGCTGCGCGCCGGGCGCGACGTAGTCGCCGACGTTGGCCTTCTGCTGCCGCACGCGGCCGGCGAACGGCGCGCGCACCGACGTGCGTTCCAAATCGAGTTCAGCGCCGCGCCGTTGCGCTTCAGCGGCGGCGAGCGCCGCGCGCGCCTGCGCCAGCTGCGGTTCGCGCAAAACGAGCGCGGAGGGATCGCCGCGACCGAGCGTGGACCAGTCCTGGCGCGCCAGTTCGGCCTCGGCTTCCTCGCGCGCGAGCCCTTCCTTGGCCTGTGCGACCTGCGCCTGCGCGCGCGTTACGGCGAGCTGGTAGTCGGCGGGCTCGATGCGCACGAGCACCTCACCGGCTGCGAACGCGCCGCCATCCGCGAAGGACGGGTTGGTCCATACGATACGGCCTGCGGCCTGGGCGGCGAGATCGGCCTCGACGCGCGGGCGCACTTCGCCTTGCACCGAGACGGATATGCGCATCGACCGGGCCTGCACGGCGCTCACCTGCGCTGCGGCGGGCTTTGGAGGTTCGGTTTTCTTCTCGGGTTTTGGTCCTGTGGCCATCATGACGCTGAAAAGCGCAACGCCGCCGGCCACGACCGCCGCCGGAGAGAGGATCATCAATCCGCGGCGTCCGATCGTCCACGGTCCGATCTTCGTCCGCCGCTCGTCGAGCGTCGGGTTTGGCGAACTCGGATCAATCTGGTGTTCGAACGGCATCATTATGCTCCCTGACGGCGGGGGCCGCGCATCGCCGGCGTGAGATCGCCAAGCGCGAGGTGGTAGGAAATGCGCGTGTTGACGCGCTGTGCGCGCACGCTGATGAGGCTGCGTTCGGCGTCGATGCGCCGTGAGTAGGAATCGATCAGCTCGAAGATGGTTGCGACGCCGCGCGCATATTCCCGCTCGGCAAGCGCTTGCGCCTCGCGCGCCTCAACGGCGGCCGCCGCAAGCTCCGTCTCGCGCCGGGCGAGGCTCGCGTCCGCGCTGAGCGCGTCCTCGACTTCGCGCCAGGCGGAGATCGTCGTCTCGACATACGATGCGGCGGCGGCGCGCGCCTGCGCGCGGGCCGCGCGCACGTCGGCGCGCAGGGCGCCGCCCTGGAAGATCGGCATCGTCAAGCCCGCAACAATCTGCGTCACGAGCCCGTCGATATCGGTCACGTCGCGCAAGCCAATGCCGGACCCGATCGCGGATGCGTTGAGCGTCAGGCGTGGCGCGAGCGCCTTGCGCGCTTGCCAGACGCGTAAGCCGGCGGCTTGAAGGCGCGCCTCGGCCGCCGCAACGTCGGGCCGTTGCGCGATGAGATCGATCGGAGCGCCCGGCGCAGAGATTGCGCCGAGTTTGGGAAAGTCGCCGCCCGCCTGCGCCGCGCCTGCAGGATAACGGCCCAAGGTCGCTTCGAGTTGGCGCGCCGCGCGCAGTGACTGGTCCTTTTGCGCGGCGAGTTGGGCGCGCGCCGACGCCGATTGCGCGCGCGCGGTGCGCAACGCCAGCGCATCGGAAAGGCCCGCTTCATAGCGGCGCTGCGTGATGGTTTCTGCGCGGGTGCGCGTTGCGAGGTCTTCGTCCGCGAGGGCGGAGAGCTGGGCGGCCTCGACGAGATCAACCCAGCCGGAGGCGGCGCGTCCGGCAGTCGCGAGCCGCGCCGCGGCGAGGTCGGCGTCAGCGGCGCGGGCCTCGGCGCCTTCGGCCCGAACGCCATCGAGAACGCGGCCCCACACGTCGGCTTCCCAACTGGCGTCAGCGCGCGAGCCGACGCTTTCCGTCTGCGTGCGCAGGCCCGTGGGGGCGGGCGTCGGGACGCCGATGCGGGTTCCCGTGAGCCCGATCGAAACGTCTGGAAGCCAACGGCCTGCGGCGGCGCGGGCGCGCGCGCGCTGCGCATCGGCGCGCGCTTCAGCCTGGCGCAATTGCGGATTGGCCTTGAGGGCCTCGTTCACGACCTCCTGAAGCGCGGGTGCAGCAAATGCAGCGACCCAGTCGAAGCCATCGGCGGGCGCAAGCGCGTCCCCTGGGGCAGGGGCGGCGGCATACGCGGGAGGCGGGGTGAGGCCCGCGGGCGGCTTTGGGTCCGCTCCAGCTGTGGCGCATGGCGCGAGGCTCACTGCGCCCGCGACAACCGCGAGGCTGACGCGAACGAGGACCGCCGACTGCCGGTTTCGGAGGATTGGCGAGTTCGGCGGCATTCTAGGTCCTCAGGCTCCGTGTTCTTTCTGATAAACAATAAAAGAACATCGAAAGTCAATAAGGGGCGGCGCCCGTGCTGAAACGAGTCGCCGTTAGATGCCGCCGCAGCGACGAATGGATGCGGCCAAGGCGTGGTCAATCTGATCGGGAGGCGCGCAGCGCGAAGCATCGACGCGGCGATTGGCCGGTCAGGCCGGCGCATTCGCCCGCGGGATGCCTAGAGCGATCGGCGCGGTCTCAGGTCAAGCGCGGCGGCGAAGCCTCGACAGATGTGGGGACGGCCCGCAAACTAGCGAAAACGGGAGGCACGCTGATGTCCATCGATCTGCACGCGAATTATGTCATGACCATCGGCGGACGTTCGGTCGTCGGCGAGACGTCGATCGATGTAATCAATCCGGCCACGGGCGAGGTCTTCGCGCAGGCGCCGGATTGTACGAGCGGCCAACTCGATGACGCAGTCGCCTCTGCGAAGGCGGCGTTCAAATCCTGGCGCAATGTTCCGATCGAGGCGCGACAGGCGGCAGTGCGCAAGGCCGGCGATGTCTTGCTCGCCAACGCGGACGAATTGGCGCGCCTCTTCACGCGAGAGCAGGGCCGGCCGGTGGACGCCGCGAAGCAGGAAATCCAGGGCGCGGCGCTCTGGCTGCAGGCGGTCGCGGGGATGACCCCGCCAGTGCACGTGTCCGAGGATTCTCCGCAGCAATTCATCGAAACGCGCTACGTGCCGCTCGGCGTGATCTGCGCGATCGCACCGTGGAACTTCCCGGTGACTCTCGCGATGTGGAAGGTCGCGCCGGCGCTTGTGGCCGGCAACACCATGGTCCTGAAGCCGTCGCCGTTCACCCCGTTGTGCACGTTGAAAATCGGGGAATTGCTGCGCGACGTGTTTCCGCCGGGCGTGCTCAACATCATCTCCGGCGGCGACGCGCTCGGGCCGATGATGACGAGCCATCCGGGCTTCGCGAAAATCTCGTTCACCGGCTCCACTGCGACCGGCAAGCGCGTCATGGAAAGCGCCGCGAAAGACCTCAAGCGTGTGACGCTTGAGCTTGGCGGCAACGATGCGGCGATCGTCATGCCCGACGTCGATCTCGATGAGGTGGCGCAGAAGATCTTCTTCGGCGCCTTCTTCAACACCGCCCAGATCTGCGTTGCGACCAAGCGGCTCTACGTGCACGAAAGCGTCTACGACGGGCTGCGCGACCGGCTCCTTGCGATCGCATCTTCGGTCAAGGTCGGCGACGGTGCGGATCAAGGCTCGGTGCTCGGCCCGATCCAGAACAAGCGCCAGTACGATCGCGTCATGGCCCTCTTGGAGGACGCCAAGGCGAGCAATCTGACTTTGCTGCAAGGCGCCGAGACGCCAGCGAAGGGCTATTTCATTCCCGTCACTATCGTCGACAATCCCCCCGAAAGCGCGCGCGTCGTCCAGGAAGAGGCGTTCGGCCCGATCCTCCCGATGCTCAAGTTCAAAGACGTCGACGACGTCATCGAACGCGCTAACGCCAGCGAGTACGGCCTCGCCGGCGCGGTCTGGTCGAAGGATGTGTCCAAGGCCATCGAGATTGCGCGGCGGATGGAGACCGGCACGGTCTGGATCAACCAGAACCTCATCCTTCGACCCGACACGCCGTTCGCTGGCCGCAAGGGCAGCGGACTTGGCGTCGAGAACGGCATGGAAGGCCTGCTCGAGTACATGGCGCCCCAGGCGGTTTACGTGGCGCGCGCCTAACCTGAGTGCAGGCTACCGTTTGGTCGACGAAAATGCCGCCGCGTTCGCGAGGTTAATCTTTGATTAGCTTCGTTCGCACAGTGTCGGCGTAATCTTCGCTAGGTTTGGTGACGTCAATGCCCGTAACTCCGCAGCCGGCGCGCACGGTGCTTGTCGCCTCGCGACGGGGCGCGGCGGCGCAGACGCTCGCCGACGGTTTGGCGCGCCGCGGCGTCATTTGCCTCTACGCCGACGACGTTCCTGGGCTGCATCGGGCCTTCGCCAGCGCGCGCGCCGATTTGGCGCTCCTGGACGGCGCAGCCGCGACGCCGCCCGAAGCCTTGCGCGACCTCGCAAAGTTCTGGCCGCACGCGAAAACTATCGTTGTTGGCGCATGGCCGCCGGCTGGCCACGACAAGCTTGATTTTCAGATCGATGAGCCCGACAGCGCGCTGGCTTTGAAGCGGGCGGAGCAGGTTGCGCTCCAATTCGCCGATCGCACGTCGCCGCGCCGGACCGTGCTCGCGATTGATGATTCGCGCACCTTTCGCGCTTTGGCCGCCGCCGCCCTTGAGCCGGCCGGCTATCCGACGCTCACGGTCGCGTCCATCGAGGCCGGATTGAGGCTGCTTGAGCGCGTGCGCTTCGCCGCCGTCCTCACGGACGTCTTCATGGACGGCGTCGGCGGCATCGAGGGCATCCAGATGTTTCGGTCGCGCGCACCGGGGCTCGCCATGGTCGCTATGTCGGGCGGACTGGATGAGCGGATGGCGAAAGATCACGCCCTGGCGGCAGCCCTGAAGATCGGAGCGGATCGGGTCGTTGCAAAGCCGTTCAGGCCGGAAGTGATGGTCGAGGCGATCGAAGCAGCGCTGCAATCTGCGCAGGCGCGGGCTGGCGTGGGGCCGGCGATTTAAGGCGCCGCGCGCGGCCCTTGGCGGATCATCTCAGGAGCGCGCGGATAGCGAGCGTCGCTCCCCACCAGCAGGCCGCCGAAAACGCCAACGCCAACGCCAAGCCAAAGAGCGGCGGGAGCCGGCGCGGCCCTGGAACGCGCGTCCCATCGACCGCGATCGACGCCATGCGATCGGAGGAGGGGCTCGGCAGGTGCATGCGCATCTCCGGGCGCGCTGGCGGATCTCAGCGAACCCAAAAAATCCCGATTGACGTTGGGCATCGTCCTTCAAGAATATCTTAAGTTCGAGAAATCTTAAGCGCTAAACTGGGAATCTTAAGCGCTAGAGCAGAGTGCGCTCAGCGGGCGCGACGATTGCCCATTGCGGGGCGAGCCCGGATGGACTACCACCAATAAGAACAAAACAAGAACATGATTAAGGCTGCTCATCGCGTATCCGGACCCAGGCTCGGCGCGCTCTCGCAGGCGCGCGGGCTTTGGTTCTCATGCGATGCCTGTCAACGCTCAGCGACGATGCCAATGGCGCACGCGCGGTTTCTGTGGGGCGCGCGCACGCGGTTAAGCGCCATTGCGCGCGACGTGCGATGCGCGCGCTGCGGCGGCGTCGATGTCGATGTGAGGCCGCATTATGCATTCCCGCGCGGTCACGGCTGAGCGTGCAAAGCGCGTAAAACCTTTGATCGCGCGTGGCGCCCGTTCAAACAGCCTGACGCAAATCCTGCGCGCGCATAATTTCCGAAATGGATGCGACAAGCTTTTCCAATTGGCGGGAAAATTCCCGCAATTGTGGTGACAAATCCAGGGCGCCTTGAATAGTCAATCGGACGGCGCCGTCTTTGTCGCGTTCGAGCCAGCCTTTTGCGCAAAGGTCATTCACTTTGCGCCGGACGGTTTCGCGCGGAATTCCCGTGAAATCCGCGACAGATTGAACGTTCGTCGGCGGCGCGACATTCTCGAACATGAAGGCGCCGATATAGGAATCGTACGTCTGCTCGGAAAAGCCAGACGCCTTCATGCCCTGATCAACCACGGCGGCGACGATCATTAACTTTTCCAGATCGCCGTCAAAGGCTGCGCGCCACATCACCAGCATTCTGAGGGAATGCGTGTTGATCAGCGGAAAGACGACGCCGAAACGCGAACCGATCTTGTCCAAGGCGCACCCCTTCGTGAACATTTCGTGTGTACATGTTCACATAGACTGGGGTCAACTGGATTCGAAGCGGCGGAACTATCAAAGTCCGTCGAAAAGTGCGGTCGACAAATAGCGTTCTGCGAAGCTCGGGATGATAACCACGATGCGCTTTCCGGCGGCGTCGGGACGTCGGCCGATTTTGATCGCCGCGGCGAGCGCCGCGCCAGAGGAAATGCCGCCCGGCAGCCCTTCCAAGC
The DNA here is from genome assembly GCA_049317545.1 of Caulobacterales bacterium. GTDB lineage: Bacteria > Pseudomonadota > Alphaproteobacteria > Caulobacterales > Aquidulcibacteraceae > REEB506. Next base: position 14,433 of record JBMOIB010000042.1, on the reverse strand, counting down.
GCGCAGCTTCGCGCGCAATCGCAAAAGATTCGTCGTTCGAAACTTTGACGATTTCGTCGATGACCGAGCGATCGAGAATGTCGGGAACGAAGCCGGCGCCGATGCCCTGGATCTTGTGCGGGCCCGGCGCGCCGCCTGACAGAACGGGAGACGATTCGGGTTCGACGGCGACGACTTTCAAGTTCGGCAATCGCGGTTTCAACACCTGGCCGACGCCGGTAATCGTGCCGCCGGTTCCGACGCCGGAGACGAAGTAATCGAGCGCGCCGTTCGTATCGTTCCAGATTTCTTCCGCAGTCGTGCGGCGGTGGATCGCGGGATTGGAGGGATTGGCGAATTGCTGCGGCATAAGGGCGTTGGGTGTCGCGGCGACGAGCTCTTTGGCGCGCGCCACCGCGCCGCGCATGCCTTCAGGGCCGGGCGTGAGCACGAGTTCGGCGCCGAGCAAGGCAAGCATTTTGCGGCGCTCGAGCGACATCGTTTCAGGCATGACCAGGATCAGGCGATAGCCGCGTTGGGCTGCAACGAAAGCGAGCGCAATGCCGGTATTGCCTGAGGTCGGCTCGATGAGCACGCTGTCGCGCTTGAGCAAACCCTGGGCTTCAAGGTCGGCGATCATCGCAACGCCGATACGGTCCTTCACAGACGCGATCGGATTGAAAAATTCGAGCTTGCCGATCAGTTCGGCGCCGACATCGTGCGCCTTGGCGAGCTTGGGGAGGCGCACGAGCGGCGTGTCGCCGACGGTGGCGGTGATGTCGTCGTAAATGCGTCCGCGTCCGACCTTCGCGCCGCTTGAAACTTGATCCGCCATGAGAGCCTCCGTTGCCTGGAAGCTACTCCCGCGCGCGAGAAGAGCGAAGCGAGGACTTTTCGCGCGATGCGTTTAGCGCGGCTAAACCTAGCGCCCCGTCGAGCCGAACCCGCCCGCGCCGCGCGTGGTGTCGTCCAATGTCTCGGATTCGCGCCAAACGGCCTGAACGACAGGCGCGATCACCATTTGGGCGATGCGCTCCCCGCGCGCGATCGTGAAGGGCTCAGCGCCATGATTGATCAGCAGAACTTTGACTTCGCCGCGATAATCCGCGTCGATCGTGCCGGGGCTGTTGAGGCAGGATATGCCATGTTTCAGCGCCAACCCCGAGCGCGGTCGCACCTGCGCCTCAAATCCTGGCGGCAGCGCGATCGCAAGGCCGGTCGGGACGAGCGCGCGCGCGCCCGGCGCGAGCGTCATGGGCTCGTCTTCCGGAACGGCGGCGCGAAGGTCCATGCCGGCCGCAGATGCGCTTTCGTAGGCCGGGAGCGGCAGGTCAAGATTGTGCGCAAGGCGGCGCACGGCGATTTCGGGTGGAGAGGTCATGGCGACACCATACCGGATTCGCCTGCAAGCGATTGCGCCTAACCAAGAAAGCGTGCGTCAGCCGTTAGGCCGCGATCGCCGCGGCTCCGGGCGGCGCTTCAGCATGCGCCTGCACGCGCGCCCACAGATGGAACACGGCGCCGCGCCCATGCGACGGCGCAAGCTCCACGTCGCCACCCATCAATCGGGCCAAATCGCGGGTGATTGCGAGGCCAAGTCCCGTGCCGCCGAAGCGGCGGCGATGCGAACTGTCGAGTTGGGTGAACGGCTGGAAGAGCCGGGCCGCCTGCTCCGGCGGGATGCCGATCCCGGTGTCGCTGACCGTGAAGGCCAGGCGGTCTCCAGCTGGGTCAATTTCGCGGCGGGCGGCGATCACGATCTCGCCGTTGCGTGTGAATTTGCACGCGTTGGAGGCCAAATTGAGAAGGCATTGGCGCAGCTTGGTCGCATCGACGACCGCTTCGCCGAGCCCGGGCGCGGCGACGAGCGTGAGGCTGTTGCCGTTGGCCGCGGCAAGCGTGCGCACCGTGGCGGCGACATCTTCGACGAAGGTTGCGACATCAATCGGCTCGGGTGCGAGCTCCATTTTGCCTGCTTCGATCTTGGACATGTCGAGCACGTCGCTGATGAGGGCGAGCAGGTGGCGTGCGGCGGCCTGGATGCGCACGGCGTCGTCCGGGGTCGGCGCTTCGCCCGCTTCGAGGTCTTCCGACAGGATTTCGGAATAGCCGATGATGGCGTTGAGCGGCGTGCGCAGCTCGTGGCTGACGGTCGCGAGAAACTGCGACTTGGCGGCGTTTGCGGCCTCGGCCGCGCGGCGGGCGCGATCGTGGGCGTCGCGGTCGCGTCGTGTGCGATCGAGGTCAACCGAGACGATGATGGAAACGCGCAGGAACTGGACGAAAATCGCAATCATCGCGAATGCGGCGAACGAAACGCCGAACTGGAGGAACGGCAAAACCGCAAGGGCGAGCGCCGGCGCCGAACAGATCGTCCAAAGGGACGAGGGGCGGTCGGCGAAGAGATGAAAGGCGTGAATGATCGTGCCGATAAGCCAGCAAATTGCGAATACTTGGCCAACTGCACCGCCGAATGTCCAGGCATAGACGGGCGCGCAGGTATAGAGCGCCGAAGCAACGGCATTGCTGGCCGTCATCATCCATTCCGCCCGCCGAGGCTTGCGGGCATGCAGGTCGACGAGCAGGGGCGATGTGACGAACTGCATGACGACGACATAGGTCGCAACCACGGCGAACCAGATCACGCCGGGGATGAAGCCGACGAAGGGGCCCATCGCAAGCACGCCGAAGACGGACGAAACAAGGCGCGAGGGCATTGTTCGGCGGCTCAAGGCGATGGCCGTGATGAGATCGTCCGTACTACGCTCGTTCGTCTGGACGTGGGTCACGGTCGCTCTCCTGCGACCATACTAGACCTATGGGCTTAATGAAATCGAACGCCGGCTAGCCAAGCGCCGTGGCGATCGCCCAGGCTAGGCGCCGCGCGATTTCACTCTTTGGCGCGCGAGACAGACGTTCCACGCCGGTCGCCCGGATGATGGCGATCTCGTTGGCGTCGCCGCCCATAACGTCGCCTGAAACGTCGTTGGCGACGATCCAATCACAGCCCTTTCTGGCGAGCTTCGCCTGAGCATGCGCATCGACGTCATTGGTTTCTGCGGCGAAGCCGACCACGAGCCGCGGCCGCGTCGGGCCAGGCGCGGCCAGAGTTGCGAGAATGTCGGGGTTTTCCTCAAGCGCGATCGTCGGCGGTCCCGATTTGCCCTTCTTGATTTTCGTCGACGCCGCGGCGGCTGGGCGCCAATCCGCGACGGCTGCGACGCAGATCGCAGCGTCAGCCGGCAGATTGGCCTTACAGGCGGCGAGCATCTCGGCCGCCGTTTCAACGCGCGTCACCTTGGCGCCAGGCGGGTCGCCAAGGCCGACCGGGCCGGAAATAAGGCGCACATCGGCGCCGAGCCGCGCGAGCGCATCAGCGAGCGCAAAGCCCTGTTTGCCGGAGGATCGGTTCGACAAGAAGCGGACGGGGTCGATCGGCTCGATCGTCGGTCCGGCGGTGACGAGCACGCGTTTGCCGCTGAGCGGGCGCCCGGCTGCGCCCTCGGTATAAAATGCTTGGATCGCGTCGCGGATCGCGGTCGGTTCGGCCATTCGCCCGGGGCCAAACTCACCGCAAGCCATGGCGCCGTCGTCGGGCCCCACGAAGCGCACGCCGTCCGCGCGCAGCTGGGCGATGTTGCGCTGCGTGGCCGGGTGGAGCCACATCCGCACGTTCATCGCCGGCGCCATCAGGACCGGCTTGTCGGTGGCGAGGAGGACGGTCGCTGCGAGATCATTGGCGTGGCCATGCGCAGCGCGGGCGATGAGATCGGCGGTCGCGGGCGCAACGACGATCAGGTCGGCTTGCCGCGACAATTGAATGTGGCCCATCTCGGCTTCGTCAGTCAGATCGAAGAGGTCCTGGTAGACTTTGTCTTCGGTCAGCGCGCTAAGCGACAGCGGCGTGACGAAGCGCGCGCCGGCCGCCGTCAGGATTGCGCGCACGCGCATTCCGTCTTTGGCGAGGAGGCGCACCAGTTCGAGGCTCTTGTACGCGGCGATGCCGCCGCCGACGATTAAAAGCACGCGCCGCTCGGTCATCTCAGAGCCCCGCGTAATAGGCGATGAAGACGAGCAGGCCCCCGACGGCGAAGCCGACGAAAAAGCTCATCCATTGGAAGTTCGCGCGCTCGGCGGGCGGCGGGCCGCGGCGGATTTCGTCGGCCGCGCCTTCAAGCGCAGCCAGCGTCTGGGGAAGCCGGCGCAACGCGGCAATCCCGCCGGCGGCCTCATCCATGACGCGACGACCCATCGCTTCAGCGCCGAGCTCACGCTTCACCCAGCGTTCGACGATCGGGCGCGCGGCGCCCCACATGTCGTGCTTGGGATCAAGGCCACGCGCGACGCCCTCGACCTGAACCATCGTCTTTTGCAGAAGCACCAACTCGGGGCGCAGATGCATGCCGAACAGATGCGTGACGTCGAACAATTGAAGCAGGAGGCGGCTCATCGACACCTGATCGGCGGTCTTGCCGAAAATAGGCTCGCCGATGGCGCGCAGCGCCTGCGCGAATTCATCGACAGTGTACTTCTCCGGCACGTAGCCAGCCTCGCCGTGCACTTCAGCCACGCGGCGATAGTCCCGGCGCAGGAACCCGTAGAGGATCTCGGCGAGATAGCGACGCTCCTTCTTGCCGATCCGGCCCATGATGCCGAAATCGACGATCCAGAGCTGGCCGTCCTTGCCGAAGATCAGGTTGCCCTCGTGCATGTCGGCATGGAAAAAGCCGTGATCAAGCGCAGCAGCGAGGAAGCCGCGCGTCACCTTGATCGCCAGCGCGGCGCGGTCGGCGCCTACGCGATCGAGGCCCGCGGAATCGGTGAGCGAGACCCCCTCGATCCAGGTTTGCGTCAGCACGCGCTTGGACGAACGGGTCCAGTCGATCTCGGGCACAGCAAGGAAGCCGTCCTTGGCCGCGACTTCGCGGAATTCGGCGGCGGCGCCGGCTTCGAGGCGCAGGTCAAGTTCGCGCTCGAGCGCGGTCGCCACGGTTTCGACGAATTGCACGGGCTCCAGGCGCCTTGAGCGCTTGGAAAAGAATTCGATCAGGCGCGCGCCGAAATGCAGCGCCGCCATTTCCCGCTGCAGTTTCCGCTCGATCCGCGGGCGCAGGACCTTGATCGCCATCCGCGCGTTGTGGCCGTTGATCGACATGTGAACTTGCGCGATCGAAGCGGCGGCGAGCGCCTCGGAGATTGCGCCGAACAGAGATTCCGTCGCACCGAGTTCGGAATTGATCGTGTCGAGCGCCCGTTCGCGCGGGAAGGGCGGGAGCCTGTCCTTGAGGCGCCCAAGATCCTGCGCCGCCGTGACGCCTATGATGTCCGGTCGCGTCGCCAGGAATTGTCCGAACTTCACATAGGCCGGCCCGAGCTTCTCCAGCGCGGTGGCGAGGCGCGCGCCAGGCGTCTTTGGCCGCCGACGCCGTGCGAAGAGGCGCAACGCCTGCGCGATCGCGCGGATCGGGATCGGAAGTCGATCCTGATATTCCTTCGGGAAGAGCGCGTCGTAGCGGATCAGGACGATCGCCACACGAAAGAGCCGTACAGTATGATCGAGGCCGAGCATCAGACCGCCCAGCCATAGTGCAGCGCCGCAACGCCGGCCGTGAAGTTCCGGAAGCCCGCCCGGCCGAAGCCGGCCTCGCGGATCAGGGCGAGAAAGGCTTCCTGATCGGGGAACTTGCGGATGCTTTCGACGAGATAGCGATAGGCGGCCTCGTCATCGGCGACGAGCCGTCCGATCCTGGGAATGACCTGGAAGGAAAAAAGATCATAGGCCGGCTCGAGCGCGCCGACGGCAAGGCGCGAGAACTCGAGGCACGCGAAACGGCCGCCCGGTTTCAGCACCCGCCGCGCTTCGCCGAGCACTTTGGGAATGTCGGTGACGTTGCGAATGCCGAAGGCGATCGTGACGGCGTCCGCTGAGGCGTCCGGGAAAGGCAGCGCTTCGGCGTCAGCGACGGTCCATTCCAGAGTGTCCTCGCCGCGCGCGCGCCCCGCTGCGAGCATATCCTCATTGATGTCGGAAACGACGATCCGGGCTGGGCGGCCGCCGCGGCGCAGTCTGGCCTTTTCGGCGCGTTTGGCGAGGCGGCGGGCGATGTCGCCGGTGCCGCCGGCGAGGTCGTAGATCGTCTCGCCCGGCTGCGGATTGACGTAATCGGCGAACGCATCCTTCCACACGCGGTGCAGTCCGGCCGACATGAGGTCGTTCATCAGGTCGTAATTGCGGGCGACGCGATCGAATACGCCCTTGACGAGCTTCGCCTTCTTAGCGCGCGGGACGGCGTCGAAACCGAAGGAAACGGTCTCTTCGTCGTGGGGAGGGGGGCTCTGTTCGGCCATGGCGGGCGGACAATAGCGGGGGGGTGGTTAAGGCGCTATAGAGCGCCATGCATTCATCCTTTGTTTCCAATCCATTGGCGGGGCGGCGTGCCTGAGCTGCCCGAGGTCGAAACCGTAAGGCGTGGGCTTGAGCCCGTCCTGGTGGGCCGCCGATTGATGCGGGTCGAAGCGCGGCGACCCGATTTGCGCTTTCCTTTGCCGGACCGTTTCGCCGAGCGCCTCGAAGGCGCGCGCGTCGAGGCGCTGCTTCGGCGGGCGAAGTATCTGGTCGCGAACCTGGACACCGGTGAGACCCTGATCGCCCATCTCGGCATGTCGGGGAGGTTCACCATTCGCACGCCTATGCAGAACACGGCGCCAGGGGCATTTTACTACGCTGACGACCCCGACCCGACGCACACGCATGTCGTCTTCACAACCGACGCTGGCGACCGCATCGAATACAATGATCCGCGCCGTTTCGGGTTCATGGACATAGCCGCAACGGCTGATCTTGCCGGGCACAAGTCCTTCAGAACGCTTGGACCCGAGCCGTTGGGGCCGGAATTCGACGCCGCAGCGCTGGCTGCGGCCGTCTCCGGCTCACGCCAGCCGGTAAAGGCGGCGCTCCTCGACCAATCAGTGGTCGCCGGCCTCGGCAACATCTACGTCTGCGAAGCGCTCCACCTTGCCGGGATATCCCCCATGCGGCGGGCGGGGCGGGTCTCGGCCCGCCGGCTGGGCGTTCTCGTAGAGAAGATCAGAGCGGTCCTCGAGGCGGCGATCGCCGCGGGCGGGTCGAGCCTGAAAGACTTCGCCGACGCTCAGGGCGCGCTGGGCTACTTCCAGCATCGGTTCCGGGTTTACGACCGCGAAGGCGCTCCCTGCCAGCGCGAGGGCTGCGGCGGGGTGGTCGCCCGGCGCGTCCAGGCAGGCCGGTCGACCTTTTACTGTCCAATTTGTCAGACGTGAGTTGACTAGCGTCCGCGCCCAAATCGGGGTTAAACGAGGTTATGGAACCAGATGGCGACACACCGCTCATGGCCGCGCGGCAGCGCGGCGGCGCCGAAACGCGCGAGCGCATCCTGCGATGCATGATCGATATGATCGACCGCGGCGTCGGCGAAGACATCCAACTGCGTGACGTGGCGCGCGAGGCGGGCGTCTCGGCGGCCCTCATCATTCGATATTTCGGCTCCAAGACGGAGCTTGTATTCGCGGCGCTGACCACGCGGATCGAAGAGGTCACCAACGCCCAGATCACCGCCAAAGACGCCAAGGGCGGCTTCAAGACGCTAGATGATTTCACGAAGTTCATCTTCTCGCTCGATCTTGAGAGCCCCTACCGGACGGTCTCTATCTTCGAGATGGCGTGGCGCTGGCGGCCCCAGAATGAAGCGCGCTGGCGCGCAGTCCTTGAGCCGCGTTACGTCATCTTGCGCAGATTGTTGGCCGCCGCTGCGCCCAAGGCGAAGTCCGTCGAGATCGAGGCCGCCGCCGCCCTGACCGACATCGCTTACAGAGAAACCCTTCGTTCCGCGCTGATCGATGGGTTGACGCCGGCCGCGGCGCTGGATCGTTTCATGCCGACGCGCACGGCCATTTCGGCCGCGCTCGAAGCTGGCGCCTTCCGCGGTTGATCCGTTGGAGCGGCATCTTGGTCGCCGCCGCTCTGGCGCTGGGGCCGGAACTCCCTGCCGGCGCCCAAACTCGCTTTCTGGACAGCCTGGTTGACGTCCCCCTTGCCCCGGGCCTCTCGTCCGCCGCCGAGGGCGGATTGGCTTTCGAAGGCCCGGAAGGGCGAATCCTGATCGCAACGGTCGTCGCCGAAGGGCCTTCCAATCCTGTCCTCGACTGGTACGCGACCGCGCTTCCTGGCCTCGGCTGGCGACCCACGCGGGCGCAGGACGGCGGGCTGGCGTTCACGCGCGGTGGCGAGCGGCTGGAAATACGCCCCGGTCCCGCGGCCGCAGGTCGGAGCGGGCTGACATTTCGCCTTATTGCGAGCCCAGCCGCCGTCCATACTCCGCAATAGGCGAGGGCGTGCGCATTCCCGCGTTGACGCGGCCGGCCGGTCTGCGTATACGCACCGCTCACTTTAGAACGGCGCTGTGCGCCTCGGATGACCTCGAATGGCGAATACATCGTCAGCGGAAAAAGCGATCCGTAAGATCGCCCGCCGAACTGCAGTCAATAAAGCGCGCCGTACGCTCGTGCGCGGCACCTGGCGCTCGGTTGAAGAGGCGCTCGCAAAGGGCGATGCGCCCGCGGCAATGGCGGCGTTGAAGTCGGCCGAGACGCAAACGATGCGCGCCGTAACCAAGGGCGTCCTCAAAAAGAACACCGCCTCGCGCAAGGTTTCTCGCCTCACGCAGCGTGTTAAAAAGCTCCAGAAGGCGTAACGCGCTAAGGCGTTCACGACCTGTCGAAACATGAGGCGCTCAACCAGTGATGGTTGGGCGCTTTTTCGTTTTGTCACAATATTTTCACACCGGCGTCAGCGAACTGGCATCGAAAAAACCAACCAAAACATACACTTAGATATTCACACCAATTTCATCACGTGCTTGGCGCGCCAAATATGAAGTTTTTCAACGATGTGTGTGACATCGCTCGAATAGGCCGCTTTTGGCTGCTCGAAAGACGTTGACGACCGTAAACTCTCCCTCCAAACTCTCTTGGTCAGACGGACTTCTCTCCGTTTTACCCCCCAAAACGACACGCAAGTCGTGGGGCGGCGGCGCGGGCGCGTCGCACGCAACGGGAGTGGTTTGTCTGAACGCCAGAGGGGCTGGCAAACCATTTTGGATTGCGAATCGGCGAGGGGGCTAAATGCGCCATAGCGATGTATTCGCCTCAGTAGAGGCGATGGAGCCGCGCGTTCATTCCGCGGTTGAGGCTGCTGTTCACAAGCATCTGAAGGCGACCTTTCCGCCGCAAGAGTTTGCGGCGTGGTACAGCAATGTGCGGCTGATTGGTCGGGTCGATGGCAATTATGTCTTCGTCGTTCCGCGGATCATTGTGCGCGATCGGGTTCAGCAGGAGGCTGCCCACCATATCGATGCGGTCCTCATCGAAACCATCGGCGAGGATGCCCGCTCGATGATCGTGTCGGCGTCCGACCTCCCGGAGAGCGCCCGCGCGCTGGTCCAGCAAGGGGTCAACGTCGTTCCGTTTCCGGGCGAGCAGGGTGCAGAGCCCGAGGCGCCGGCGGCCCTTTCCTTCGAGAGCTATTGCGTCGGACCGTCCAACAAGGCGGCCTACACGATGGCGCGCGCCGTCGCGGCCAATACCGCGAGCGCGTTTCCCTTGATCCTGCTTCACGGCGCGCCGGGCGTCGGCAAAACCCACCTCCTCACGGCGATCAGCGCCGAGGCGAGCGCACAGACGCCGAGCCGTCGCGTCCGCTACATGATGGCGCCGATCTTCATCCAGGAGTTCCAGGACGCGCTGGCTAAAAAGCGCGACATGTCCGCTTTCAAGTCGCTCGTGCGTGAAAACGACCTGTTCCTTCTTGATGATGTGCACCGCATTGCCGGCAAGCGCGTCACCGAGGAGGAATTCCTCGACACGATTTCGGTGGTCATGGCGCACGGCGGTCAGGTCGTGGTCAGCGCCGACCATGGGCCCAATGGGCTTGATGGTTTCGATGAACGGCTGAAGACCCAATTGCGCGGCGCCACGGATTGCGCCATCGGCGAGCCGGATTTTGAGCTCCGGCGCCGTATCGCGGCGAGCCGCGTGTCGGCCTATGCGGCGATGCACGCGGGCTTCGCTGTCGACCCCGCGGTCGTCGACATGGTCGCTGCGCGCGTCACGGCCTCCGGTCGCGATCTCGACGGCGCGATCAAGCAATTGCTGATGCTGTGGCTCGATGAGCCCCAAACGATCGGTCTCGCCACAGCGGAAGCCGCCTTGCGGCACCGGTTCGTTCCGGAAAAGAAGGTCACCGTCGACCACATCATCAAGTCGGTCGCCAAGTGCCATCAACTGACGCCCCAGGAGCTGCTCGCTCGGACTCGCCGGGCCGAGATCGCCCGACCACGGCAGATCGCCATGTACTTGGCGACGAAAATGACCGTGCGATCCTTGCCCGACATTGCGCGCCGTTTCGGCGGTTTCGACCACACTACGGTCCTCTACGCGCGCAACAGCGTCGGCAAAAAGCTCGAGGCGGATCCCCGGATGGCCGCCGAGGTCGCCACTATCGAACAAGCTATTCGCGACGGTCTCTGATCCACCGTAAGGCTTGTTCATTTGCGGGCCGTGCGGTCTTCCGCCGCGCCCAACTTACCGCTAACCTGCCGCCCCTGCTTCGCGACGACTCGCGCGCAGGGGCCGACGGCGGCCCGTCGGCCGACCTCAGGCGCCCCAGCCGGGGCATGAAGGCAGGAAGCCGACATGCGGTTGACCATCGAGCGCGGCGCTCTCATCAAAGCGCTCAGTCACGTCCAAAGCGTCGTCGAGCGGCGCAATACGATCCCGATCCTAACCAACGTCTTGCTGACTGCTGCTGGTGATGGGGTCAGGCTCACGGCCACCGATCTCGACATCGAAATCGCCGAGACCTCGCCCGCTGAAATCGAGCGCGCCGGCGCCACGACCACCCATGCCCACACCTTGTTCGAGTTCGTCCGGCGCCTGCCGGAGGGGCAGCCGGTGCGGCTTGATCTGTCGGGCGAAGACAGCAGGCTGGTTGTGTCGTCGAGCAAGGCGAGCCTGAAATTGGCGGTGCTGCCGCCGGGCGATTTCCCGGCTATGCCGATCGACGCCGCCGGGCATACGTTTTCGATCGGCCCGGTGGAACTTGCTCGTTTGATCGACAAGACCCGGTTCGCCATTTCGACCGAAGAGACCCGCTACTACCTCAACGGCATCTTCTTCCACGCCGTCGTGGTCAATGGGGCGCCGATGCTGCGCGCCGTGGCGACCGACGGGCACAGGCTAGCGCTCGCCGATTGCCCCGCGCCGGAAGGCTCGGTCGGCATGCCGGGCGTGATCGTGCCGCGCAAGACGATCCAGGAACTGCGCCGCCTGTTGGAAGATGCCACAGGCGACGTCGATGTGGCTGTCTCTGCTCAGAAAATCAGGTTTTCGGCGGCCGATGCCGTGCTCACGTCGAAATTGATCGACGGGTCCTTCCCCGAATATGCGCGCGTCATCCCGAAGGCCAATACGCGCATCCTCAAGGTCGAGAACAAGAGCTTCGCCCAGGCCGTGGATCGCGTCTCGACCGTGTCTGCCGAGCGTTCGCGGTCGGTCAAGATGGCGCTCGAGGGCGAGCGGGTCACCCTGACCGTGAACAACCCGGACCAGGGCGTCGCAACCGAGGACCTGACGGCCGACTACAGCTCCGAAGCGCTCGAGATCGGCTTTAATTCAAAATTCCTCAAGGACGTGACCGACCAGATTGAAGGGATCGAGGCGCAGTTTGAGTTCGCCGATTCCGGCTCGCCGACCCTGGTGCGCGATCCCGCCGACGATCAGGCGCTCTATGTGCTGATGCCGCTGCGGGTGTGACGGCGCGGCTTTGGCTTGCGGACCTGCGGCTGACGGATTTCCGCAGCCATGCCGATCTGCGTTTGTCGCTGGATGACCGCCCGGTTTGCCTGATCGGCCCGAACGGGGCGGGCAAGACCAATGTGCTCGAGGCGGTCTCGGCGCTCGCGCCTGGACGAGGCCTTCGTGGGGCCGGCCTCGCCGACATGGCGCGGGCGCCCGGCGCTGCGGAGCGCGCGCGGCCCTGGGTCGTTTTCGCGGAAGCGGTCCTGAACGGCGAACGGCGCACGCTGGCCGCCGCCGCAGAGCGCGGCCCGGATGGCGGCCTCAAGCGCATTGCCCGGCTCGACGGCCGGGCTGCGCCGGGGCCAGAGGTCGCGGCGCTCCTGCGGCTTTCGTGGGTCACGCCGGCGATGGACCGTCTATTCACCGGCGCCCCGGGCGACCGCCGACGCTTTTTCGATCGATTGGCGTTTGCGTTTGCGCCCGAGCACGGCGCCGCGGCCGCGGCCTATGAGCGGGCTTTGCGAGAGCGGCAACGGCTGTTGCAAGACGGCGGCGCCGATCGCGTGTGGCTCGACGCCCTAGAGCACGAGATGGCGACCCATGGCGCTGCGGTCGCACAGGTCCGCGCGCGCACGCTCTCGGCGCTGCGCGACATGATCGCGACGAGGCCGGACGGCGCTTTTCCGCGCGCGGCGCTCGCTTTTTCAGAGGGGCTGGAATCGGCCTTCGCGCAGGGCGCGGCGAGTGCTGATCTCGAAGACGGTTTCGCGCGATCGCTCCGCAATACGCGCGCCCGCGACGCCGCAGCCGGGCGCGCGCTCGACGGCCCACATCGGACGGACCTGCTTGTTCGGCATGCCGCGAAGGACATGCCAGCTGAGTCCTGTTCGACGGGGGAGCAAAAGGCGCTTCTCTTGGGGATTGTCCTGGCTCACGTGCGCGCGCTCGCCGCCGATCCAGGCGCGGGCCCAGCGATCCTCCTTGTTGACGAAGCGGCCGCCCATCTCGACGCCGCGCGGCGCGCGGCTTTGTTCGAGGAATTGCTCGACGGCCCGGGCCAAGCCTGGCTCACCGGCACGGATGGCGTGCTGTTTGAAGCCTTTGGCGGCCGCGCGCAGCGCGTGCCGCTTTAGCGCGGGCAGTCCGTCGCGACGGCGGTCGCGGTGGCGACCAGGTAAGCCGATCCGACGCCGTCGGGGTTGAGATCGCGGCATCGCACGCCATTGCGGATGCGGACGATCCGCGCCGGTTCGAGCTTTTCCGCAAACGCGGCGAATGCCCGCTGAAGGGCGTCGCTTGAGGTGAGATCGCCAAACTCCGTCGCCGCCGTCGTGTGTTCGGCGACGAGCGCGCCGGTTGCGCGCTCGCGAAGCGCGAATGCGGCCGCCTCCTCGCGGATGTCGACCGTCAGGGCATAGCGCGCAGCGCCTGGAGAGGAGGCCAGCAGTTGCGCCTGGGCAAGCCAACGCTCCAGCCGTTCGCGCGGCGTATCGCCAAGGCCAAGTTCGAGAAGTCCGCTGCGCCAGTTCAGGCCTTTGGCGTTGCGCACCGGGTCGAGCATGACGGCGCGATAGCCAAGATCGGTTTCGTCGGCGAGCAGGATCTTGGACGGCGCGGGGGCGGCGTGCGCAGCCGTTGGGGCGCTGAAAGCGGCGAGCGCGAGGGCGGTGAAAATGGCGGCGCGAACGAACATGAGCAGTCCTCCGCCGACATTTTGCGGCGAACGTCCTAAACGATCTGCTAACCGATCCGACGTCTCCGGAGCGGGCGAATCGCGCCCTCGGGCGCGCGGTTCGCCCCAGCCTGAGGAATGAGCCGGCGACGGCGCGGGACTTGCCCTAAAAACAAGACAATCGGCGGGAAAGGACCTATAGTCGCACTCCAATCCCCGAACCCGAATCGCGTGATGACAGACGCTCAACCTGCGCCCTCCTATGACGCCGACTCCATCAAGGTCCTCAAGGGCCTCGATGCGGTCCGCAAACGCCCCGGCATGTACATCGGCGACACCGACGACGGCTCGGGCCTGCATCACATGGTTTACGAGGTCGTCGACAACGCGATCGACGAAGCGCTGGCCGGCCATGCCAAAAACGTTGAGGTCATCCTGCATCCGGACGGATCGGCCGAAGTGACCGACGACGGCCGCGGCATTCCCACAGATATTCACTCAAGCGAAGGCGTCTCGGCGGCTGAAGTCATCATGACCCAGCTCCACGCCGGCGGAAAATTCGACCAGAATTCCTATAAGGTTTCAGGCGGCTTGCACGGCGTCGGCGTCTCCGTCGTCAATGCGCTGTCCGAAACGCTCGACCTCACGATCTGGCGCGATGGCAAAGAGCACAAGATGCGCTTCCGCCATGGCGACGCCGAGGCGCCACTCAAAATGGTGGGCGACGCGAATGGGCGGCGCGGCACGGCTGTGCGCTTCCTGCCCTCGACGCAGACCTTCACCAAGACCGAATTCGATCGAAAGACGCTTGAGCATCGCCTGCGCGAGCTCGCGTTTCTCAATTCCGGCGTGACGATCGTGTTCAAGGATCTGCGCGGGCCGGAGCCGTTCGAAGAGCGGATGCGCTACGAGGGCGGCGTTGAGGCGTTCGTGCGCCACGTCGACCGCAA
>JBMOIB010000041.1:0-22171 GCA_049317545.1 Caulobacterales bacterium | reverse complement strand
CGCCAGAGCCGTCACCGTCGCGCCCTTGTAGGTCACCCCGAACACGCCGGGCAGTCTCAGCGCGGCAATCACCGCATCGGACAGTTTGACATTAGCCACGATAAAGGCGTCGTCTCCCTCCCCGACCGCGAACGTTTCGGCATCGAACGTCTTGCCCCCCAGCGTCGCCGTCGCGCGATCGCCTTTGACCCAGGCCTTTGCCAGGATCGCGAAAGCGTCGATCCGCAGAGATCCCTGTTCGGACTCGCAATTGAAATTGAGCAGACCGACGCCTTCAGCGTTGCTGTAGGAGACGTACGTGGTCTCGGGCGAGTCGGCCGCCGCCCAAGTCCCTGGCGCCTCCGGTTTCGGCGCAGGACCGCTACACGCGCACGCCAGCGCGGCGAGCGCGAACACAATACGTTTCATCAGGAGCCCCCTCCAATGTGCGGCGACGCCGCGCCAACGACTGAACATATCCGTCGCGCTGCGTCCATGCACCGATGCCGCAACGCCGCTGCACTGCGCCCTGTTCTGGGTCAGGCGGGACTGCACGCCCGGTTCGGATCAGTGCAAATCGACCTGCTCGACCCCGCCATCCGCGCGTCCCACCACCAGCGTCTTCGCCATACCGACGAACAGCCCGTCCTCGACGATCCCGGGAATGCGCTTCAAAGCCGCGGCGAGCGCCGCCGCATCGGGGATCGCGCGCGCTGCGCAGTCGAGTATGTAGTTCGCGCCATCGGTGACGAACGGTTTCCCGGCCGGCCCCGCCATGCGCAGCGAAACGACGTCGCCTGCACAGCCCGCATCCCGCAGCGCGCGCCCGACCTTGCGCGCCGTTTGTCCGATGCCGA
This sequence comes from Caulobacterales bacterium, assembly GCA_049317545.1. Lineage (GTDB taxonomy): Bacteria > Pseudomonadota > Alphaproteobacteria > Caulobacterales > Aquidulcibacteraceae > REEB506. Next base: position 21,335 of record JBMOIB010000041.1, on the reverse strand, counting down.
AGGGCGTCGCCTCCACCGGCAAGGGATACGCGCCGAGCCGCGACACGCGCTTGCTCTCATCGGCAATCACGATGAAACGCCGCGCCGCCGCCGCCACGATCTTCTCCCTCAGCAAAGCGCCGCCCCCGCCCTTGATCAGAGATAGGTCCGCGTCGACCTCGTCTGCGCCGTCGACCGCGAGATCGAGATCCTCCACCGCGTCGATGTCGAGCAGCGGCACGCCGTGCGTCTCCATCAGCCTGCGCGTCGCTTCCGAGGTCGGCGCGCCCGCGACGACGAGCCCCGCGCGCACCTTCTCGCCCAGCAGCCGCACGAAATGCGCGGCGGTCGATCCCGTCCCGATGCCGAGCCGCATACCGGGCTCGACGAAATCGAGCGCCGCCCGCGCCGCCGCGATCTTCCCGTCGTCCGCACTCATTGCCCGTCCTTCCGCGCCGCGCGTTCGGCCTGCTTTCGGGCGCGGAATTCATCCGCCCACCCTTCGATCTCACGCTGGCGCCCGCGGGCAACGGCCAGCGCGCCGTCCGCCACGTCTTTCGTGATGACGCTGCCCGATCCCGTATAGGCCCGTGCGCCGACGCGGACGGGCGCGACGAGCGCGGTGTCGGAACCGATGAACGCATCCTCGCCGATCACCGTGCGGAATTTGTCGAAGCCGTCGTAATTGCACGTGATCGTGCCGCAACCGAGATTGGCGCGCGCGCCGACGTCGGCGTCGCCCACATAGGTGAGATGGCTCGCCTGCGCCGCCTCGCCGAAGATGGCGTTCTTGATCTCGACGAAATTGCCGATCTTGACCTTGCGCCCGAGCGCTGCGCCCGGCCGCAGCCGGACGAATGGACCGACGCTCGCCTCGGGCCCGACATGGGCGCCCTCCAGATGGCTCCAGGCCCGCACCAGCGCGCCGTCCTCGACGACCACGCCGGGGCCGAAAAAGACGCCGGGCTCGATCGTCACGTCCTGGCCGATCCGGGTGTCGTAGCTGAAATAGACCGTGTTCGGATCAATGAGCGTGGCGCCGCCCGCCATCGCCGCCGCCCGCGAACGCGCCTGGAAGGCGCTCTCCGCTGCCGCGAGTTCCATGCGCGAATTGCAGCCCTGAACTTCGTCCTCGGGCGCGATCGCGACGCGCGCGCCAAACCCCGAGGAGCGGCCAAGACCGATGACGTCGGTCAGATAATACTCGCCCTTGGAATTGTCGTTGCGCACCATCGACAAGAGCGAGAACAGGACCGCCGCGTCGGCGGCGAGCAGGCCGGAATTGCAGAGCGTGACCGCGCGCTCGGCGTCGCTGGCGTCCTTGTGCTCGACGATCCGCAAGAGCGCGCCGCTCTCGTCGCGCATCAGCCGCCCATAACCGGTCGGGTCGGCGGCTTCGAAGCCCAGCACCGCGATCCCGGCGCCGGCTTCGCGCAGGGCGAACAATTCGGCGATCGTCTCGGGCCGAACGAGCGGCGCGTCGGCGTAGGTGACGACCACGTCGCCCGCAAATCCCGCCAACGCCGCCTCTGCCGCACGCACGGCGTGGCCAGTGCCAAGCGGCGGATCCTGGACCGCGATCGCCTCGGCGCCGAGGCGGGCCTCGACATGGGCGCGCACCTCCGGCGCGTGCGTCCCGACCACGACCACGATCCGCGCGCAGCCGAGCCGCTCGGCCGAATCGATCGCCCAGTCCAACATGGCGCGACCGCCGACCTTGTGCAGAACCTTCGGCGTGCGCGATTTCATCCGCGTGCCCTGTCCCGCGGCGAGAATGACGGCGGCGCGTTGACGGCTCATGCGGCGATCCCGTTTGTTGCCCAGGGCGAAGAGCCGCCTTCTAACGTGCGTCGCCGTGCGCCGCTACTCGAGGAGCAAGACTTGGAACTTTCCGCCCTGAACGGCGCGACGATCGCCTTCGACCTCGACGGCACGCTCGTCGACACCGCGCCTGATCTTCTGCGCGCGCTCGACGCCGTGATGGATATTGAAGGCCTGCCACGTCCGCCTGCGAATGCGCTGCGCGCCATGGTCGGACATGGGGCGCGGGCGCTGATCGAACGCGCCGCCGCCGACGCCGGTGCGACTTTCGAACCGCAACGCCTCGAACGCGCCACCGCGGCGTTCATCGATATCTACCGGCGCGACATCGCCGGCGCGAGCACACCATTCCCGGGCGTCGAAGCGGCGCTGACGCGTCTTTCAGACGCCGGAGCCCTCCTTTCGGTGTGCACCAACAAGCGCACGGACCTGTCCGTCGAATTGCTCGAAGCCCTGGGCCTCGCCGACAGATTTGCGTCGATCATTGGCGCGGACGCCGTGCCGGCCCGCAAACCTCACCCGGACCATTTCCGCGCCGCGATCGAAGCCGCCGGGGGCGATCTCGCGCGGGCGTTCATGGTCGGAGATACGGCCGCGGACGTTCAAAGCGCCCAGGCGGCCGGGCGGCCATGCGTTGTCGTGCGGTTTGGATATTCGGGCGTCGCGCCCATCGAACTCGGGGCCGACGCCCTGATCGACCATTATGACGAGCTGGACGCGGCGCTCCTAAGGTTGGCCGCCGCGGCGCGTTGATGACGCCGCGGCCGGGCCTGGCGATCAGGCCGCCTCGCGCGTTTTGCGCGGCATGCCATTGACCATGTCGGAGCGGACGTCTGTCCGTGCTGAGCGCATGGCCGCCATGAAGCCGGCGTCCACGAGCTTGATCGAGACGTCATAGCCGCGGTCGCGCCAAAACTCCTCGATCTTCTGCTTGAGACGGCGGGCGCCGTCGACGGTGCAGAAATCACTATCCATGCCGAACACCTCCGAGTGCGGCCAAAATGGCCACCAGGATTGCGCGGGACGCCGCCGCGCCGGCTTCAGCCCATTCCCCGTAGCAGCGACAACGGCTACTGCCCCATTTTATGCCCGCCAAAGTTCGACTTACTTGCGGCGGGAACCGGTCTCGTATGACCGAGAGGGGGCGCTTTAAGGGTAACCTTCCCGCCTGCGCAACCGCTCTCGTGTGATATAAATTTCCGTCACATGACGCCGATACGTCGAATGAACCTCTGCTCATGTCTGCAATGAGGCAAAATCTTGCTCAGTTCAGGCCGGAGGGGGATTGGTCGTTAACGATTGGCCTCGCCTCTGAAAAGAGAATTGCGACGCGGTGCACGCGCTGATTGCAATTTAGCGACGCTAAAGCGAGCTTGCGGCCCGTGCGCCATGCATCCGTTCCGGCGAGCTATGCGTTTTTGACGGAACCGCCGCGCGATCAGCCGAATGTCAGAGGCCGGACAGGCGCTCTCAGGAAGGACGTCGGCGGGACGGTAAATCAACTGGTGGGCGCGACAGGGATCGAACCTGTGACCCCCTGCGTGTGAAGCAGGTGCTCTCCCGCTGAGCTACGCGCCCTCAGTGGGGAGCGGGACCATAGGCGCCGCGCCGGGCGGGGTCAACGCCGCGGCGCGTCCATTTGGCCAAGCTCGGCGCTTGCTCCTGCGAATGCTTCGCAATAATAGAAAAGCCCCGTTCGGCGCTGGAGATGTCGATGTCCGTTCGTTCGCGCCTGTTCGCCTTTGCGGCCGCCATTGCGGCGCTGGCTGTGTCCGCCTGCCAGCCCACGACGCCTAAGGACGGCGCGCCGCCTCCCGACGCCGGCGTCGTGAACGTCTATTCCGCCCGTCACTACGACGCTGACGCCGAAGTGTTCCGCGCCTTCACCAAGGCGACCGGCGTGCGCGTTCAGACCATCGAAGCCCAGGGCGATCAATTGATCGAACGGCTGAAGGCCGAAGGCGACGCCAGCCCAGCGGACGTGATTTTGACGGTCGACGCCGGCAATCTGTGGCGCCTGAAGGACCAGGGTCTGCTCAAGAATGTAAAGTCACCCACGCTGGACGCCGCGATTCCAGCGTCGCTGCGCGATCCCGACGGCGCCTGGTACGGCTTCTCCAAACGCGCGCGGGTCATCGCCTACGCTAAAGGCCGCATCGATCCGGCCTCGATCTCGACGTACGACTCGCTGGCCTCGCCCGCTTTGAAGGGCCGCGTCTGCATGCGCACGTCGACGAACATGTACAATCTCTCCCTGATGGCCGCCCGGATCGAACGCTATGGCCCTGGGGCTGCGCTCACCTGGGCCAAAGGCGTCGCCGCCAATCTCGCGCGCGATCCCCAGGGCAATGACGTCGAGCAGATCAAGGCGCTCGCTGCAGGCATTTGCGACGTCACGCTGATCAATCATTATTATTTGATCCGCATGCAGAATTCGGCTGAACCGACCGAAAAGGCCGCAGCCGGGCGCGTCGGCCTCATCTTCCCCGACCAAACCGGCGCCGGCGCGCACATCAACGTCTCGGGCGCAGGCGTCGCCCGCTACGCGCCGAACGAAGCCAACGCGATGAAGCTTATGGAATTCCTCGTGAGCCCAACGGCGCAGGCGGAATTCGCGCAGCTGAATGAGGAATTCCCGATCGTCGCGCGCGCCGACATCGGCGCCGAACTGAAGGCGCTCGGCCCCTTCAAAGAGGACGACACGCCGTTGGCCGTTTACGGCGAGCGCCAAAGCGAAGCGCAAAAGCTCTACGACGAGGCCGGATGGCGCTGATATCGCCCGCCGAGCGCGAACTGCCGAAACGCGCTCACCACGATCGCCGTCTGCTCGCCGCGCCATTCGCCGGACGTCGCGCCGGTCTCGCCGCGGCCGCGCTCTGCGCGGCGCCGGTCGTCGGCGTGCTCGTCGCCGCCCTGACCGCCGGCGCACCGGACTGGGACCCGAGCATGGTCCGTCTCGTGCGCGATTCGATCTTCGGCCTCGTTGGCCTTCTCGTTGTCGGCGGCGGCGCAGCTACGGTCCTCGGCGTCGCGGCCGCTTGGCTCGTGACGATGTGCGCCTTCCCGCTGCGCCGGCATTTCGAATGGGCCCTGACGGCGCCGCTGGTCATGCCCGCCTATGTGATGGCCTACGCCTATGGCGGCCTGACCGGTCCACTCGGCGCCGTGCCGATCGGCCTCAGCGGGTTCACCGGCGCGGCCTTCGTCTACGCGCTCGCGTTCTATCCGTACGTCTACCTTTCGGCTCGAGCCGGCTTCGCCAGCCAATCAGTCTGCTCGCTCGAGGCGGCGCGCGCGCTTGGCGCCGCGCCCCACGAAGCGTTCCTGAAAGTCGCCCTGCCGATGGCGCGCCCGGCAATCGCGGCCGGCGCGGCGCTCGCCTTGATGGAAATCGCCGCCGACTACGGCGCGGCCGCCTATTTCGGCGCCGAGACCATGACGACCGGCGTTTTTCACGCCTGGTTCGCCCGTGGCGACCGACCGCTCGCTCTGCATCTGGCCTCTGCACTTCTCCTGGCGGCGTTCGCGCTTCTGGCGCTTGAGCGCCGCGCGCGCAGCGCCGGCGGCGTCGCCGGCGGATCTGCCCGTTGGCGACCGCTGCCGCGCTACAATCTCAGCCCGCCCGCGGCCTTTGCCGCGCTCGGCTTCTGCGTCCTGCTTGTGACCCTCGGCGTCGTCGCGCCGTTCGGTTACCTCGCCTGGCTCGCAAGCCTGCGTCCGGCGACAGATTGGACGGCGCTCGCCGCGCCGCTTGGGCGTTCGCTCGTCCTCGCCGCCGGCGGGGCGATACTTACGCTCAGCCTCGCCTTCGCGATCGCGCGGCTGATGCGGGCGTCGCGCAAGCTCGGCGCGATCGCCGCCTTGGCGGCCGGAGCAGGCTACGCCGCGCCCGGCGCGGTCGTGGCGCTTGGCGCTCTGGCGCTGTTCGCCGCTGCGCGCGACGCGGGTCTCGTCGGGGGCCTCACCGGCGCCGTAGCAATCGGCGCCCTCATGTGGACCTATGCCGCGCGGTTCGCCGCCGCCGGGATCGGACCGATCGAAGCCGGTCTTGCGCGCATCACCCCGTCGATCCACGGAGCGGCCCAGACGCTTGGCGCCTCGGTACGGGAACGGATCCTGCGCCTGGAAGCGCCGCTCGCGGCGCCGGGCGTCGCGGCTGCGGCGCTCATCCTGTTCGTCGAAATCCTGCGCGAACTGCCCGCGACCCTGATCCTGCGTCCGTTTGATTTCGACACGCTGGCGATCCGCGCCCATGTCTACGCAACAGACGATCGCCTCGCCCAGGCGGCCGCGCCGGCGCTGTTGATTGCGCTCGCGAGCGTCGGGCCGGTGATCGCGCTCTCGCGCCGCATCGCCGCAGGACGTCCGGGCGCCGCCGGCGGCGTTCCCCACACGCCGCCATCGCCCGCGACGGGCGCCGCGTGACCGAAGCGCCGGCCGCCATCGTCCTGCGTCAGGCGTCGCGGCTCTATGCCGGCCGCGCGGCGCTGCGCAGCGTTTCGCTCACCGCGCAGCCGGGCAAGATCCTGGCGCTCCTGGGCGCCTCAGGTTCTGGCAAAAGCACGTTGCTGCGCCTGATCGCCGGCCTCGAACCGGTCGATTCCGGCGAAATCCGCATCGGCGATGTTATCGTGTCGAGCCCCGGCGTGACGCTGCCGCCCGAAGCGCGCCGCGTCGGCATGGTGTTCCAGGATTTCGCGCTCTTTCCGCATCTGAGCGTGCGCGACAACGTCGCCTTCGGTTTGCGTGATTGGACGCGCGAGGCGCGCGCCGCCGAAGCGGTAAGGCTGTTGGATCTCGTCGGCCTCGCCGTGCGCGCCGACGCCTTCCCGCACATGCTCTCCGGCGGCGAACAGCAGCGCGTGGCGATCGCGCGCGCGCTCGCGCCACGACCGCGCGCCATGCTGCTCGACGAGCCGTTTTCCGGGCTGGATCCCTCCCTGCGGGGCGAATTGCGCGATGTGACGCTGCGCGTCCTGCGCGAGGCCGGCGCAACGACCGTGTTCGTCACCCACGACGCCGACGAGGCGCTCTTTGTCGCCGATCAGCTCGCCATCTTGAAGGACGGCGCGCTCCTTCAGATCGACGCCCCGCGCACTGTCTACGAAGCGCCGACCTCCGCCGCCGCCGCCGCCGCGCTCGGACCGATCAACGTCGCACGCAGCGCGGCGCGCGGCGGCCGCGTGGAAACGCCGTTCGGTCCCGTGCAAGCTGAGGGTTTCCCGGACGGCCCGGTCGAAATCGTCGCGCGCGTCGAAGCACTTCGTCTGTGCACGGACGGTCCAGGCCGCGCCCACGTGCGCGATCGCCGCCCGCATGGCCCCTCCGACATGGTGATGCTGGAGTCCGGCGGCGTGATCTGGCGGGCGCTCATAGACCCCGGATCAACACTCGCCCCGGGCGACGAGACGCCTGTGGCGCTTGGACCACGCGGCGTGCACGTGTTTTCGCCTACCGGCGCGTGACCCGCCAGGCCCGACGCTGCATGCGGCCGGCGTCGAGAAGGCGCAACCGCGCCCGCCAGGTCTCCATCTCCCAGGCGAGTTCCTGAAGGCCGCGCGCCGAGAGCGACGGCGCGGCGAGGCTGACCTTCAAGCGCTGAAAGCCGGCGCGCGCCCATTCGGCGTGCAGCGCGGTCAGATCCTCGTCCTCTTCGATGCGGAAACCGGCTTCGAACAGAAGTTCGCCGATCTTCGCGGCGGTGTGCAATTGCGGCTCGGCGAAAGCCGAAGCGAACCCCGGCGCGACGTCCGGGCCGGGTGCGGCCGCATAGGCTTCGATGAGGCCGCCGCAGCCGGGCTTCAGGGCGCGCGCGAATTGCACGGCAAGGCGCGACGGGTTCTCGCAATAGGTGAAGTCGTCCGTGCTGATGAGCCCGTCGAGCGTCTCGTCGCCGATATGGCCGGTCTCGAGATCAAACGGATGCACGGCGACCCGCTCGGCGAGCCCGGCGGCCTTGAGGCCCGCGGTGAGCGCGGCGCGCGTCTCCTTGCGCCACTCATAGACCGCGATCGCTCCGGCCCAGCCGGGCGCCAGCGAGATCACCGGGCGGGCGAGCCCAGGGCCGAACACCGCAAGCGCCCCGCCGTCAGGCGCGGCCAGGCGCGCCGGCGCGAGTTCGTCGATCGTATCGTCGCCCGGCGCAAGGCGCCCTTCGCCCCAAACAAGCTGCAGCGCCGCCAGGCGCTGATCACGCTCCGGCTCGAACAGGTCCTCGGCGGCATCATTGGCGGCGACCGGCGGCGCGGGCTCGAACTGCGCCTCGAAGGCGGCGGCATCGAAGGGCGCGCCCTCCCACCACGCCTTCAGGCGGGCGGCGGACAAGGCGAGCGAACGCTTGTCGAACAGCACTTTCTTCGCGGATCCGGCCACGGCGGTCGCCCTTCTGGCGGGGGGATCCCATTGATTTACCGGGCCTGGGTTAATGTTTCGCTTGCCGCCGGCCCGTTGGTCGGCCCCTTGGCCTGCTCGACCGGCGGCCACGGCCCGACGCCCGAGGGCAGCGGCGCGGCGGGGTCTTTGATGAAGGCCAGCACATCCGTCCAGACGAGCGCTGCGGATTTGTCGCGCAGCAGCATGTGATGCCCGTTCGGGTAATAGCCGGTCCGGGCCCCGGGCCGCAGCTCGCGCGCGGCGACCTTGGCTGCGTTGGGCGGAATGACCTGATCCTTTGCGCCGTAGAAGAACGCCACCGGCCCACCGACCGCGCCGATCTTCTTGGAGGCGCTGTTCATCAGATTGACCAGCCCATAGACGGCGTCGATCCGAGTCGTGAACAGCATGTTCGGATCGCGGCTGATCTTGCGCAGCATGGCGTCGTTGTCGGAGGCGACGATCCGGCGCTGGACGCCGCGCGGCGGCGTCACCGCGCGCCAGGGGAAGGTATGCGCCGCCGTCCACAGCGACGCCGCATACACGTCCGGCAGGGTCGACCAGCCCCACACCGCCGGCGCCGTCAGCACAACCCGATCGGCGTCAGGCGGATCGTCCGAGCCGAACGCCGCGATCGCCGTCGCCGAGCCCATGGAATCGCCGACCACCGCGACGATCGCGCCGGGATGGGCGCGCCGCGCGAGCGCCACGGCCGTGCGCAGGTCCTGCGTGAGCAGCTTTTCTCCCGCCCACAGTCCGCGATTGGGGCTCTTGCCGAAGCCCCGCGCATCATACGCGTAGGTCGTCACGCCCGCCTTCGCCCAGGCCGGGCCGGCGAGGTAAAACGCTTCCGAATAATCGTTCATGCCGTGCAGGGCGACGATCACCGCCCACGGCGGCCCGCCCTCCGCAGGCCAGGTCTGCAGGCCAAGCCGTGCGCCGTCGAAGGAAACGAAAACGTCCCGTTCGAACCGCGGCGCCTCAGTCGACGCGATCGTGAGAAGCGGCTTTTGCACCGTCGGCGCGCACGCCGCCAACGCCGCAGCCATCGCCAAAACCAATCCGCGCCCGCGCATGCCTGCTCCTGATCCCACAGCCGTCATGATAGCGCATGAGCGACCCGCGCCTGAAGCTCCGGAACCACCTCAGCCTCGAACCAGGGATTGCGCTTGAGCCATCCCGAATTGCGCCACGACGGATGCGGCAGCGCCATGACGTCCGCCGGCAGGTCCCGCCAGCCTGCGACGAGCGCGCCGGTTCCGCGACGCGCCGCCGCAGCGCCAAGATGCCAGCGGTGCGCATAGGCGCCGACGAGCAGGGTGAGGCGCACCCCCTTGAGCAATGGCAAAAGCCGCGCCCGCCACAGGGGCGCGCATTCGCGGCGCGGCGGCAGATCCGCGCCATTGACCGTCCCCGGATAACAGAACCCCATCGCCGCGACCGCGACGTTGCCGCGATCATAGAAGGCGTCGCGGTCGAGCCCCATCCAGGCGCGCAGCCGATCGCCGCTCGGGTCGTTCCAGGGGATGCCGCTTTCATGTACGCGCCGCCCCGGGGCCTGCCCGGCGATCAGGATGCGCGCTTGCGGATGCACCCAGACGATCGGACGCGGCTCATGCGGAAGAAGCGACGCGCACACGCGGCAAGAGCGTATCTCGGCGACGAGCGCGTCGAGCGCCTCACCCGTCATCGGCCACGGGGACGGGCGCCTTCAGCCTATAGACGCCCTTGAAGTCGTTGGGATCGACGGGCTTGCCTTTGCGCGTGATGACGAGCTTGCCGTCGAGCGCGAGGCGCACCGCGGCCTTGCGCACCTCTCCGAGTACCTTGCGCCAGTTTTCGCCGGCGAAAGCGCGTGCGGCGTCGCTGGGGCAGATCGATTTGTCCGGCCCGCGTGCAGCGGTCAGGTCGAGGATCACGTCGTCGAGCGGCATGGGCGCCTATTCCACCGAGCAGAACATGTCGTCCTTCGCGCGCCGCCGCCCCGCCGCGCACCCGGCGTCGATGAAGGGCGCGAGCGCTGAGCCGAGCTCTTCCTCGTAGGTGCGCAGCGTGACGAGCGAGGGCACGGGCGTCGGCTCCGCTGAAATCCAGGTCGGCGCCTTGAACCGCGCGCAGCGCTTCGGGCCGACGAGCCCCTTGGCGCAAGCTATTTCCTTCAAAAACAGGCCATCCCGGCCGATCTCGCGCAGGCCGCGCCAGATGTCGACGCCGTCGGCGCCGATCCCGCCGTTTTCGCTCAACACATAGGGAATATTGACGCCCATGCCCTCGAGCGCCCGCTCGACCAGCACGCCGTGGCGGCCGACGTCGATCTGCAGAATGAAGGCGTCCTGATCATCGACCGGCGCCTGGGCGAGCGCCGCGCCGCCGGACGCGAGCACGGCGAGAAACGCGATTGCGAGCCGCTTCATGCGCTGGCTCCCTTCATCATTTCGCGGGCGATGACGAGCCGCTGAATCTCGCTGGTGCCTTCGTAGATCCGGAAGATCCGCACGTCGCGGTAGAAGCGCTCGATGCCATAGTCGGCGACGTAGCCCGCGCCGCCGAAGATCTGCACCGCCCGGTCCGCCACGCGCCCAACCATCTCCGAGGCGAACAGCTTGGCGCAGGACGCGAGCATCGTGACGTTTTCGCCGGCGTCGCGGCGCTTGGCGGCGTCGAGGATCATGCAGCGCGCGGCGTAGGCCTCTGTGCGGCTGTCGGCCATCTGCGCCTGGATCATCTGGAAGCTCGCGATCGGCTGGCCGAATTGCTTGCGCTCGCCGGCGTAGCTCACGCACTCCTCGATCAGGCGCTCGGCGACCCCGCAGCATACCGAAGCGATATGCAGACGCCCGCGATCGAGCACCTGCATGGCCACTTTGAAGCCTTCGCCCTCGCCGGCGAGCCGTTGCTCAGGGCCGACGCGGACGTCGTCGAAATTGACGTCGCAGATATGTGCGCCCTGCTGACCCATCTTCTTTTCCGGCTTGCCGACGCTCAGGCCCTTGAGATCGCGCGGGACGAGAAACGCCGACACGCCGCCGCCGCCCTTCTTGTCGGGATCGGTGCGCGCCATCACCGTGAACAGGTGGGCCTTGTTGGCGTTGGTGATGTAGCGCTTGGCGCCCTTGAGCACGTAGGCCTCGCCGTCCCAGATCGCCTGGGTGCGCACTGCGCCGCTGTCGGACCCGGCCTCCGGCTCGGTGAGCGCAAAGCTCGTCACGATCTCGCCTGAGGCGATCCCCGGCAGATAGCGCGCCTTCTGTTCGGGCGTGCCGAACATCACGAGCCCCTGCGCGCCGATCCCGACATTGGTGCCGAACGCCGAGCGGAACGCCGGCGAGCAGCGGCCCAGTTCGAACCCGGTGAGGCATTCCTCCTCCATCGAGAGGCCAAGCCCGCCGAACTCTTCGGGGATCGACAGGCCGTAGAGCCCCAGCGCCTTCATCTCGGCGAGCACGTCGTCGGGCACGACATCGTCTTCGGCGACCTTCGCCTCCAGCGGGCGCAGGCGCTCGGAGACGAAGCGGCGCACGGCGTCCAGGAACTGGGCGCGGGTTTCGGGATCAAGGGCCATGGACGTATCCTCAAGCAGCGATCATTTTGCGCCGATCATCGAGATCTCGACGGCGAAGGGCAAGGCATGGCGGACGGCGACGGCAATGCATACGGTTCAGCGACCCTGATCGAAACCGGCCCGTTCGCCGGTTGGATCACCTGGGGCCTGGGCAGCGACCCCTACGAAACCCATTGCGGCCCGTTCTGCTACAAGGTCGAGCCGGACGGGCGGGTCCGCGCCGCGTTCCAGCCGGCGCCGCACCACCTCAACGGAATGGGCGCGCTGCATGGCGGCGCTCTCATGAGCTTCGCAGACTTCGCCCTGTTCGCCATCGCCCACCACAGCCTGGTCGGCGCCACGGCCGTGACCTTGACCTGCAATAGCGAATTCATCGCCGCCGGCGGCGTTGAAGGTTGGGTCGAAGCCGACGGCGAAGTCATCAAGGAAACCCGCTCGGTCATCTTCGTGCGCGGGACGTTGCGGCAGAACGGCAAAGCGCTGCTCGCCTTTTCCGGGGTCCTGAAGAAGCTGGCTCCGCGCGCCTGACCGAAATCCGGCTTGGCGTTCGAGCGACGCTGCGTCATTGTCATCGTAATGTCACATGAGCTCGACATCCTCGAACCCGATGGGGGAGCTGCGATGGGCGCCGCAACGCGGGCAGCGTTCGACGTGCACGCCGCGCTGCGGGCCGAACTGGCCGCCGCCCGCGAGGCCTTGCGCGGCGCCGATCCCGCGGTCGCGGTCCATCAAGGCCGCGTCCGGCTGAAGCGCATCCGCGCCATAGCTCGGCTCTGCATGGTCAAAGACCCCGCCGCCGCCAAGGCGCTCAACGTCGCCGCCCGCGCCGCGATGATCGGCCTCTCAGACGCCCGCGACCTCTCGGCACTTGAGGCCGCAGCGCGCGAAATCAAGCTCTCCGACGTCGCCGACGCCCTGGCCGAACGCCGCAACGCGCTCGGCCCGCCGCCCATTCCCGCCGCCCGCCGCAAGCTCCCGGCCGTGGCGGCCGCGATCGCCGCGATGCCTGCCCTATCGGATGACGACCTCGCCGCCGGCATCGCGCGCCTCGCGCGGCGGGCGCGAAAGGCCTGCGCCGCCGCCCGCGGCGACCGTGAGCCCGACGCCCGCCACACCTGGCGCAAGCGCGAAAAAGACCGACTGCACGCGCTCGATATTCTCGCAGACGCCTGGCCGCGCGGTGTGCGCCGCCGCCGCCGCACGGGGAAACGTTTGGCTCGCGCGCTCGGCGCCGAGCGCGACGTGCTCCTGTTGATAGAACGGCTGCGCTCGGACGAAACGTTCGCCGCGGTTGCGACGCGTCCGGCGCTCGCCGCCGCTGACGCCTATCGAAGGACCCTCGCCGACCGCGCCGATCGCCTCGGCCGGGTCGTTCATCGCGACGGGGCCTGAAACGCTAGCGCAGCGGCTGAACGAGGGTCGCGCGCAGCGCGTTCGGATCGACGGGCCCGTCCTCTATGCCAAGACGCTCCGGCTCCGGCGCGACGCGCCAAGTGGCGAAAAGCCGATCCCACAGCGTGAGCGAAAATCCGTAATTGCCGGTGAACCTGCCGGCGTCGCGATCGTGGTGCAAGCGATGCGTCCGCGGCGTGACGAGGACCGGCCCGATCACGCTCTGCACCGCCTTTGGCAGCCGCATATTGGCGTGGGTGAACATCGAGAAAGCGTTCAACGCGATCTCGAATGCGACGACAACCGCAGCCGGCGCGCCCAGCGCGGCGACGATCAGCGCTTTCCACAGCGTCGACAGCGCCAACTCGCCCGGATGAAACCGCAGCCCCGTGGTGACGTCGAGGTGGCGATCGGCGTGATGGGGCGCGTGAAAACGCCAGAACAGCGGCACGGCATGGAACGCGCGGTGCTGCAGGTAGAGCGCAAGATCGAGCGCCGCGATGCTCACGAAGGCGACCGCCCAGCCCGGTGCGGTGACCACATTGAAGAGGCCGAAGCCCGCCGCCTGCGCCCAGACGGCCGCGCCCACAGCCGTCAGGGGACCGAGCGCGCGCACGACGATAGCGCCGAGCGCGGAGAGGCTCAAATTCGTCGGCCAGCGCTTGCCGCGATCCGCCGAGGCCGGACGATCAGGCGCCAGCGCTTCCAGGATGGCGAACAGTGCGAACAAGAGCGCGAACGCCGCCAGGCGCAGCGGGGCATCACCCATCGAGCGCACGCGCCAGAGCGTCGATCTCGGCCTGCGTCGTCGCCCAGCTCGCGACGAACCGATACACGTCAGGCCCGTCCTGCGCCCATTGGTAGATGCGCGCGCCCGCGGCCTCCAGCCGTCGCGCGGCGTCCGGCGACAGGTGCGCGAAGACCTCGTTGGCCTCGACCGGGTGGGCAAGCGCGACACCGCGCGCGGTGAAAGTCGCAGCGATCGCCTGCGCCATTGCGTTGGCGTGCGCCGCCAGGCGCAACCAGAGCCCGTCTTCAAGATAGCCCGCCATTTGCGCGCCAAGCAGCCGGTGCTTGGAGAACAAATGTCCGGCGCGCTTGCGCAAATGCGGAAGGGCCGCCGAGATCGCCGGATCAAAGCTCACGATCGCCTCGACGCCGAGCGCGCCGTTCTTGGTGGCGCCGAAGGAAAGGATGTCGACGCCTGCGCGCCACGTCATGTCAGCCGGCGATCCGCCGGCGTGCACGAGCGCGTTGGCGAACCGCGCGCCGTCCATATGCACTTTGAGCCCTGCGCCGCGCGCGGTCTCGCATAGGGCCGCGACCTCGTCCGCGCGCCAGATCGCGCCGCTTTCCGTCGCCTGCGTGATGGAGACCGCGAAGGGTTGGGCGCCGTGCACGTTGGCGCGCGAAAACCGCGCGGCGGCCTCGCGCAAAGCTGCGGGTTCGATCTTTCCGGACGGCCCGTCGAGAAGGAGAAGCTTGGCGCCGCCGGTGAAGAATTCCGGCGCGCCGGCCTCGTCTTCGGCGACATGAGCGAACCGATGGCAGAACACCGCGCCCCAGGGCGGGCACAGCGCAGTGAGCGCAAGCGCGTTGGCGGCCGTGCCCGTCGCGACGAGGAACACGTCGCATTCGCGCTCGAACACGTCGCGGATCGCCTGCGTCGCGCGCGTCGTCCACGGATCGCCGCCATAGCTGGGCGCCGCGCCGACGTTCGCGGCCGCGAGCGCCTCAAGGATCGCGGGATGGGCCGGCGCGCTGTTGTCGGAAGAGAAATTCATCGGTTCATCGCGACCAGGACGCGCGGCTCAAGGCGCGGTTTTTCCGCACGGGCGCTCGCTCATGGCTTCACGCCAACGGCGCAGGTTCGGCAAATCATCGCCCGGGCGCCATTTCATCATCTTGGCGAAGTCGAGCCCTGCGAGCACGGTGATGTCGGCGATGGTGAAGCGGTCGCCGGCGATGAAGGCGCGGCCGGCGAGTTCGGCGTCGAAGAACTTCGCCATGTTCATCGCGGTTCGCTGGTTGAACGCGGCGACGTCCGGGCTCTGGTTCTTCTCGATGTTCGCGAGCACCGGATGGCCGTGACGGACCCATTGCATCAGCGGCAGCGTCAACATCAACTCGGCGCGCCGGTCCCACATTTCGATCTGCGCCCGCTCGAGCGGCGTGCGCCCCATCAGGTTCGGCTCGGGATAGATCGCGTCGAGATAGGTCGAAATGGCGCGGCTTTCGGTGAGCGCGGTCCCATCGTCGAGCACCAAGGTCGGCGCCTGCGAGAGCGGCGAATGGGCGCGGAATTCGTCGGTGCGATGCGCGCCGCCGGGGAGATCAAGATTGACGATCTCGATGTCGGTGATGCCCTTTTCCGCGATCAGCATGGTGACGCGACGCGGATTGGGCGCGTAGACGGCCGAATAGAGCTTCATGGAAATCCTCCCGCTTTTTTTGTTATGGGCCTGCGAACATCGCCGCCGGCATCGCCGCAACGATCGCGCCGGTCATCAGGGTCGTCATGAAGCCGGGGACCAGGGATTTCCACGCGAGATCGAGGATCTCGCTGCGCTTTTCCGGCGGAAACAGAAGCGTCATGCCCGACACCATGATGCCGACCGAGCCGACGTTGGCGAATCCGCACAACGCATAGGTCATGATCATCCGCGAGCGCTCGCTGAACTCGCCTGCCGGGATCGCGCCGAGCTTCAGGTAGGCGACGAATTCCGTGAGGAAGAGCTTGGCGCCGAGCAGGTCGCCGGCCTTCTGCGCCTCGTTCCAGGGCACGCCGATGGCGTAGGCGATCGGCGCGAAGGCGAAGCCGAAAATGCGCTCGAGCGTCAAGGGCGCGCCCGCGACCGGCGGAACCGCGGCGAGGATCGAATTGACGATCGCCACCAGCGCCACGAACACCAGAAGGGTCGCAGCGATGTTGAGGATCACGGACAATCCGTCCTGCGTGCCGCGGGTGATCGCGTCCATCGTCGATTCGTACTTGAGCGAGGACGTGTAATCCGCCACGCGCCCACCCTGTCCGGGCTTTTCGGGAATGATGATGCGCGCGAGCAGCACCGCCGCCGGCGCCGAAATGATCGACGCCACGAGCACGTGTGCGCCCGCGTTCGGCAAAGTCGGCGCAAGCATCAGCGCGTAGGCCACCATGGTGGAGCCCGCCACCGTGCCGAGGCCCACGACCATCATCATGAAGATTTCCGACCGCGTGAGCTTGTCGAGGTAGCCGCGAATAACGATCGGGCTTTCCACCATGCCCATGAAGATGTTGGCCGCGGTCGCTGTCGCCGAGGCGCCGCCGAGGCCCATGGATTTCTGGAACACGAACCCGAAGCCGCGGATGACGATCTTCAGCACGCCCCAGTGCCACAGCACCGCCGACAGCGCCGAAATGACGAGGATCAGGGGCAGGACCTGGAACGCGAAAATGAACGGCGGCGCGCCGGGCGCCCCGTCCGGCCCGGGCTTCATCTGATAGGGCTGCGCATCTGGCAGGCCCGACAGATAGCTGAACACGAAACTGGTGCCCTGCTGCGTCGCCGCCGCGAGACCATCGATCGCGGTGCTGATGCCCGACACGATCGGCCGCGCCTGCGGAAACGCGAACATCAGCGTGACGAGCCCGGCCTGCACGCAGAGCGCGCCGAGCGTCATCGCCCAGGGGAAGCGCTTCTTGTCCTCCGACAAGGCCCACGCGATCGCCAGGATCGCGATGACCCCCAGCAGACTGCGCGCGTTTTCCAACGAATAGGTCAATCGAAGCCCTCCGGGCGCGAACGCTAGAGAAGCCGTCAAGGCTGCGCAATCGCGCGCACGGCTCTGCACGCTTGCCAGTCATCGGCGGCTGAGGCTTTGTGCGGCCGCAAGGGGGCTCCGATGCGGCGAGCGGCGATCATTCTGGCCTTTTTGGCGTGCGCCGGCCCAATCGCGGCCCCGGCCCAGACCCGTCCAGCCTCGATGAGCGCCGACGACGCCTATGTCCGCGCCGTCGCTTACATCGAAACCCGGTTCAACGCCCTGCGCGTCGAACAAGCCGCAAGCGACGCCGTCGCGGCCGCCGAAGCCGCCCGCCTGCGCGGCGAGCTCGCCAGCGCCCGCAAGGAACTCGCCGCCCTCAAGGCCCGCGCCGACGCCCCCTCGCGCATTATCATCGACGCCTTCGCCGCCGGCGACCCTTCCGCTGGCCTGGAAGCCGCCGAAGCCGAAGCGCGCAAAGCCTCGAGCGACGCCGGCGCCCGCTGGCTGCAGATCGCCGCGCTCGCCGCCCCCTTCGAGCCGCAACGCGCCATCGCCGCCTATCGCGAGGCGCTGCGGCTGAAGCCGGACGATTCCGCCCGCCTCGCGCTGGCCGCGCTCCTGACAAGGGTGGGCGACGCGGGCTCCGCCGTCCAGATCGCCCAAGACGTCGCCAAGACGGCGGACCTCGGTCTGCGCGCCAAGGCCCTGATCGCCTGGGGCGACGCCGCGCGCGGCTCCACCGGCGAACTCAAGGCCAGGGCGCTCTATACCGAAGCCGCCGACGCCGCCCGCTCCGCCAAGGACCGCGCAACGGAACTCGACGCGCTCACCCGCCTCGCCGCCGCCGCCATCCGCGCCGGAGACCCGCCGGTCTGGGAAGGCCGCCTGAAGGAAGCGCTCGCCGCCGCTGCAGTGATGGACGACCGCATCCGCGGGGCCGACGCCGCCGTCGCGCTCGCGGAAGCCTATCTCCAACGCGGGATCTGGCCGCCCGCGGCGACCTACGCGGCGCAGGCGCTGGAAATCTATCAGGCGTCGAACGACCCAATCGGCCAAGCGACCGCCACCATGGCGCTCGGCCGCGCGGCGATGGCCCGCCCGGCGCCTGGCCTCGCGGAAATGCACTTCCGCAGCGCCCTGCGCCTCTATGAAGCCGCCGAAGCCAAGCTCGGCCAGGCCGACGCGCTCGCCGAACTGGCCGGCGCCGTGTCCAAGCAGAACCGCGCGCCGGAAGCCTGCCTCACCTGGCGGCGCGCGAGCGGGCTCTACGCCAGCGCCGGCGCCTTTACGGCGCCGCAGGCGGAGAAGGTCCGCGCGTCCCTGGCGACCTGCCGCTGACCGAAGCGGCTTCTAGCCGCCGCAGATCTCGACCTGCTCGGGGATTTTGGCTTCCCACCGGCAAGACGCCGGCGCATCGACGATGCAGACCGTCGCGACCGGGCTCGTTTCCTCGCACGAACAATCGCGATCGTCGTAGGTCCATTGCGGGTTGCGGTACCCGCCGCCGTTGGCGATCGCCGAGCAGTTCGCTTCGGCCTGCTTGCGCGCCATCGCTTTGGCGGCGGCGCACGCCTGCACCTTGGTCTTGCCGTCGTTCGGCACCGAACCGACGCCGCGCACCGCCTGGTTCGAGGGGAACGGGCTTTCCTTCCAGGTCTCGCGCGTCTCGCTGCGGCAGGTCAGGAGAATGTCGCGGGCGCGCGACGTAAAGGCGCCGGTCGGATAGGCCAGCAGGTAGGATTGGAAATCCTCGCGCCGCTTGGTCTCCATCGCCTTGTCCCAGAGCTTCTTTTCGGTCGCATCGGCGACGCCCGTCAACGCCGGCGTCGGCGCGGCGGTCGAGGCGCCGCGGCCGGCCTCGACCTCATAGGTCTTGCCTTCCGAATTGGTCGCCTTGACCGTCAGGTTCTGCATCCCGGCAAGCACGCCGAGCCCGACGAGGCCCGCAAGCGCCAACGCTGCGATCCCGATCGCCCAGGCCGGCGGCCCCTTGCGACGGCGCAGCGGCGCATCCATGCCAGCCATGGTCTTGCCGGACAAAACGGCCTTCAGCGCGGCGGTGAAATGCGCCCAGCGCGGGTCCTTGGCGTCGCCCGACCAATTGATGAGATCGACCGCCTGGATGAGCCCGAAGCCGAGCGGCGGCTCCACATTGTCGATCCGCACCGGGACCAGGATACCGCGCTGCTTGCCGACGGCGCTTTCTTCCTTCACCCACGGCGCGTCCCGCGACAGCTGCGACCAAACGGCCACGACGACCTTGGCGACGTCGAGCTGCTGCTGGATCGTCTGGTCCCATTGGGCGCCGGGCGTGATCCCGTGGTCCCACCATACGGAAAAGCCTTCGGCCCGCAGCGCCTCGACGATGCGCACGACGCGGCCGGCGTCCTCCTTCTTGTAGGAGATGAAAATGTCGGACATGGCGAACCCCTCGCCGCCGTCCTAGCATGCGGGTGCGCGTCAATCGACGCCCAAAGCGGGTGCGTTACAGACCGGCGGCGAAGCCATCCACGAAGGCGTCGAAGGCCGCATAATCGGTCAGCACCGTATCGCCGCTCGGGTCCTGCGCCATGCCGTGACGCTTAAGGATTTCGCGCATCAGCCAGCGCGTCACCCAATTGAGCTCGCCTTCGTGAACCGCGCCCGCCGCGAGATGGACCTTGGCGCCGACGAGGCCCGCCTCCTTGAGGAACGCATCGGCGATCGTTTGCGCAGCGGCGACCTCCTTCGGATCCTTCGACGCAGCCGACAGCGACGACGAGACGAACGCGATCGGCTTTCCAGCCCAGATCTTCGCCCCGGCCCGGGCGGCGCGCTCCAGCGGTCCCTGGTGGGCGCCCATGTGCACCGATCCGAGCAGGAGAACCGCGTCCGGCGGTTGCGTCGACGGCGGCGGCTCATCGGCGTTCCACAGATCGACGGTGAAGCTCTTCGCGCGCAGCCGCTCCGCCGCGCGCTCGGCCAGCCCGCCGGTGTGGCCTTGGTTGGTGCCGTAGCAGACAAGTATGCGCGTCATTTCGACTTTCCTTACATCGGTAGGAACGACGCGCGCCGGGCGCGCCCGGTTCCCCCGTCCCTTCGTCATCCCGGCCGAGCGCAAGCGAGAGCCGGGACCTCGTTCAAGGCGCACCCGGAACAAGATCCCCGATCTCCGCGCTGCGCGCTTCATCGAGGATGACGAGCGGCGCCGCTTGACGCCCCGCCGGGCGGACGCCATCAACCGGGCCGCATTGGACCTGCACACGAGAAGGATTTCACCCATGTCCGACCTCCGCTTCGACGGCAAAGTCGTCATCGTCACCGGCGCCGGCGGCGGCCTCGGCAAGCAGCACGCGCTGGAATTCGCCCGCCGCGGCGCGAAGGTCGTGGTCAACGACCTCGGCGGCGCTATGGACGGCTCGGGCGGCAATTCCGCCGCGGCCGAAGCAGTCGTCGCCGAGATCAAGGCGTTCGGCGGCGAAGCGATCGCCAACGGCTCCTCCGTGACCGACGATTCCGGCGTCGCCCACATGGTCGCCCAGACGATGGATCAATGGGGCCGCATCGACATCCTGATCGCCAACGCCGGCATCCTGCGCGACAAATCCTTCTCCAAGATGGAGATCGCCGACTTCGACGCGGTCATGGCCGTGCACCTCATGGGCACCGTGAAGCCGACCAAGGCCGTCTGGGAAATCATGAAGGCCCAGAACTACGGCCGCATCGTCGTCACGACCTCGTCGACGGGCCTGTACGGCAATTTCGGCCAGGCCAATTACGGCGCGGCCAAGCTCTCGCTGGTCGGTTTCATGAACACGATGAAAATCGAAGGCGGCAAGAACAACATCCGCGTCAACGCCATCAGCCCGGTCGCAGCGACCCGCATGACCGAGAACCTGATGCCGCCGGCGATGCTCGATGCGCTGAAGCCGGAATATGTCACGCCGGGCGTCATCTACCTCGCCAGCGAAGACGCGCCGACCGGCGCCATCCTCACCGCCGGCGCCGGCGTCTTCGCGCTGGCGCGCATCTATGAGACCGACGGCGTCTTCCTCGGCCACGGCGGCTTCACCGCCGAAGACGTGCGCGATTCCTGGACGAAAATCTCCGATCCGGCGGGTCAGGAGCATTACGAACAAGGCGGCGGCCAAACCCAGAAATTCATGCGCAAACTCGCCGGCGGCTGATCGGGCTGCAGCCGTCGCCCCCTCGTCATCCCGGGCGAGCGTCAGCTCGACCCGGGACCTCGTTCCAGGGCCTGAGCACGCACCTCCCATCCCCGGATTGGCCATAGGCCAAGTCCGGGGCCCATGACCTTCGCCCTCTCCGGCCAGCGCTGAGGTCATGGGTCCCAGACTGCGCGTGCCGCGCATCCGGGAAAGGGGGGCAAGAATTGTGGCGCCTTCTCATCTCGTCATCCCGGGCGAGCGCGAGCGAGACCCGGGACCTCGTTCCAGGTCCTGAACAAGGTCCCCGATCTCCG
>JBMOIB010000040.1:0-22502 GCA_049317545.1 Caulobacterales bacterium | reverse complement strand
GAGGCGTCTCGATGGTCAAAGCGGAACGGAACTATTCGATTTCCGAACTGGCGCGCGAGTTCAAAGTCACGCCGCGCGCGCTCCGGTTCTACGAAGACAAGGGTCTCTTGTCGCCGCGCCGCGACGGCATGAACAGGGTCTACACGACCCGCGACCGGGTCCGGCTTCAACTCATCATTCGCGGCAAGCGGGTCGGATTTCCGCTCTCGGAGATCCGCGAAATCCTCGACCTCTATGATCTCGGCGACAATGAGCGCACGCAGATGGCGACGGCGCTGAAGAAGTTCCGGTCGCGCATGGTCGCGCTCGAGGCCCAGCGTGAAGATCTCGAAGGCGCCATGGAAGCCCTGCGCAACGGAATTTCCTGGCTTGAAACGCAACTCGCCGAACCCGCCTCGCCGGCGAGCGTTTCAGCGGCGCGCGCGTTCGAGAAAGAAGCCCGCCGTCGCATGGACGGCGCCACCTGAGCTAGGATCGACGACGGATGGCGCCGACGCATGAGGCGATGCGGCGCCGGCGATTGGGAGCGACACATGCCGGTCTACAACGCGCCGCTGCGCGATTTCCGCTTCTTGTACGAAGACGTCCTGCAGACCGACAAATACGCGAACCTGCCGGGCTTTGCGGACGCGCCGCTCGATGTCGCGCTGCAGATCCTCGATGAAGCCGCGAAGTTCACTACCGGCACTTTGTTCCCGCTCAACGGCGTCGGCGACAAAGAGGGGTGCACCTGGTCGCCTGACGGCGTGAAGACGCCGACCGGGTTTAGGGACGCCTACAAGCAGATGGTCGAGAACGGCTATGTCGCGCTCGCGTCCGATCCCGATTACGGCGGTCAGGGTCTGCCGGCCGTGCTCAACGTCGCCGTCAACGAAATGGTCACCTCGACCAACATGGCGTTCGGCATGTATCCCGGCCTGACGCACGGCTGCTATTCGGCGATCCGCGAGGCAGGCTCCCCCGAGCAGAAGCGGACGTACCTGCCCAAGCTCACCAGCGGCGAATGGGCTGGCACGATGAATCTCACCGAGCCGCATTGCGGCACGGATCTGGGATTGCTGCGCACAAAGGCCGTTCCGCAGGCTGACGGGACCTATCGCATCACCGGCCAGAAGATCTGGATTTCCGGCGGCGAGCAGGACCTGACCGACAACATCATCCACCTCGTGCTCGCCCGCATCGAGGGCGCGCCGGCCGGCGTGAAGGGTATTTCCCTCTTCATCGTGCCGAAGTTCCTGGTGAACGCGGACGGATCGCTTGGTGAGCGCAACGGCGTCACCTGCGCCGGTCTCGAACACAAGATGGGCATCCACGGCAACGCCACGTGCGTGATGGCCTATGACGGCGCCACGGGCTACCTGATCGGCAAGGAGAACGAAGGCCTCAAAGTCATGTTCGTCATGATGAACGAGGCGCGTCTCGGCGTCGGCCTGCAGGGCCTGGCCATGAGCGAGGTCGCCTATCAGAACGCGGTCGATTTCGCCAAGCAGCGTCTGCAGGGCCGTTCGCTGACCGGACCGAAAAATCCCGACGGTCCGGCCGATCCGGTGATCGTGCACCCCGACGTGCGCCGCATGCTGATGGACGCCAAGGCGTTCAACGAAGGCGCGCGGGCTTTCTTGTTGTGGACGGCGCTTTACGGCGATCTGTCGCACAAGCACCCGGACGATGCGCTGCGCCAGAAGGCCAACGACTACATGGGCCTGATGACGCCCGTGCTGAAGGCCTATCTCACCGGCGACGGCTTCAAGCACATCTCGCAAAGCCTTCAGGTGCACGGCGGCTCCGGCTTCACCGAGCATTATCCGGCTTCGCAATACATGCGCGATGCGCGGATCACTTTGATCTATGAAGGCACCAACGGCGTGCAGGCGCTTGATCTCGTCGGGCGCAAACTCGCCGCCAACGGCGGCCGCGCGATCTTCGCCTTCTTCAACGAAATCGACGAATGGATCGCCGCCAATGACGGCGACGCCGAGCTTGCGCCGTTCGTCGAAGGCTTGAAGTCCACCAAGGCCCAACTGCAGGACGGCACGATGTGGCTGATGCAGAACGGCATGACGAACTTCGACAATGCCGGCGCCGCGAGCCACGATTATCTGCAGCTGTTCGGCCTCACGGCGCTGACCTACATGTGGGCGATCATGGCCAAGGCCGCGCTCGCCAAGCGGAGTTCGGGCGATTCGTTCTACGAAACCAAGCTCGCTACCGGCCGCTATTTCGCGACGCGCATGACGCCGGACGCCGCCGCCCATCTCGCCAAGCTCAAGACCGGCTCGGCGGCCGTCATGGCGCTCGCCGCCGACGCCTTCTGATCGAACGAGAACAAAAGGGAGAAACGACACATGGGCGCGATCGACCTGCCGACTGCCAAATGGCGCGATGATGAAGAACTGCGCATCTTCGAAAAGGGCGTCGTGGATTTCTTCACGCGTCACGCGCCGGAAAGCCGCCTCAAGAAATGGCGCGAGGACGGCGTCGTCGAGCGTGAGATGTGGCGCGAAGCCGGCGAAGCGGGGCTTTTGTGCCTGTCCGCTCCCGCGGAATACGGCGGCGCCGGCGGCACGTTCGCGCACGAGGCCGTGTTCATCGACGTGATGGGCAAGATGGGCATCGACGGCTTCGGCGCGTCTTTGCACAACGCGATCGTCGCGCCTTACATCTATCAGTACGGCTCGGAAGAGCAGAAGCAGCGCTGGCTGCCGCGCATGGCGTCAGGCGAACTCGTCGGCGCCATCGCGATGACCGAACCCGGCGCGGGCTCGGACCTGCAGGGCGTGAAAACGACGGCGAAGCTCGACGGCAACCAATATGTCGTCAACGGCTCCAAGACCTTCATCACCAACGGCCAGACGGCGAACCTCATCATCGTCGTCGCCAAGACGGACGTGACGAAGGGCGCTGCGGGCACCTCGCTGATCATCGTCGAGACCGATGAGGTCGAAGGCTTTCGCCGCGGTCGCAACCTCGACAAGATCGGCCAGGATGCGCAGGACACGTCGGAACTCTTCTTCGACGAGGTGCGCGTACCGACCGCCAATCTCCTGGGCCCGAGCGAAGGCCAGGGCTTCTACCAGCTCATGCAGCAATTGCCGTCCGAACGTCTGCAGATCGGCCTGCAGGGCGTCGCCATGATGGAGCGCGCAATCGGCCTCACGACCGAGTACGTCAAAAACCGCAAAGCCTTCGGCAAGACGATCTGGGACTTCCAGAACACCCAGTTCAAGCTCGCCGAATGCAAGACCAAAGCGACCGTCGCCAAAGCCTTCTGCGACACCTGCACGGAGCTCCTTCTCCAGGGCAAGCTCGACGCCGCGACCGCATCGATGGCGAAATACTGGGTCAGCGACGTGCAGTGCGAAGTGGTCGACGAGTGCCTGCAATTGCACGGCGGTTGGGGCTACATGAACGAATACCCGATCGCCCAGATGTTCCGCGACGCCCGCGTCCAGCGCATCTACGGCGGCGCCAACGAGATCATGAAGCTGCTCATCGCGCGGTCGCTGTGATTGGCGCCGTCGGGAATACCTTTCTCGGCGTGCGGAGCTCTCCCGAGATGGGTGGGGCGGGCGTTTGCGCACCATTGCGCGGTGCTGACACCCCTCATCCGGCCCTTCGGGCCACCTTCTCCCACAAGGGGAGAAGGACCTCGGCGGCGGCCTTCTCCCCTTGTGGGAGAAGGCGGCGCGGCACGCGCCGGATGAGGGGTGAACCACCGACATGGCGGGTCTTGCAGGCGCGGGCGCGCGCAAAGAGCCGCCCATGAGCCCCCACGACGCCACGATCCTCTGGGAGCGCGGAGACCAACCGTTTTCCGACGGCAAGTATTCGCGCGCCCACCTGATCAGCTTCGACGGCGGCGTCTCGATCGCGGGCTCGTCGAGCCCGTCGGTCGTGCGGCCGCCGCTCTCGAAGGTCGATGCGGCGGATCCGGAGGAATTGCTGGTGGCGGCGCTGTCCAATTGCCACATGCTCTGGTTCCTCGACCTTGCGCGCCATGCCGGCTTCGTCGTCGATCGCTACGAGGACAAAGCCAGCGGCCAGATGGGCAAGGACGAGCGCGGGAAGATCGCGCTGACACGCGTGACGCTCAATCCGCAGGTGGCGTGGTCGGGCGCGAAAACGCCCGCGCCGGAGGACGTATCGGCCCTCCATCACGAAGCGCACGAGCGTTGCTTCATCGCCAATTCGTTCCGCGGCGAGGTGATTATCGCGGGATCTTGAGTTTCACCGCCGCGCGCCCGCCCAGGCGCGCGGACAGCGGATGGTAGCCGCGGCGCCTCCGGCCGCATCGGGCAGACGAATGAACGTTTAGGAGACGACCCATGGCTGACGCTTACATCTTCGACGCCGTGCGCACGCCCCGCGGCCGCGGCAAAAATACCGGTTCGCTGCATGAAATCACCGCGCTGAGCCTCGCCACGCAGGTGCTCGAAGCGCTGCGCGACCGCAACGGCCTCACCGAAGGCGCAGTGGACGACGTCGTCCTCGGCTGCGTCTCCCCGGTGGGCGAGCAGGGCAGCGTGATCCCGCGCACGGCCGTCATCAACGCCGGCCTTGGCGAAACCACCGGCGGCGTGCAGGTCAACCGCTTCTGCGCCTCGGGCCTCGAAGCCGTGAACATGGCGGCCGCGAAAGTGATGTCGGGCGAAGCCGATCTCACCATCGGCGGCGGCATCGAAAGCATGAGCCGCGTGCCCATGGGCTCCGACGGCGGCGCCTGGCCGACCGATCCGGCCATCGCGCTCAAGGCCTATTTCGTGCCGCAGGGCATTTCGGCCGACCTGATCGCCACCAAGTACGGCTTCTCTCGCGACGACGTCGATGCCTTCGCCATGGAAAGCCACAAGCGCGCCGCGCGCGCCTGGGCCGAAGGACGCTTCTCCAAGTCGGTCCTGCGGGTGAAGGACCAGCTCGGCGTCACGATCCTGGATCGCGACGAGACCGTTCGTCCGAACACGGACATGCAGGGCCTCGCGGCGCTCGAGCCGAGCTTCAAGGCGCAGGGCGAGATGATGCCGGGCTTCGACGCCGTCATCATGCAGCGCTATCCCGAAGTGGAAGAGATCAACCACGTCCACCACGCCGGCAATTCCTCCGGCATCGTCGACGGCTCTGCGGGCATCCTCATCGGCACGCTGGAGATGGGCAAGGCGCTCGGCCTCACGCCGCGCGCGCGCATCCGCGCCATGGCGTCGATCGGCTCGGAGCCCTCGATCATGCTCACCGGCCCGGAATTCGTCACCGCCAAGGCGCTGAAGAAGGCCGGCATGGGCGTCGGCGACATCGACCTCTATGAGCTCAACGAGGCCTTCGCCGCCGTGGTGCTGCGCATGATGCAGGCGCTCGACATTCCGCACGACAAGATGAACGTCAACGGCGGCGCCATCGCCATGGGCCATCCGCTCGGCGCGACCGGCGCGATGATCCTCGGCACCGTGCTCGACGAACTCGAGCGCACCGGCAAGTCCACCGCGCTCGCGACGCTCTGCGTCGGCGCCGGCATGGGCACCGCGACGATCATCGAACGCATCTGACGCGAAGCAACCGCACCTCGTCATCCCGGCCTCGCGCAGCGAGCGCCGGGACCGCGTTCCAGGCGCGGAACAAGGTCCCGGGTCATCGGCTCCGCCGCCGCCCGGGATGACGAGAAGGCGGAACGACCAAACACGAGATGCAAGGGAAGAGGACGATGGAAAACTTCAAGATCGAGATCGACGCAGAGGGCGTAGCGCTCATCACGTTCGACGTGCCGAACCGCTCCATGAACACGCTGACGGCGTCGGTCATTCGCGAAATCATCGAACTGACTGCGCGGATCAAGACCGACGATGCGATCAAGGGCGTCATCTTCCAGTCGGGCAAGGCGACAGGCTTCTGCGCTGGCGCCGACCTTGGCGAAATGGGCTCTGGCGCGGCGCGCGGCGGCGCGGCGACCGACGATCCCGAGGCCGCGCTGAAAGCCGCGTTCGAGAATTCCTACGCGCTCAACAAGACGTTTCGCGCGCTCGAGACCTGCGGGAAGCCGGTGGCGATCGCGCTCGAAGGCCTCGCGCTCGGCGGCGGACTCGAGTTCGCGCTCGCCTGCCATTACCGCGCCGCCGCGGATAATCCGAAATCCCAGTTCGGCCTGCCGGAATCGAAGGTCGGGCTGTTGCCGGGCGCCGGCGGCACCCAGCGCCTGCCGCGCCTGATCGGCGTGCAGAACGCCGCGATGATGATCCTGCAGGGCGAACCGAAGAAGCCGCAAGAAGCCAAGGCGCTCGGCTTCGTCAACGAAGTGACGCCGGTCGGCGGCGCAGTCGCGGCCTGCCGCACCTGGCTCGCCTCCAAGCCGAAGGCGACGCAGCCGTGGGACGAGAAGGGCTTCCGCGTGAAGGACGGCCCCTATTCGCCGGGCGGCGGCATGGCGTTCATTGGCGGCAACGCCATCCTCGCCAAGCAGACCTACGGCAATTATCCGGCCCAGAAGCACATCATGAGCTGCCTCTATGAAGGCATCCAGGTGCCGATCGACGCCGGCCTGCGCATCGAGAGCCGCTATTTCGTCAAGACCATGCAGACGCCGCAGGCCAAGGCGATGATCCGCTCGCTGTTCTTGTCGATGCAGGAACTGGCCAAGGGCGCGAACCGTCCGCAGGGCTATGCGCCTTACGAGATCAAGAAAGTCGCCGTGCTCGGCGCCGGCATGATGGGCGCGGGCATCGCCTATGTGCAGGCCCTCGCCGGCATCGAAACCGTGCTGATCGATCAGTCGCAAGAGGCGGCCGAGAAGGGCAAGGACTATTCCAAGAAGCTGCTCGACAAGGCGATCTCGCGCGGCAAACAGACGCCGGAGAAGGCCGCCGAAATCCTCGCCCGGATCACGCCGACCACGGATTATGCGCACGTGAAGGGCGCGGATCTCGTCGTCGAGGCGGTGTTCGAGACTCGCGAGATCAAGGCCGATGTGACCAAAAAGGCCGAGGCCCAGCTCGCCGAAACCGCCGTGTTCGGATCGAACACCTCGACGCTGCCGATCACCGGCCTCGCCGAAGCGAGCGTGCGCCCGAAGAACTTCATCGGCATCCACTTCTTCTCGCCGGTCGACAAGATGGGTCTCGTTGAGATCATCATGGGCAAGGAGACGAGCGAAGAGACGCTCGCCAAGGCGATCGACTACGTTCTGAAAATCCGCAAGACGCCGATCGTGGTGAATGACAGCCGCGGCTTCTACACCTCGCGCTGCTTCGGGACGTACGTGGGCGAGGGCATCGCCATGCTCGCCGAAGGCGTGAAGCCCGCGATCATCGAGAACGTCGGGCGCATGACCGGCATGCCGGTGCCGCCGCTCGCCATGAACGACGAGGTCGCGCTCGACCTCGGCTACAAGGTCCGCCAGCAGACCAAGAAGGACCTCGGCGACGCCTACCGCGCGACGCCGGCCGACGCGATCATCGAAGAAATGGTCGTCAAGCTGGAGCGCTTCGGCCGCAAGAACGGCAAGGGCTTTTATGAGTATCCCTCCGATCCGAACGGCAAAAAGCGCATCTGGCCGGGCCTGTCCGACCTGGTGAAAACGAAAATCGCCGAGGCCGCGCCGGAACTGCGCGACGAGTACAAGAAGCGGCTCCTCTACATCCAGGCGCTGGAAACCGCGCGCTGCTTCGAGGAAGGCGTCATCACCGATCCGCGCGACGCCGACGTCGGCTCGATCCTCGGCTGGGGTTTCGCACCCTACACCGGCGGCACGATCAGCCTGATCGACGGCATGGGCGCAGCCAAGTTCGTCGCCGAATGCGATGCGCTGGCCCAAAAGTACGGCGAGCGCTTCAAGCCGAACGCGCTCCTGCGCGACATGGCCGCCAAGGGCGAGACGTTCTACGCCCGGTTCGGCAAGGCGGCGAAGAAAGCCGCCTAACTCTCAGTCCCCGTCCCCAGCGGGGAGGGGCCAGGGGTGGGGAGAGGGCGCCACAGCGCGCATCTCCCCCTCCCAACCCTCCCCCCTGGGGGAGGGCTTTGGGGGGCGCCGCCTTTGGCCTTCGCTTTCACGTCTTCAGCTTGTAGCCCGTCTTGAACACCCACCCGATCGCGCCGAGACACAGCGCGAGCACCACGCAGATGGCGGCAAGGCTCACGCCGACGCCAACGTCGCTCACGCCGTAGAAGCTCCAGCGGAAACCGCTGACGAGATAGACGACCGGGTTGAAGAGCGTCAGCGTGCGCCACGGTTCGGGCAGCATGTCGATCGAATAGAACGCCCCGCCAAGGAAGGTGAGCGGCGTGACGATCAGGATCGGCACGATCTGGAGCTGCTCCCAGCTCTCCGCCACCAGGCCCATGATGAATCCGAACAGACAGAACGTGACGGCGATCAGGGCGAGGAAGGCGATCATCAAGAGTGGATGGGCGATCTCGAACGGCACGAAGAGCCGCGCCGTCGCCAGCATGATGAGGCCCAGCACCATTGATTTGGTCGCCGCCGCGCCGACAAAGCCGACGACCGTTTCGAGCGGCGACAGCGGCGCTGAGAGCACTTCATAGATCGTGCCCGCCCAGCGCGGCATGTAGATGCCGAAGGAGGCGTTGCCGATGCTCTCGGTGAGCGTGGTGAGCAGGATCAGACCCGGCACGATGTAGGCGCCATAGGGCACGCCGTCGATCGCCTCCATGCGCCCGCCGATCGCGGATCCGAAGACCACGAAATACAGCGACGTCGAGATCACGGGCGACAAGATCGATTGACCGAGCGTGCGGAACCAGCGCGCCATTTCGTAGGAATAGACGGCGTGGGCGCCGCGCCAGTTCGCCTTCATGCCGCAGCCCCTGTGACGAGTTCGACGAAAATGTCCTCGAGCGAGCTCTGGCTGGTGGCCAGATCGGCGAAGGCCACGCCGCGCTCGATCAGTCCGCGCAGCGCCGCCGCCATCGCCGTTTCGCCGGCGTGGGCGTCATAGTGGAAGCGCAACGTCCGCCCATCCTCGTTGCGTTGGAAGCCGAGCCCCGCGAGCGCCGGCGCGTCGGCCGCAAGCGGCTGGTCGAGCGTCAAGGTCAGCGTCTTCTTCCCGAACCGCGCCATGATCGCACGCTTCTCCTCGACGAGGATAAGTTCGCCCTTGTTGATGACGCCGATCCGGTCGGCCATTTCCTCAGCCTCTTCGATGTAATGCGTCGTCAGGATGATCGTGACGCCGTCGTCGCGCAGGCGGCGCACCATCGCCCACATGTCGCGCCGCAGCTCCACGTCGACGCCGGCGCTCGGCTCGTCGAGGAACAGGACGCGCGGCTCATGGGCGAGCGCCTTGGCGATCATCACCCGGCGCTTCATCCCGCCTGACAGGGTCATGATCTTGGCGTCGCGCTTGTCCCAGAGCGACAGGTCGCGCAGGACCTTTTCGATGTGGGCGTCGTCGCGCGGTTTGCCGAACAGGCCACGCGAAAACCGCACCGCCGACGCGACCTTCTCGAAGGACTCGGTGTGCAATTCCTGCGGCACGAGACCGATCAGGCTGCGCGCCTGACGGTAGTCGCGCACAACGTCGAAGCCCGCGACGCTGACGCGCCCGGCGGTTGGCGTCACGATCCCGCAGACGATCCCGATCAGCGTGGTCTTGCCGGCGCCGTTGGGGCCGAGGAGGGCGAAGATCTCGCCCTCCGCGATCGTGAGGGACGCGCCCTTCAAGGCCGACAGGCCGCCGGCATAGGTCTTCGACAAGGCGTCGATCGTCAGGATCGCGGTCACGTGCGCATCTCCGGGCGGCCCCGCGCCGCCCCGGCGCGTGCCCATTGCGGCGCCGCGCCGGCCGCGTCAATCGCAGGCGCGCGGTGGCGCCGCGGCGCGAACCCGCTATGGTCCGCCAATCTCGGAGCCTGACATGTCCGTCCGCCGCTTGTCGCCGCGCCTCATCGCCCTTGGCGTGATCGGCGCCGTCTTCGCCCTCGCAGGGCTGGTCTACCTCGGCGGACCGACCCTGATGGACTGGCTCAAGATCGACCGCGGCTTCACGCCCACGATCGGTCAGCGCGGCAAGGACGTCGATTGGACGCCGACGTCCGACGCTTTGGCGACCGCGATGTTGCAGGCCGCGAAGGTCGGCGCCTCCGACGTCGTCGTCGATCTCGGCTCGGGAGACGGCAAGATCGCGATCGCGGCGGCGGCTGGGTTCGGCGCCCGCGCGCGCGGGATCGAATACAACCGCGACCTCGTGGAATTGTCGCGGCGCAAGGCTGAGGCGGCGGGCCTCGCCGACCGCGTGTCGTTCGTCCGCGGCGACATTTTCGAAGCCAAGTTCGATGACGCCACGGTCGTCACGATGTACCTGCTGCCGCGCCTCAACGAACGCTTGAAGCCCAAGATCCTGAGCCTTCGACCCGGCACAAGGGTGCTGAGCAACGCCTACGACATGGGCGATTGGCGCCCTGACGCCACGGTCGAGATCAAGGGCGAGCGGGCCTATTTCTGGGTCGTTCCGGCCAAGGCGGCGGGCGTCTGGTCAATCCCGCTGACCACGGAGGAATTGGTCCGGGTCGAATTGACGCAGACCTATCAGCACATCGCCGGCTCGGCGACGATCGCCGGCCGCACCGCGCCGATCGCCGACGCTGCGATCGCCGGTCCCAACGTCGCCTTCACCATCAACGATTGGCGCGGCGGCGCGTGGCGGGTCCAGGGCGCCATCGAAGGCGACGTGCTCAAGGGCGGAATCATGCGGGTCGGCGGCGACGTCGAGCGGATGATCGAGGTGGTTCGCAGCCGTTAACGCTCTGGCTGTAAAATAAATCCGTTCACATTCGGGGCCTTAACTGACCGTCAGGTCGGGCCGTTCCATGACATGGTCGATGGCCGCGCCTGCATTGACATCGTCCTTCGCGCCTTTGCTGCGCCGCCCCGACGCCTCCTCCTGGCGACGGATCTTCGAGCTGCGGACGCAGTCGATCCGTGAACGGATCTTTTTTGCGGTCGCCGCGGGACTGGCCGCAGCGGCGCTCACGCGCGACGCCTGGGCGCTTATATGGATCGTCGCGAGTTGCGCCGCCGTGGCCGGCGAGCGGTACATTTGGGACCTCGCGGCGAGACGTCTCGACGCCGGGCGTCCAGTGCCGCTGCGCCTGGCGTGCGCCTGCGTGTTCGTGGTCGCGGCCGTGTTCGGCGCCTTGTCGTTGCTGCTTTGGGGCAAGTTGGGCCTGCACGGTCCGGTGATCGGGGCGCTCTTTCTGTCGGCGATCCTATTGGCGTCGATCATCAGTCTTCGGACCGCCCCAGCGCTGGTTGCGGTCTCGATCCTGCCGTCGATCGGATACCTCGCGCTGGCGCCGTTCGCGAACGGCGACGTGACCTCCCTGACGCAAGCGGCCGCCGTGGTTGCGAGCGTCGGGTTCCTGGCGGTTTTCGCGTGGAGCACCTGGGTCCGGATGTACAAGGCCGATGAGGCCGAGCGCGCCGCGCAGGAGGCCGCGCGGGCGGCCGGACTTGCCGCCGAGCGGGCGCAAGCGGCGAAATCGGCCTTTCTCGCCGGTATGAGCCGCGACCTGCGCACGCCGATCTCGATGGTGCTCGGCGCCGCCGCCATGCTGCGCCGCGCCGACCTGAACGCGGAGCATCGCGCGACGGTCGACGCTATGCTCGACGCCGGCGACGTGCTCGTCACGGTTCTCGACGACATCCTCGCCGCGGCAAGCGCGGATCCGACCGATGCGCGCATCTCGATCGCCGCGACGTCGCCGGCCCAGATCGCCCAGGGCGTGGTGCGCACGTGGCGTCCGCGCGCCGAAGACAAGTGGCTCGAGCTTTTCCTCGACATCGACCCCTCGGCTGACGTCGCCGTGGAGACCGACGCCGCGCGCCTCAAGCAGATCCTGTTCTGTCTCGTTTCGAATGCCGTGCGCTTCACGGACGCCGGTGGAGTGCGCGTGCGCGTCTCGGGCGCAAAGCCGGCGGCGGGGCGGATGCTGTTGACGTTCAGTGTGGCCGATACCGGACCCGGCTTCGCGCCGGGCAGGGCGGAAGCCATGCTCGAGGGTCGCGCCGTTGGACCCGGCGACGGCGGCGGCGGCAGCCTCGCACGGTGCCGCGCGCTCGCGCGCGCTCTTGGCGGCGACGTCACAGCGGAAACCGCGCCCGGCGAGGGCGCGACGTTCACGCTCACGCTCGATGCGGTCATCTCCAGCGACGACGCGCAGGTGGACGCCTCGCCCGCGAACGCCGCCACGCGTCTGCGGGTGCTGGTCGTCGACGACCATCCGGTAGGGCGCCGTTTTGCAACGGAGATCCTCAGCGAAATAGGCGCGCACGCCACGCCCGCAACGACCGGCCGCGAAGCGCTGGACCTGCTCGAAAGCACGTCATTTGACCTCGTGCTCCTCGATCTCAATATGCCCGAACTCTCAGGCTACGATGTCGTGCGAGCGCTTCGCACCGGCGGGCATCCCGCCGCTGGCGTGCCGGTGATCGCGCTGACCGCCGCGGCTGGCGCAGAAGATCGCGCGCGATGCGCCGAAGCCGGCATGGAAGGGTTCGTCGCCAAGCCGATAACGGCGGCCGAACTGTTCGGCGAGATCTGTCGCGTGCTGGAAGTCGTGGACCTACGCCGCGCCGCCTGAGGACGGCGACGCGGCGCTGGCAATGTCGATCAGCTCTGCGTGACTGGGCGCAGTTTGATTTCAACGCGGCGGTTCTTGGCGCGGCCTTCAGGCGTTGCATTGCTCGCGATCGGTTGTTGCGATCCGCGTCCGAGCGCGGCGATGCGTTGCGGCTGCACGCCCTGATCGGTCAGCGCCTGCGCGACCGCGGCGGCGCGGCGCAGGGAGAGATCCATATTGTAGGCGTCCGAACCGACGGAATCGGCGTGACCGGTGACGTCGATCATCGTGCTCGGATAATCGCGCAGCGTCGTCGACACCGATCCGAGCGTCGAGCGGAACTCGGGCTTCACGCTCGCCTTGTCGAAATCGAACGTGATGTCGGACGGCATGTTGAGGGTGATTTCGTTTTCCGCGGTCCGCGTCACGCCGACGCCGGTGCCGGCCATCTGCTCGCGCAGCTTGCGTTCCTGCGCGTCCATGTAGCCGCCGACAGCCGCGCCGGCGATGGCGCCGATACCTGCGCCGATGATGGCGTTCTTGCGCGTTTCGCGGCCGTCGCTGGTGTTTGTCGCTGCGCCGAGCGCGGCGCCGCTGATGGCGCCGATGATCGCGCCGGTTCCAGCGCGATTGGGGGTGCGCTCACCCGATTGCGGATCCACCGTGGCGCAGGATGCAAGCCCGACGCATGCCGCCATGGCGACTGTTAACGTGCGCGTAATCATGAATGACCCCTTCAAAACACATAGATGGGGACGTTTAGCGCGCTTTGCATGGCCTGCGCCTGAACGATGCATTCATCATCGGTTCAGAACGGCCCACACCGCCCCGCGGCGTCCGGTCGCGCGACGACTGGCGCCCTGGCGGATGCGGCGTGCGGCGGGCAGAACAATTCAACTTGATCCGAAGGCCCCCTTTGCCGTCCGTCATCTCGCTCCACGCCGACAATGCCGCCATCGCAGCCATCGCGTTCCTCGCCGCGAGCTTGCTTGTCGTTTCGATTGTCGGCGCGGCGCTGGCGCGTCGGTCTAGCCGGGAGGCGGGGAACAATGCGCGCGACGATCAATCCGACGAGGCGAGCCGCGCGGTCCGCGCGCCGTCCAGATAAAATCCCAGGGCGGCTATGACCGAGTAGGCGGCAAGCGCCGAGATCGCCATGGCCGCGATGTTGGGCGGGGGCGGCGCGAGCCAATTATAGACGGCGAGCCCGAGCAGCGCGGCGATCACGAGCCAGGGCGCAAGGCTCCCGCCGCGGCCGACCGGCGCCGTGCGCGACAGATAAATGATGAAGCCCAGCGTCAAAACGCCCAATTCTGCGGCGACCCCAGCGGCGGGAACGTTCCAGAGTCCGAGCCCCACCTTGGTTGAGGCGCCCCAGATTTCGAGGTCCGGACTGTGGACGACGAAATCCAAAACCCAATGCGAAAACACGCACACGCCGATCAGGATCGCAGGGATCAGGCTGCGTCGACGGTCGATCAGGGCGTACGCCAGCGCGCCGAGCAGCGACCATCCGATCGCGGCGGGCAGCGAGTGCGTATAGGGCATAAAATCGAGCGAGAGCGGCGACAGGGCAGTGGCGCCCGGCGCCACCCGCGCCCGCTCCACGCCCGTCAGAATGAACCCCGCCCAGGCGAAGTCGACGAGCTGGACGGCGATGAAGGCCGCTCCAAGCGATGCTCCAGACCTGCCGCCGGCCATCGCCAACGCCGGGCCATAGTGTCCGACGAACATGCGCCCCTCCCGAGATAACGGGAATGTTACCGCGTTCGCCCTGCGGACGCGAGACCTGCGCCCGAACTTTTCAATCGGATGGGCGTCGGCGCCACCGCGCCGACCAGGGTGGCCAGCATGAGGCGCTCGATGGCGGGTATCCGCGCCAAGTCGCGCAAAGCGACATCCCGCGCCCACCCCATCAGGCGCCAGTCGGATTGGAAGGCCGGCGTCAACGCCCGCGACGCCAACTGCGTCCATCCCACCGTCCCGCGCCGCATCCGACGAAACAGGCGCAAGGCGGCGCCCGGCGCATCCGGCCGCGCGGACAGGGCGGCGGCGATCGCGACGCCGTCCGCCAGAGCGAGATTGGCTCCTTGGCCCAATTGCGGGCTTGTCCCATGGGCCGCATCGCCGATCGCAAGAGCCCGCCCTCGGCTCCACGGCGCGGCCTGCACGTCGCGATAGGTCGCGAACGCAACGGCGTCTGGATCGTCCAAGCCGACCAGCAACCGCGCCGCCGCCGGCCAATGCGCCGCGACTTCGTCGCGCCAGGCCGACAACCCGGCGGCGCGCCACGCCTCGTATTGGTCGCGCCGCAGAGACCAGAAGAGCGCTGCCTCCGGAGCCGTCGCGCCGGGCGCGCGCCCCAGAGGCAACACGCCCGCCATGCGTTGGGCCCCGTCATAGACCTGCCGCAGCGCGCCCTCCCATCGGCCCGGCCGATCCGGCCGCACGGTCCACAGCGCGCCCCAGGGGAACAGCGGCGCCTTCGATCCCGGCAAGGCGCGCTCGCGCAGGCTGGAATGCGAACCGTCGGCGATGAGGAGGACGTCGAACGGCCCATGACGGCGGCGGGTGGCGTCGTGGACGGTGACTTCCTGGTCCCCGTCGAGTTCGACAGCCTCGACGCCGAACCGCAAATCGGCCCCGGACGTCGCCAAGGCGGTGTGCAGCGCGTCGAACAGCGCTGCGCGATGAACGCCAAGGCCGAAGGCGTCCGGCGCCCATCGCTGATAGACGAGTTCAAGAACCGGTCGCCCCTCCCGCGTGCGTCCGTCGAGCGTGGCGATCCGCGCGCCGCGGGCTTCCACCGCTGCGCGCAGGCCGAGCGCCTCCAGCGCCGCGAGCCCGGACGGCTGCAACAATAATCCGGCGCCGAGCGGGCGCGGGGTTTCGAAGCGCTCAATCAGGGTGACGCGGAAGCCTTCGCGGGCGCAGGCGATCGCGGCCGCCATGCCCGCAATCCCGCAACCGACGATGCCGATGCGCAGTCCGCTCATCCCAAGAACGCCCTCAGGCGCGGCTCCAGCGCCGCGACGTCGCGGGTCTCGCACTCCCAAACGACGAGGACGGAATATCCGACTGCTGACAAATCACGCAGCGCTTTCTCGTCGCGGGCCCGGTTGCGGTCGATTTTCGCCGACCAGTAGGCGGCGTTCGCCTGAGGCTTGCGGGCGCCGCGGGCGCAGTCGTGGCCGTGCCAGAAGCAGCCGTGGACGAAGATCGCCTTGCGGCGCCCATGGAAGGCGAGGTCGGGCCGTCCGGGAAGGCGCGCGACGTCGAGCCGGTAGCGCGCGCCGGAAGCCCAGCACAGGCGACGCACGACGCGTTCGGGCGTGGTGTCGCGCCGCTTGACCGCCCGCATCGTCCGCG
Source organism: Caulobacterales bacterium (assembly GCA_049317545.1). Taxonomy (GTDB): domain Bacteria; phylum Pseudomonadota; class Alphaproteobacteria; order Caulobacterales; family Aquidulcibacteraceae; genus REEB506. The sequence goes on along the minus strand of JBMOIB010000040.1, from coordinate 6,575 downwards.
ACCGCGTTTCCGGATCGAAGCGGTCAGCGCTCACGCGGCGCGGCGGCGCGGTTCAAGGCCCGCGAGCGGGGCGAGAAGATGTTCGCTGAGCCAGCGCACCACAGGAGACGCCACGCCGTCGCCTAGAAGATGCAGCGCCGCCGTCTGCGAGGCCGGCAGCGGGTAATCGTCCGGCAGGCCCATCAGGCGTGCGGCTTCGCGCGGGGAGATCAGGCGCGAGCGCACCGCGCCGTCGTCGACAATCAGGAGCGTCTGCCGGCTTGAGCCGCCGGCGGGCGTGCGCAGGCATCCGGCGAGGCCGTCGAAGCGCACTTCGGCGCGCTGCACCTTGGCGCCGTTCTCGGTCCGGATCCGGCGGAACAAGGCGCCGACGTGGCGTCCCCCCGCGCGGCGTCTCGCATCGACCTGGGCGGCCTGGCGAGGGCTCATAAGCGCGAGCAGACGCGCGGTCTTGTCGGGCGCGTTCCAGCACACGCCCGCAGGTGAAGCGTCGATGACGTCGGCGAGCATCGTGTTGCGGCGCGGCGGCGCAGGTACGGCCCACCAAACGGCGCGGCGACGAACGGTCTCTGGCAAGGCTGAGAAGCGTGCGGCGATCGTCGCGCCGGCGCGCGTCGCCGGCGGTCCGCCCGCAAGCAAGTGGGACGGCGGCGGCGCGCGGCTGGCGACGATGAACAGGCGCGGCCGGGATTGCGGCGTGAAGGCCGCGGCGTCGAGGGTCAGCGCCCCGAACCAATAACCGCCCTGGGCCAGCGCCGTCGCCAGCGCATCGAAGTCTGCGCCGCGGCGCGAAGACAGCAGGCCGACGACGTTCTCAAGGGCGATGACAGGCGGCGCCCGGCCGTCGCGTTCCAGGCCCTGCATCAGGCGCCAGAACCCCCAGAAAGCGCCCGAGCGCGGCGCGTCCAGGCCGCCGCGTCCGCCGGCGAGCGAAAGGTCCTGGCAGGGGAAAGACGCCCACGCCAGCGCAGCCGATCGCGGCAGATCAGCCGGCGTCAGCGACCAAACATCGGCGCAACGCATAATTCCGGCGCCGAATACCCTCTCGTAGTGCGCGGCCTTGACCGGGTCGACGTCATTGGCGAAGCCAACATCAAAAGCAGGCTCGAGCCCCAGGCGGGCCATACCGCCGCCTGCGAAAAACTCTAAAACTGAGGCGCCGGAATCACGTTTCATCGAAGTATGATAAAAGGGATAGGAAGAGCGCGCACGCGATGGTCGCGGGTTTGGTCCCGGTCAGATCGGCAGGCGCGTATAGGGTAGGGGTGTCGGGGGATTTCATGGCCGCCATGTCCGTTTCCTTCGCTCGCGCGTGCGCGAGCCTCACCTTGGCCGCTGCGGCGTTTGCTGCGAGCGGCTGCGACCAGATCCAGAAAGCCGTGGCGCCCGGACAGGCCAAGCCTGAATCGCCCGCTGCGACGTCCGCCCAGCCGCCCGCCCGTCCGACGGCCGCCCAGCTTGGCGCGGCTGCGCCCGCCGATGTGCAGGCCTTCTATTCGGGCGAGTTCGAAGCGTTCGGCGCGGAGCCGGACTGGCGTCTCGATCTCCTTGAGAACTGGGTGAATTTCTCTCGCACCGGGCTTGAAGACGTGGGCGGCCTGCCGGGACCGCGCGATGTGCGCGCCGGCGGTGCGCTGATCGAAACGGGCCCTTTGTCGATCATCCTCAAGGCCGGTTCGTGCGAGGCCGCCCCAGGCCAGCAATTGCCCTATGTGGTGAGCGTCTATTTCGAGGGCGTCACGTACGAAGGGTGTGGGCGCCGCGCCGCGGCCGGCGCTGCCGGCGCCGTGCCGTCATGGTCGGCGCTTTTGCCCGAGCTCTTGCCCGCCATCGACGCCTGCACCCAACGCGTTCAGGCCAAGCCGGCCCGCGTCACCATCGCCTACGTGATCGACGGCGGTCAGGTCAGCGTTCGCTTCCTGGACGGCGATGGCGGCCGGTGGGAGTGCGGCGCGCCGGCGGCCGGCGGCGCCGTCGCTTATTTCGAACCGATCGGCGATCGCGACGTTCTGCAAGGCGAACAGCAACCTTTGTTCTCGCGCGCGCCTGACGCCGGCCCCACCGGCGGATGCTGGAAAACCGAACCCGCCAAGGCTGCGGACGGCAGCACGATCGGCGCCCTCAGCCGCCGCTCCTGCTAAGGTCGCGCTAGAAGCCCAGCGCCGCCGTCAGGAGCTCAAAGCCTTTCTGGACGGCGGCGAGACCGATCTGGATGCCGACCCACGCCACCGCCGAAGCCGCGATGGTCATCAGCGGCGTCAGGAGCGCAAGCCGGCCATCCTCTTGCAGAACTGCAAGCGCTGTGGCCGCAATCACTAGGCCCGGTCCGAAATTTCCCAAGGGAATCGGCAAGATCAGCACGCAGGCGAGGTACAGCGTCTGAAAGCCGAGAAGCGCCGTGAACGGCGGGCGTACGGCCCACGACCAGTTCGGCTGCACGAATCGTTCGATCCGTTTCAAGATCGGCACAGCGCCATTGATCGCCATCCGCAAATGCGTGCGCTCGAATGACCAGGCGCGCACATTGCGCGGCAGCCACGGCTTGGCGCGACCGAGTATCATTTGAATTGCGGGGGCCAACAACATGACCCCGAAAATCGTCGAAATGCCTGGAATGTTGGGGATGCAATTGGGCGCGGCGAGCAGCAGCAAAAGCAAGCCAAATGCGCGGCCATCCAGCCGGTCGAGGACCTCGCCTACGCTGACGCGTTCGTTTGGGAACGCTTCCGCCAGTTCAGCCAAAAGAGTCGACGCCCTCGGATGGTCGTTCCGGTGGGGCGGGGGCTCTTGGGCGGGCTTTTCCGGTACTGAGCTGCCGTCCATTTCCCAATTTCATGGCGCGCGCGCGGACCGAAACGGGCGCGCATCTCGTTCTATTCATGAGGGTGGGGAGCGCCGTCTAGACCGTCAATGGCGGTGGTCCCAGATTGGGGAAAATGGTTGGATCGTCCCCGCACTCGTCGCGCTCTGCGCTGTTCTTGCAACAGGGTGCGGCGCCAAATCGCCGCCGCCTTTGTTGGCCGGCGCATGGGGGCGCAGCGAGGCCGCCTGCCAGGCGGGCGTGACCGCCCATTTCGAGGCCGATGCGGTGAGGCTAGAGGCCCCGTCCGGCGCGGAGGTGCTGCTCGAAAGGCCCCGCTACACGCTTGATCGCGACGCGCGCGTCACGATCCGTTTCGCCTTGCCCGACGCGCCGGGCGGCGTTTCGGGAGCGGGCGGCGAGGGCGTGTTGGTTATCGAGGGCGCCGAGGAGGGGCGCTTGCGCGTCGTTGCGCGGCGGTTCGTCGACCGTCGAACGGGCGGCGTGTCGGCGGCCCTCGATCCGGCGGAGGACGCGATCGCAGCGACGCTGTCCTTGATCCGCTGCGCCGGCGCTGCCGAGGGCGCAAAACTACGCGGCCGCAGCTGAGGCTGCGACCGCGCGTTCAAATTGGCGGGCGTCGCCCGAATTAGTTCGCGGCGAGGGTCGCGCTGGCGGCCGCTTTGGCCTCGATGGCCGCGTTGCACTTGGCGAGATCGTCTGCCGCCAGGGACTTGCCGTCCGAGGTGTAGCTGACGACGGCGCCGGCTTCCTTGGCGATCGCTTTGCAGCCGCGCACGGTCGGCGGCTTCTGCGCCGCGCCCGAGCAGGCGTCGCCGTTGCAGATGTAAACGGCGCTGTCGGCGATGACCTTGACCGTCTTTTGGACCGGGGCAGCGAGCTTCACGACGCCCAGGTCGGCGGCGAAGGCCGGGGTGGAGAGCAGAGCGAAGCCGGCGGCGGCGGCGAAAACGAGCTTCAGGTTCATGTCAGGCTCCTGGTCACAGACAGATCACGGTCACGCTCATCAGCGGTAAACCGGCGCGCCTAAAGTTGACGCTTGCGTCATCTAACACCTTCTCATGCTGCACTAGCGTGGCGAGCTTGGCAAGCGGAATATTGAATAAAGTTCCCGTTATTCACTGATCGAAGTTCACTAATGCGTGTGCACCGATCGTCGAGGCGCCGTAGCGGCGCCGCTCGATTCCTACCGCGCGGCGGCGCATACTCCTCCGAAACGACAATCGAGAGGGGAAAACGCCATGGATTTCCGCATTCCGTCTGACCTCGCGGCCTATCTGGAAGAGCTCGACGCCTTCATCGCGCGCGAGATCGCGCCGCTCCAGGCGCAGGACGACAACGAGCGCTTTTTCGATCATCGCCGCGAATGGGCGCGCACCGACTTCGATCACGGCGGTCTGCCGCGCAAGGAGTGGGAAGACCTGTTGCGCGAAGCGCGCCGCCGCGCCGACGCCGCCGGCCATTATCGCTACGCTTTGCCCAAGGCGTTCGGCGGCAAAGACGGCACTAATTTGGGCATGGCCGTGATCCGCGAACACCTGGCGAAAAAGGGTCTTGGACTGCACAACGACCTGCAGAACGAGCACTCGATCGTCGGCAACTTGCCGATCGTGCTGATGCTGCGCGACTTCGGCACCGACGCGCAGAAAGAGACGCTGATCCCGAAGATTTTCCAGGGCAAGTTCATCGCCACCTTCGGCCTCACCGAGCCGGACCATGGCTCCGACGCCACCCACATGGAGACGCGCGCCGTCCCCGAGACGCGCGACGGCGTCAAGGGCTGGCGGATCGACGGCGAGAAGATGTGGACGACCGGCATGCACGTCGCGACCCATTGCATGGTGTTCGCGCGCACTAGCGGCGCGGACGGCGACGCCGCCGGCATCACCTGCTTCTTTGCGCCGGCCGATGATCCGGGCGTGAAGATTGAAGAATACCTTTGGACGTTCAACATGCCGACGGACCATCCGCGGGTGTCGTTCAAGAACGTCTGGGTGCCTGAAACGGAGATTTTCGGCGCCTTGGGCGGCGGTCTTTCGCTGGCGCAGCATTTCGTCCACGAGAACCGCATCCGCCAGGCGGCGTCGTCGCTCGGCGCGGCGGTGTTCTGCATCGAGGAGAGCGTCAAGTACGCGCGTCTGCGCAAACCGTTCGGCGAGGCGCTGGCGCGCAACCAGGCGATCCAATGGCCGCTGGTCGAACTCGCCACCCAGGCTGAAATGCTGCGTCTGCTGATCTGGAAGACCGCCTGGGAAATGGACCAGATGCCCAAGCCCGAGGTCGAAAAGCGGCTCTCCGACAAAGTCTCGATGTGCAATTACTGGGCGAACCGCCTGTGCTGCGAAGCCGCCGATCGTGCGATGCAGGTTCACGGCGGCATCGGCTATTCGCGCCACAAGCCGTTCGAGCACATTTACCGGCACCACCGCCGCTACCGGATCACCGAGGGTTCGGAGGAAATCCAGATGCGCAAGGTCGCCGGCCACCTGTTCGGCTATATGGGGCCGCGCCGGCGGGAGTTCGCCGAGATGGAGGCGCAACACGAAGCGGCGCGGCGCAAGCCGGCCTGAAGGGCCGCCGCGCGGCGCTCGTTCGCGCAGACTGCGAAGAGGGCGCCGCTCCGCCTCAAGTTCTGGTAAGGAAGCCTTAAGACAAGGGCGCGCCGCGGGGATGGCGCGTTCAAACGGCCGGGCGCGCCCCGGCCTGGCGCAGGGGAGATCGGCATGTCGTTCCACCGGTGGTTGACTGGAGCCTTCCTGCTCCTGCTCATGGTGTTCGCTCTGGGGGCCAACGCGATCCTGTTCAGCGCCCGGTCGTTCCAGCACAATCTCGTGCAGGTCGATCCGAGCTCGGGCGGCATCATCTCGCTCGCGGACCTGCGCAAGACCGACGACAAGATCGCCGGCATCGAGGACAGCGTGCGCGGCGAGCGCGGCGCGACAGTTGAAGCCCAGGCCAAGTTCGACGCCGCCAAACGCGAAGCCGACGCAGCCCGCGCCTCGGTCGAGGCCGCCAACGCGGCTTTGGAAGAACGCATCTCGCAAGTCGAATCGCGCTTCCCAAACATCGCCGCTGCGCCGCCCTCGACCTACGATCCCGTCGGCCTTTCTCAGCGCCTGGAATTGCTGGGCGTGCAGCCGCGCGCGACGCCTGCCGATCGCGCCGAAGTGGCGACCTTGAAGGACGCCGCCAAGAAGCTTCAGGCCCTCGACGACGAAGCCGCCGATCGTGAAAACGCGGCGGCCGAGGCCGAGGCCGGTTTGAAGACGGCCGGCGTCAAGGTCGCGGACGCCAACCGCGCCGTTCTCGGCCTCAAGGCTCAATTCGGCCAGAATTACGACCGCATCCGCAACGAAGCCGTGGCGCTGGAGCGCGGTAGCCTGTTCGGCATCGGCGCGACGCTCGTCGGCATGCACCCGACGTTCCTGTCGACCGTTCTGGTCTGCCTCATGGGCGGGCTCGGCGGCATTCTGTTCCTGTTCCCGGCCTATGTGGCCAATCGGTTCCCGGTGACGTTCGTGGTCATCATCGTGCGCCTCGTGTTCGGCATGGTGACGGCGCTCGCCTTCTACATTGTGGCCAACGCAACGTTGGCGGGCTTCGCCTTCATGCCCGGCCAGGACGGCGCCCAGGCGACGTCGATGAGCCTCAATCCTTTCACCGTTTCGCTCCTGGGCATCATCGCTGGCGTCATGGCCGACGACATCGCCGAATGGATCCACAACCGCGGCCGCGACATTCTCGGCGGCGGGCG
>JBMOIB010000039.1:0-22617 GCA_049317545.1 Caulobacterales bacterium | reverse complement strand
GAGACGATGCCGTTGGCGTCGATGTCGAAGGTCACTTCGATCTGCGGCACGCCGCGCGGCGCCGGCGGGATGCCGATCAGATCGAACTGGCCGAGCGCGCGGTTGTCCTGCGCCATTTCCCGTTCGCCTTGGAACACGCGGATCGTCACCGCGCCCTGATTGTCTTCGGCGGTCGAGAACACCTGGCCCTTCTTCGTCGGGATGGTCGTGTTGCGATCGATCAGGCGTGTGAACACGCCACCCAGCGTCTCGATGCCGAGCGAAAGCGGCGTGACGTCGAGCAGCACGACGTTCTTCACGTCGCCTTGCAGGACGCCGGCCTGGATCGCCGCGCCGACGGCGACGACTTCGTCCGGGTTCACGCCTTTATGCGGTTCGCGGCCGAAGAATTCTTTCACGACCTGCTGGATCTTCGGCATGCGCGTCATGCCGCCGACGAGTACGACCTCATCGATCTGGCCGGCGTTGATGCCGGCGTCCTTGAGTGCGAGCTTGCAGGGATCAAGCGTCTTCTGGACGAGGTCTTCGACCAGCGCCTCGAACTTGGCGCGGGTGATCTTCATGTTGAGGTGGAGCGGATTTCGGTTCGCGTCCATGCTGATGAAGGGCACGTTGACGTCGAAATCCGAGCGGCTCGAAAGCTCCTTTTTAGCGAGCTCGGCCACTTCCTTCAGGCGCTGCAGCGCGAGCTTGTCCTGGCGCAGGTCAACGCCGTTCTGCTTGCGGAACTCATCAGCGATGTAGTTCAGGATGCGGATGTCGAAGTCTTCGCCGCCGAGGAAGGTGTCGCCGTTCGTCGAGCGCACTTCGAACACGCCGTCGCCGATCTCGAGGATCGAGATGTCGAAGGTGCCGCCGCCGAGGTCATAAACGGCGATCGTCTTGTTCTTGTCGGTCTTGTCGAGGCCGTAGGCCAGGGCCGCCGCGGTCGGCTCGTTGATGATCCGCAGGACTTCCAGACCGGCGATCCGGCCGGCGTCCTTGGTGGCCTGACGCTGCGCGTCGTTGAAGTAGGCCGGAACCGTAATGACCGCCTGGGTCACCGGTGCGCCAAGGTAATCCTCGGCGGTCTGCTTCATCTTCTGCAGGACGAAGGCCGAGATTTCGGCGGGCGCATACTGCCGGTCACGGCCCTGAACCCAGGCGTCGCCGTTCGGGCCCTTGACGATCTTGTAGGGGACGAGGTCGCCGTCCTTGCGCACGATCGGGTCATCGAACTGGCGGCCGATCAGGCGCTTCACCGCGTAATAGGTGTGCTCGGCGTTGGTGACGCCCTGGCGCACGGCGGTAACGCCGATCAGGCGGTCGCTCGCTTCATTGAAGGCGACGACGGAGGGCGTCGTATTGGCGCCTTCCGAGTTCGGAATGACCTTGGGGGTCTTGCCTTCCATGATCGCGACGCACGAATTCGTCGTGCCGAGGTCGATGCCGATGACCTTGCTCATTCTCTCTGCCCCGTGTCCTTTCCGGGCGATGCGCCCCTTCTGTTTGGACCCTTCCGGCGTCCGAGAGCGCGCATCCCCAACCTTGTTTTACGACCGCGGGCCGGACGGGCGGCGAACGCCAAACCGTAAGCCCTAGTTCGAGCGTGGATATGGGGAGAGCGCCTATTCCCACAAGAGCGCCCGTCACCATCGCGTGAGGAACATGGACCGCATCGCAAAACAAGGCTAGCCGGTCGCCGTGGCCGAGCTCTTCACCCTTGCCGTCCAGAACCTCACTGCGCCCGCCGTCTTGTTCTTCGCCCTGGGCGCAGCGGCCGGTTTCGCGCGTTCGGATCTGACGATCCCGGAGGCCTTCTCCAAAGGCCTGTCGATCTATCTTTTGCTGGCGATCGGGTTCAAGGGCGGGGTCGCCGCCCAGGCGACGGGATTTACGGCGGATTTCGCGGCCGCCTTGGGCCTCGGGCTGGCGCTGTCGGTGACGATGCCGTTCGTGGCTTTCACGATCCTGCGCGCGGTTTCCAACCTCGATCGCGCGACCCTAGCGGCGACGGCCGCGCATTACGGTTCGATCTCGATCGTCACCTTCGTCGCGGCTATGGACTTCGCCAAGCTCGCAGGGCTCCAGCCTGGCGGCTTCCTGGCGGCCGTTGCGGCGGTCATGGAGACGCCGGGGATCATCGCTGCACTTTTTCTCGCCCGGGCGCCGTCCGCACAGCCCGGCGGGCAGAACCGCACGTCGCTGTCGCCGGAACTGCTGCGCGAAGTGCTGCTCAACGGTTCGATCGTCGTGCTGGTCGGCGCGTTCGCCATCGGCCTGATCACTGGCCAGCGCGGGATGGTACGGCTCGACCTGTTCGTGAATGGCCTATTCGCCGGCGTCCTGTGCCTGTTCCTCCTCGAGATGGGCCTGGTCGCGGCCCGCCGGCTGCAGGGCAAATCGCGCCTGACCGCGCGGCTCGTCGCGGCGGGCGTGGCCATTCCGCTCTGCGGCGCGGCGCTCGGATGCCTTGGCGCGTTGGCTTTGGGCGTGTCCCCCGATACCGGCGGCGTCCTGATGACGCTTGCGGCGTCGGCCTCCTACATCGCGGCGCCGGCGGCGATGCGGATCGCGCTGCCCGAAGGCGACCCCGGCGTCTATCTGCCGCTCGCTGTCGGCGTGACCTTTCCGTTCAACATAGCGATCGGCATCCCGCTTTATTTCGCCTTGGCGCAAGCCGTCCTCTGATCGGGAGACGCACATGCAGACCCATCGCCGCCGCAAGCTCGAGCTCATCGTCGAATCCGCGATCCTGAAGCGCACCGAGACCGTCCTGCTCGAATGCGGCGTGCACGTCTTCACCGTCCTCGACGGCCGGGAGGGCAGGGGATTGTCGGGGCGCTGGGATGACGAGAACGTCGCCGACGCCCTTGAGCAACGCCTGATCATCGCCGTGACGACAGCCGAGGCGGCCGAGAAGGTGTTTGCGCGCATGGCCGAGCTCTTCACCCGCTACCCAGGCGTCATCTATGCAAGCGACGTCGACGTGCTGCGCGCCGAGAGGTTCTGAAACGCGCCTGAAGCGTTGCGACGCACATCTGCAATCGCCCCGATCGAAACTGCATCCGTTCGGGACGAGCGCTGCATCTCCCTGAAGAACGACGCTTGGGAACGACGTTGGGAGATGAACATGGCCGCTGTCCTCGCCTTTCCGCCGCAACGGATGAAGCGCCCCTTGCCGGACGCCGAAGTGGTTCGCCTCGCGCGCGCGGTGCTCGCTGACCGGCGCGCCTGGTCCGCATTGGGCGACGACCTCGATCCCGCCGTACTGAGCGCCGCCCAACGCCGCGCCGCCGCCTTGCTGGCTGAGGCCCTTGAGACGATCTGATCCGGCGCGCTAAGGAGGCTTATGCGCGCTCCTTCGGGCCTGCGTCTGGCGCCGGGCCGGCTCGATCAGGCCGCGCAGGCGCGCCTCCTCGCCGATGTCCTGGCCGTGATCGAGGCCGCCCCTCTCTATACGCCACGCATGCCGCGCACCGGCGCGCCCATGAGCGTGCAAATGACCAATTGCGGCGCGCTCGGATGGTTGACCGATCAAGCGCACGGCTATCGCTATACGCCCGCGCATCCAGAGACCGGCCGCCCGTGGCCGCCGATTCCGCAGCTCCTTCTGGACCTTTGGGACGAGTTCGCCGCCTATCGCGCGCCGCCGGAAGCCTGCCTCGTAAACGTCTATCGCGACGGCGCGCGGATGGGACTGCACGTCGATTCCGACGAAGCCGCGCGTGACGCGCCGGTGGTGTCGATTTCGCTGGGCGATGCCGCGATATTCCGCGTCGGCGGACTGCGGCGATCGGATCCGACGACATCGCTGCGGCTTTCGTCCGGCGACGTGGTGGTCCTCGCGGATGAAGCGCGCGCAAGTTATCACGGCATTGATCGGGTTCTCGGCGGCTCGAGGGGCCTTGTGCCCGGCGGCGGCCGCATAAATCTGACGCTGCGCCGCGTGACCATTCCGCAATGAAAACCTCGCCGCGTGACGGCGTGCGCCTAGATGGTTAAGCACATTCCGCTGCAAGGGAGACGCAGATGCTGCTGAAGACGCCTGAGGGCCAGATCGCCGCCGCCGTACCGACGCGCCGCATGGCCATCGCATCGATGTTCACGGCCGGCTACGCGCTCGCGATCGCGCCCACCGCCGACGCCGCCATCACCACCGACGAGGACGGCCTGAAGATCGAAGAGGTGACGTTCAAGGCGTCCGGCGGAACCGCGCTGCCGGGCTATCTCGCGCGCCCGGCCGCCAAGGGCCGTTACCCGGCGGTCCTGGTGGTCAATGAGATTTTCGGCATCCACGCCTACATCAAGGACGTCTGCCGCCGTTACGCCAAGGCCGGCTACGTCGCATTTGCGCCGGACTATTTCGATCGCGCGGGTGATCCCTCCACGCTCACGGATTTCGCCGAGATCCGGAAGATCGTCGCCAAGGCCGGCGTCACGCAGGTTGCCGAAGATACGGACGCGGCCGCCGCGTTTCTCGCCGGTCGCAAAGAGGTCGCGAAAGGCCGCATCGGCGTCACCGGCTTCTGCTGGGGCGGTAACGTCGTGTGGATGGCGGCGGCGCGCAATCCCGCGTTCAAGGCGGGCGTCGCCTATTACGGCCGGCTGGTTTCGCCGCCGTCGCAGGGACCGTTCCCCGATGCTGAAAAGCGGCTCTATCCGGTCGACGTCGCCAAGGACCTGAAGGCGCCGGTGCTCGGCCTCTACGGGGAGAAGGACCAGGGCATTCCGCTCGCCGACGTCGAAGCCATGCGCGCCGCGCTCGCCGCCGCCGGCAACCCGACCAAGAGCGAGATCATCGTCTACCCGGGCGCACAGCATGGCTTCCATGCCGATTATCGCCCGAGCTACGACGAGGCGGCAGCAAAGGACGCATGGACGCGCACGCTCGCCTGGTTCCAAGCGCACGGCGTGTAAGGCGCAAACTTGGAGTTTTGGGCGCGTTCCGAACCAATTCGGCCTAGCCTAATCGGTCGGAACGCGCTCTAGGGTGCGTGGCAATCTGGGAGGATCGCCATGCGCTACAAGAAGCTCGGACGTACGGGCCTCGTCGTATCGACCATGTGCCTTGGCACGATGACGTTCGGCGGCGACGGATTCTGGAAGGTCGTCGGCGAGCAGAGCCAGACCGAAGTGAACGACCTCGTGAAGGCCGCGTTCGAGTCCGGCGTGAATTTCTTCGACACCGCTGACGTCTATTCCAACGGTCTCTCCGAAACGATGATGGGCGCGGCGATTCACGCGCTTGGCCTGCCGCGCGATGAAATCGTCGTCGCCACCAAGGCGCTCGGCCGGATCGCAGTCGCGCCCGACGCGCCGGACGCCGCCCGCCGCAACAGCGCGCGCAATGTCTCGGGCCTGTCGCGCAAGCATCTGTTCGATGCAATCGACGCCAGCCTGAAGCGCCTCGCGCTCGATCATGTCGATCTGTATCAGGTCCACGGCGTCGATCCGCTGACCCCGCTCGAAGAGACGCTCGAGGCGCTCGCCGACATCGTCCGCTCCGGACGGGTCCGCTACATCGGGCTGTGCAACATGGCCGCGTGGCAGATCGCCAAGGCGCTGTGGATCTCGGACAAGCGCGGGCTGCCGCGGTTCGAATCCGCCCAGATGTATTACACGCTCGCCGGCCGCGACCTCGAGCGCGAGGTCGTCCCGCTGCTCGTTGACCAGCAGCTCGGACTGTTGCCGTGGAGCCCGCTCGCTGGCGGATTCTTGACGGGTAAGTTCGCGCGCGAAGGCGGCGGACCCAATGACGCGCGCCGCGCGGCATTTGATTTTCCGCCGGTGGACAAGGAGCGCGGCTTCGCCTGCATCGATGCGATGCGCCCTATGGCCGAGGCGCGCGACTGCTCGATCGCGCGGATTGCGCTGGCGTGGCTCCTCCATCAGCCGTGGGTCACCAGCGTCATCGTCGGCGCCAAGACACGCGATCAATTGGACGAGAACCTCAAGGCGGTGGATGTCGCGTTGACGCCAGAGGAATGCGCTCAGCTCGACGGCGTTTCGGCTCTCCCGATCGAGTATCCCGGCTGGATGTTCAGCCGCCAGGGCGCGGATCGCGCAAGCCAAGTCAGCTGAGAGCCAAAACTTAGATTGGAGACCGCCATGCGCCCGTCTGGCCGCACCCCCGATTCGCTTCGCGCCGTTTCGCTCGAGCCCAACGCCACCCGCTATGCCGAGGGCTCGTGCCTCGCGAAGTTCGGACACACCCATGTCCTCGTCACCGCCAGCGTCGAGCAGGGCGTGCCGGGCTGGCTGAAGGGGCAGGGGCGCGGCTGGATCACCGCGGAATACGGAATGCTGCCGCGCTCGACCCACACGCGCACGCGCCGTGAAGCGGCGCAGGGCAAGCAATCCGGCCGCACGCAAGAGATCCAGCGTCTGATCGGGCGGGCGCTGCGGTCGGTGGTGGACCTCTCGAAAATGCCGGACCGGACGATCACGATCGATTGCGACGTCCTGCAGGCCGACGGCGGCACGCGGACGGCGGCGATCACGGGCGCCTGGGTCGCGCTGTCGCGCGCCGTCTCGTACCTGATCGAGGAGGGCGTTTTGAAAGCGAGCCCCATCACCGGCCAGGTGGCGGCGGTGTCGTGTGGCGTGTGGCAGGGCGTTCCGGTTCTCGATCTCGACTATGCCGAGGATTCCTCCGCCGAGGTCGACGCCAATTTCGTCATCGCCGGCGATGGCCGCCTGATTGAAATCCAAGCGACGGGCGAACAGCGGCCTTTCAGCGAAGACGAGTTCGCTGCACTGCTCGCCCAGGCCAAGAGCGGCGCGCGTCAATTGTTCGCAGCGCAGCTCGCGGCGCTCGGCTGAGGAGACCAATGCGATGATCGGATACGTCACACTCGGAACGAACGACCTCACGCGCGCCGCCAAGTTCTACGACGCGATCGCCGCCGAACTCGGCGTTGGGCGCATGATGGAGAGCGATGCCTTCATCGCGTGGGGGACGCCCGGCGGCGCTGCCGGGATCGGCCTCACCAAGCCCTTCAACGGCCAGCCGGCGACGGTCGGCAACGGCGTCATGGTCGCGCTGGAGGCCAAGGACGCCGCTCAGGTCGATCGCTTGCACGCGATCGCGCTCGCTCAGGGCGGGACCTGCGAAGGCCCGCCTGGCCCGCGCGGCCCGACATTCTACGCCGCGTACTTCCGCGATCTCGACGGCAACAAGCTCAACGCCTTCGTGATGACCTTCTGAGCGGCCAAAGCCGTGCGCCGACCTCACTCCGCGGCGTCGAGAAGGCCGCGTAGACGCTCCAGATAGGCGACCCAGGCCGAGCGCCCGAGCGGCGTGAGCGCGATCCGCGTGACCGGTTTGCGCGCCTCGAAGGCCTTGTGCACAGCGACGTAGCCGGCCGCCTCGAGCTTCGCGAGATGCGTCGAGAGGTTGCCGTCGGTCGCGTTCACCCGGTCGCGAAGCTCGACGAAGGTCGCCGGGCTCGCCGCGGAAAGATACGCCATGACGCCGAGGCGCAATCGCCCGTGAATGACGTCATCGAGGCCGGTGTGATCGAAGGCCGACACGTCACACGATCTCGGACGGTTCGCGCCGCATCAGGACGAACCCGGGCGCGGCGAGCGTGACGAGGGCGCCGCCCGCGACCACGAGATAGAGGGTCGGCGTGAACAGCAGCAGGACAGCGAGGATTGCGACGCCATAGGCGACAACCGCGGCGCCGATGAGCAACCGGTCGCCGACGATGCGCCCGGTCGTCATCAGCCCCGTTGCGTAGGCGGCGAATACGGTTGGCGCGAGCAGGTCCATGGCTGCGCCATCCTGCGTGGCGATCGCGCGCCCGGCGGAGCCGAGGAAGACGGCGAAGATCGCAAATCCCGCGCTGAACCAGACGGCGCGCTCGACGCGATTGCCAACCGCGCCTTGCCCAGGCTTGCCGCGGACCCGGCGCTCAAGAAGCCAAGCCGCGCCGGCCATGGCGACGCCATACGCGGACCACACAACGGCGAACATGTGCGGCGGCATAGGGCCGGTGAGCACTGCGTAATGTCCGATGTAGGCGAGGGCCGTGAGCGTGCCGAACGCCGCCAAATGCCCGCCGCCAAGCAACGGCGCAACATGGCCCGCTTCGGCCAATGTCCTCACATAAGCCAAGTCCTCCAGCGCATCGTTTCGGTTCACCTTGGGGCTCCTCTGCATTCGTCTTGCGGCCAACATGACACAAAGAACTTTGCATTGCAAAGTCAAATTCCAAGCGTTGGCGCGCGCCTCTATCGGCGGTGCAAAAAGGGACAGTGGAAGGGGGGGGCGACCGACAGGGCCGGCCGGCGGCGGCCCCGAATGTCGCGGATCAAATCGTCCGCGTGCGGATCATCGCGTCGTGCGAGCCCCAGAAACCGCTACGCCCGCCCCTGACCCGGCGCGTGAGCGCAGGGCGGGGCGGGCGTGAGGGTCGCAACCGCGAGGCCGCGATTACTTCTTCTTCGGAGCTGCAGCTTTCTTGGGGGCCGCGGCTTTCGGCGCGGCTTTCGGCGCAGCAGCCTTGGGGGCTGCGGCCTTCTTCGGGGCGGCCGCCTTAGGCGCCTCGACCTTTGCAGCTGCGACCTTCGGAGCCGCCGCTTTCGGAGCAGCCTTCTTCGGGGCCGCCGCCTTGGGTGCAGCGGCTTTCGGCGCTGCAGCCTTCGGCGCCGGCGCTTTCGCCGGCTTCGCCGCTGGGGCTTTCGCGGCCGGCTTCGCCGCCGCAGTCGTCGTTTTCTTCGTCGGGGGCATTCGCCTCTCCTCGAGTTACCTGCGCGCAGAATCGGCGCGGGAGTCACGATACACGAACAGTTAAATTTGCAAGCGGATCGTTAAGGTTTTTCCGCGGATTCTCGCGGCTTTGTGCTGCGTCATCACGGCGTTTCTCGCGGAATCCCGGCGCGCCTCGACCTCGTTCGCGGCAAATCTGAGATCGATTTCGCGGCCGCAGTGCGCCGCTCCATCGCTCACCCGTGCGCGAATTTCCGCGTGGTTTATGGATAAATCGCGCGCCCGGTCGGATCCGCCACCTCCGGGACTTGGTCGGGGAGCGAGCGTCGACGTCGCGCTTGCGGCCTTGCGCGACCTCCAACGAAAAGAGGCGCCAACCCTATCGGGAAGGCGCCTCTATCGGCTCGCAGGCGGGACCGGCGGATACGCGCGTTCCCGCCAATGAGCGCGTCGTTCAGATCTTCGCCGGGCCAGCGGCCATGACGGCGAGCGTCGCCACGGGAGCAGTCGCACGGGCCGACTTGCGCGCGCGGGGAGCAGCCTTCTTCGCGGCCGTCTTCTTCGCAGCGGTCTTGCGGGCGACCGGCTTCTTCGCGACGGGCGTACGGACGGTCTTCTTCGCCGTGGTCTTGCGGGCGACCGGCTTCTTCGCCGCGGTCTTGCGGGCGACGACCTTCTTCGCGACGGCCTTCTTGGCGACCGGCTTCTTCGCGACGGTCGTGCGGACCGTCTTCTTCGCCGTCGTCTTGCGGGCGACCGGCTTCTTCGCAGCCGTCTTGCGCGCGACGGTCGTCTTGGCGACGGCCTTCTTCGCAACGACCTTCTTGGCGACCGGCTTCTTGGCAACGGTCTTCTTGGCGACGGTCGCGCGGACCGTCTTCTTCGCCGCGGCCGGCTTCTTGGCGGCCGTCTTACGGGCCGTCGTCGCCTTCTTCACCGCCGGCTTACGCGCGGCCGGCTTTTTCGCGGTGGTCTTCGTCGTCTTCTTCACGATAGCCATTGTATTACTCCAGTCTTCATTTTGGTTGTCGCAAGCGTAACAAGCGATAAACTCTTATCGCCGTGTGCCTTTTTGATACGCTGACGGTTGCCAATAGGTTTCGACAAATACTCGCGCACAAACTTTTTCGTTATATTCAGGTTAATTTGAGCAGCGCGGATCTGTTCTAGAGAAGACCGGTGCAATGACTAAAAACTCCAAGGGGCCCTTGGGTTTTTAGCCCCCTGAGCGAGGGTGCGCGGCGTCATATGCGGCAATCAGACGATCGGTTTCGACATCCGCATATTTTTGCGTCGTCGACAGCGATTCATGGCCGAGCAGTTCCTGGATTGCGCGCAAATCGGCGCCATGTGCGAGCAGATGCGTCGCGAATGCGTGGCGCAACGCGTGCGGTGTTGCGCTCGGCGGCAGTCCCAGACGCGCGCGCAGCGCCTGCATCTTGTGTTGCACGATGCGCGCGGAGAGCGCGCCGCCACGCGCGCCGCGAAACAACGGATCGTCCGGCGTCAGCGCGAATGGGCACGCCGCTGCATACGCCGCGACCGCTTCGCGCGCTGCGGCGAGGATCGGCGCGATGCGCGTTTTGCCGCCCTTGCCCGTCACGCGCAGCGTCTCCGCGAGCGGATGATCGCGACCCTTCAGGGCGAGCGCCTCGGAGATCCGCAGGCCGGCGGCGTAGAGCAACGTCAGTACGGCTGCGTCGCGCGCCGAGATCCAGGGCTCGGCCGCGTCCTCGCCGGCTTCCTCGATCAGCGCGACAGCCGCCGTCTCGCTCACGGGCCGCGGCAGCAGCGGCTTGAGGCGCGGGCCGCGCACCAGCGCCAATCGGGCATTGGCGATCCCGCCGCGCGTGTCGAGCCAGCGATAGAAGCTGCGGATCGCCGAAAGGGCGCGGGCGATCGAGCGATCGCCGAGCTTGTCGTCGCCGCGGCGGCGGTGGGCGAGGTAGGCGCGCAGGTCGCTCGGCAGCAGTGATTCGAGGTGGGAGACGCGAATCGCCTCGCCGAAATGGCCGTTGAGAAAGCCGAGGAACGCCGCGAGGTCGCGCTGATAGGCTTCGATCGACTTGGCGGCGAAGCGCTTTTCGTCGGCGAGGTAGGCGATGAACAGCGCCAACGCCTGTTCTGCTGGCGTCGTGCGCAAAGGATTCCTACCTTGCGTGGGCATGAACGCGTCCTCCCGCCTCACTCCTCGCGCGCGGCGCGTCGCGGCGCCGGACCGTGCGCCTCCCTTGCCAGGGTTCGAGGAGAGCGGCGAGCCCTTCGAAACTGCGCTGACCGAGACCGGCCCGCTGGTGAAGGCGAGCGTCCTGTTTCCCTTGCCGCTGCCTGAGCCCTTCGATTACCGCGCGCCGGCCGCCTGGGGCCTCGAGCCCGGCATGCACGTGGTCGCGCCGCTCGGGCCGAGGCTTCTGCGCGGGGTCGTCTGGGCGGTGGAGGAGACGCCCGCGGCGGCGAACCTGAAGGCGATCGATTCGGTCGAGCCCGCCGCGCCGCTCCCGGAAATCTCGCGTCGCTTCATCGATTGGATCTCCAAATACGTCGTCGCCCCGCCGGGCCAGATCCTGCGGATGACGGCGCGTTCGCCCGAGGCGCTGCGGCCCTCGCCGACGACCGCCGTCTACGCGCCGTCCGGCGCTTTGTCCGCGGGCGTGACCCCCGCGCGGGCGAAAGTTCTCGCCGAGGCCGCCAAGGAAGCGGTCCCCGCCGCCGAACTCGCGCGCCGCGCCGGCGTGTCGAGTGGCGTCGTGAAAGCGCTCATCGAAATCGGCGCTCTGGTGCGCGAAGAGCGCCTGGACGATCCGCCGTATCCGGAGCCTGACCCCGACCGCACCGCGTCGGACGGTCGAACCTTGTCGCCTGCCCAGGCCGAAGCGGCGGCTGCGCTCATCGCGGCGCAGGGGGAGGGCGGGTTCCAGGCGACGCTGCTGGACGGCGTCACCGGCTCGGGCAAGACGGAAGTCTATCTCGAGGCCGTCGCCGACATTCTCCGCCGCGATCCCACGGCGCAGGTTCTCGTCCTTCTGCCGGAGATCGCGCTGACCCAGGCGATCCTCGAGCGTTTCGAGCACAGGTTCGGCGTCCGTCCTATCGAATGGCATAGCGCCATCGCGCCCAAAGAACGTCGCCGGGCCTGGCGCGAGATCAACGAGGGACGCGCGCGTCTGGTCGCCGGCGCGCGCTCGGCGCTGTTTCTGCCTTATCCGAACCTTAAATTGATCGTGATCGATGAGGAGCACGACCCTTCTTACAAGCAAGACGACGGCGTCGCCTATCAGGCGCGCGACCTCGCGGTGGCGCGCGCCAAGCTCGGCGGCTGCGCCGTGGTGCTGGCCTCGGCGACGCCTTCGCTCGAGACCCTCACGAATGCCCGCGCCGGTCGTTATCGACATGTGAAACTCACGGCCCGCCACGGCGTCGCTATCCTGCCCGACATCCAGTTGATCGACATGCGCAGCGACGGCCCCGATCGCGGCCGCTGGCTCGCGCCGACGTTGGTTCGCGCAACGGCCGAGGCGCTCGCGGCCGGCGAGCAGGCGCTCTTTTATATGAACCGCCGGGGCTACGCGCCGCTGACGCTGTGCCGCTCCTGCGGCCACCGCATGCAATCGCCCGATACGCAGAGCTGGCTGGTTGAGCACCGTTATACGGGCCGCCTCGTTTGCCACCTGACGGGCTATTCGATCCCCAAGCCCAAAGAATGCCCGGAATGTCTGGCGCCGGACAGTTTCGCCGCCATCGGCCCTGGCGTGGAGCGGGTCGAGGAGGAGGCGCGCGAGCTGTTCCCGCAGGCGCGCGTGGCGATCTTCTCGTCGGATACCGCGCCGACCGGGGCGGACGTGCGCACGATCGTGGATCAGATGGCGGCCGGCGACATCGACATCCTGATCGGCACCCAGATCGTCGCCAAGGGGCACAATTTCCCGAAGCTCACGGTCGTTGGGGTGGTCGACGCCGATCTCGGCCTGAAGGGCGGGGACCTGCGCGCCGGCGAACGCGCTTTCCAATTGTTGAGCCAGGTCGCCGGCCGCGCCGGGCGCGCGGATCGGCCCGGGCGCGCCTTCATCCAGACCTATTGCCCTGAGCACGACGCCATGCAGGCGCTGGCCCGCCAGGACCGCGACGGCTTTCTCGAGATCGAGTCCAGCCAACGCGAAGCGCTTGGCATGCCGCCGTTCGGACGGTTGGCCGCGCTCATCGTGTCGGGTCCGGACGAAGCCCAGGTCAACGCCGCCGCCCAGGCGCTTGGCGCCGCCCATCCAGAGGTCGACAATGTCGACGTATGGGGACCCGCACCAGCGCCGCTCGCCGTCATCCGCGGCCAACACCGGCGTCGCTTCCTGATCCGCGCCGATCGCAGCGTCGATCTTTCGGCGTTTCTGACCGCCTGGGCCGAGCGCGTAAAGCTCCCCAACGCCATTCGCGTGCAGATCGACGTCGATCCGTACTCGTTCCTTTAGAGGCAAACCGCATGCAACTCAGCACGGCCGCGTGGCCCGAAGTCGAAGCCTATCTCGCCCGCTCCAAGGGCATCGTCGTTCCGATCGGCAGCCATGAGCAACACGGGCCGAACGGCCTGATCGGCACCGACGCCATCTGCCCCGAGACGATCGCGCTCGAGGCCGCCAAGGAGGCCGGCTTCCTCGTCGGTCCGACGTTTTCCGTCGGCCAGGCGCAGCACCACATGGCGTTTCCGGGATCGATCACGTTGCGGCCGTCGACCATGATCGCCGCCCTGCAGGATTGGATCGCGAGCCTCACGCGCCACGGCTTTACGCGGATCTATTTCCTCAACGGCCACGGCGGCAACACGGCCACGATCCAGGCGTCGTTTTCCGAGGCCTACGCGCCATGGAGCCTGAGGGGCGAGCCGGCGCCGTTCGCGTTGACGGCCGCCAATTGGTGGGAGCTTCCCGGCGTCAGCACGGCGATCCGGCGGATCTTTCCGGTCGGCGACGGCGCGCACGCGACGGCGTCGGAAGTGTCGGTGACCTATTGGCGCCATCCCGAGGCGGTGAAGCGCGTGGCGATGGAGCCGAAGATCGCGCCATCCGGTCCGTTCCGCGACGCTGCGGATTATCGCCGCCGTTTTCCAGACGGGCGCATCGGGTCGGACCCATCGCAGGCCACCATCGAAGCTGGCGGCGAAATCGTCGCCGCGGCCAAGACGGCGCTGATCGGCGAAGTGGCGCGTTTTTTCGGAGAGAACGCTTAACCCTAACTACCGCTCAATTTGGTGGGCAACCTCTCCACTTGGCGATGTCTTGCCTATACTTTGGGGGCATGGACACGCCTGCCTTCACCGAAGCTAACGAATCTTCTCCGTTAACCTCGAAGCCACGTTTAGGCGTGTTCGCCGCCGCTTTGGCGGCGGCCGTCGCCATTTCGGCGGTCGCCGGGGCTCTGATCGCATTCGGGCAGGCGGCCTTCGCCTTGAGCGACGCCGCAGCGATGCTTGCGGCGATCGCGCTTGCTTGTGTGGCCGCCGAGCTCGTCTGGGCATGGCGGGCGTCGCCCGCGCGCACAGGCGCGGCTCCCACAGCCCCCCAGGCTACCCCTGCGCCCCACCCAACACCGGCGTCGCGGCGGCCGTTCTTCCCTCCGGTCGACGCTGCGCCGTCCGCGTCTGCGAGCCCCGCGCCTCTGGACCGCGCGTCGCGCCGGCCCGAAGGGCAGGGCGGGCCTGGATTGACGCTGGACCTCCTGCGCGACCTGACGGTGCGCAGTGTTCGCTCCGACGGACCGGATCTCTCTTCGCGCCAGCTCGCGGTGCTCATGACGGTTTATCTCACCGATGAAACCCATTCGGTCAGCGGCCTCGCCGAGGCGCTGCAGGTCCACAAGCCGGTCATCAGCCGCGCGCTCGACACCTTATCGGGCCTCGGCCTCGTCGATCGCCGCCGCGATGAGGACGACCGCCGCAAGGTTTATGTCGAGCGCACCGCCAAGGGCGAAGCGTTCCTGGCCGAGTATGACCGGCTGATCGGCCAGTCGGCCTCAGCCGCCCCCGATTTCACGGCAATCGAGGCCGCTGTGCTGCGCGGAGTCGAAGCGGCCGGTGCGCCGACCTTTGCGGCCGAGATCTCAGCACGCCTTGGGATCGACGCCATTGAGATCGAGGCGGCGCTCCAGGCGCTCGCGCGGCGGGGCCTGGTGCGTGATGCCGACAAAGGCGACGCAGTCGGCGCCCCGTTGGTGGAACTGACGCCGCGCGGCGCGGCCGCGGCCGTCGAGTCGCAGGCCCGGCTTGCCCGCATTGCGCGCACGCCATTGCGGTCGGGGCAGGCGCCGGTCGAGGCGTGACGAGCGCGCGGGGCCTCTTGACCACGCTGGCGCTTCACGCGTTTGTGAGGCCATGGATCTGCTCGCTTCCCCAGCCTTTTGGGCCTCCCTCGCCACGCTGACGTTCCTCGAGATCGTTCTCGGGATCGACAACCTTTTGTTCGTGTCGATCGCCGTCGGCAAACTGAAGGGCGCCGAACAGGAGCGCGCGCGGCGGATCGGCATCTGGGGCGCGATGGGCCTGCGGATCGTGATGCTCGCGGGCATCTTCTGGATCATCAATCTGGACAAACATCCGCTGTTCGAGCTGAGCCCCAGCCTTGCCCCCCTGTTCGGCAAGGACGGCGAACACGCCGAAGCCTTCCTGCAGGTCACCGTGAAGGACCTGATCCTCTTCGCCGGCGGGCTTTTCCTGTTGTGGAAGGGCACGCAGGAAATCCACCAGACCGTGGAGGGCACGCATCACGAAGAGACCGCCGCGCCCGCAACGTACACGAGCGTCGTCATCCAGCTCTTCGTGATCAATTTCGTGTTCTCGCTCGACAGCGTCATCACCGCCGTCGGCATGACCGACATCTTGCCCGTCATGATCGCCGCCGTGGTGCTGTCGACGGTCGTCATGGCGTTCGCTTCGAAGCCTCTGGCGACCTTCATCGAGGCCCACCCGACGACCAAGATGCTGGCCCTGGCGTTCATCCTGCTGGTTGGCGTCGCGCTGATCGCCGACTCGGCGGGCTTCCACATCCCGCGCGGGTATCTCTACTTCGCCATCGCGTTCTCGCTCGGCGTCGAGCTCTTGAACATCCGCGCGCGCCGCAAGGCAGGGCCGGCGACGCACTAGCGGCGCTCGTCATCCCCGATCGCGCCTGCGGCGCGTCGGGGAAGACGAGGAGGCTCAGCCGTGGATGTCGCGGGTGCGGGTCTCAGGCAGAAGCAGAAGCGTACAGATCACGGCAATCCCAGTGATGATCGCCGGGAACCACAAGCCGGCGTAGATGTCGCCGGTGGCTGTCACGATCGCGAAAGAGATTGCCGGTTGCAGCCCGCCAAACCAGCCGGTGCCGATGTGATAAGGCACGCTCATGGCGGTGTAGCGGATGCGGGTGGGAAAGAGCTCCACCATCGCCGCGGCGAGAGGTCCGTACAGCGCCGTACAAGCGACGATGAAGGCCAGCATCACGCTCACCAGCAACGGCCAGTTCACCGCCTCTTCGGCCGCGCCGGCAGGGTAGTTCTTGGCCGTTAGAACCGCCTTCAGCTCTTTCTCGAAGGCGGCGCGTTTGGCCTTCACTTCGCTGGGGCTGAGCCCGCCGGCGTCCGGTGGCGTAACGACGACATCGCCGACCTTCACGGCGACAGGGACGCCTTCTGCGGCGACCTCGTTTGTGTAATTGACGCCGTTGTTCGCGAGCACGCCCTTGGCGATGTCGCAGGCGCGGCCGAATTGCTGCGCGCCGCCGGTCAAATCGAGCTGGAAGGAACACGCGCCGAGCGGCGCTGAGACCGTCACCGGCGCCGCGACCTGGGCCTGCGCGAGCTGCGGATTGGCCGCCTCCGTGAGCAGTTTGAAGCCAGGGAAATACATCGCCAGCATCAGGATCATGCCGAACAGCATCACCGGCTTGCGACCGACCTTGTCGGACAGCCAGCCGAAGAACACGTACAAGAACGCCGAGACGAACGTCACGACGAGCATCAGGTAGTTCACGTCGATCGACGGCATCTTGAGCAGTCGCTCAAGAAAGAACTGAGAGTAGAAATTGCCCGTGTACCAGACGACGCCTTGCGCCATCATGATGGTGAACAGCGAGATCAGAACGATCTTCAAGTTGTCCCACTTGAAGAAGCTCTCGGAATAGATCGCGCGCGCTTCCTTCCCCTCGTTCTTCATCTTTTGAAACGCCGGGCTCTCCTCAAGCGACAGACGGATCCAGAGCGAGAGCGCCAGCAAGCCGATCGAAATCAAAAAGGGGATGCGCCACCCCCAATCGCGGAACGCGTCTTCGCCCATCAGCGAGCGCGTCAGGAGAACGACGCCAAGCGCGCCGAGCAGGCCGAGCGCGGCCGACGTCTGAATCCAACCGGTATGAGCCCCGCGCTTCCCTGGCGGGGCGTGCTCGGCCACGTAGATGGCCGCGCCGCCGTACTCGCCGCCGAGCGCAAAGCCTTGCAGCACGCGGCACAAGATCAGAAGGCACGGCGCAATCAGGCCTGCGCCCGCGCCGATATGGCTCTCGAACCAATCATAGTCCGGCAGGAGGCCGATCGCGACCGTCGAAACGCCCATCAGCGTGATGGTGACGAGGAACGTGCCTTTGCGGCCCTGCGTGTCTCCCATTTTGCCGAACACCAGCGCACCGAGCGGCCGCACGATGAAACCGACGGCGAAAGTCAGCAGGGTGAACACGAACGCCTGGGCGTCGGGCAAACCGGCGTAGAAGTGTTTCGAGATGATCGAGGTCAGAATGGCGAAGATGAAGAAGTCGTACCATTCGAACACGGTGCCGGCCGACGAAGCGGCGATCACCTGAAACATTTTCTGCGGAGCGAGTTCTTCTGGGCGCGTTGCGCCTGCTTCGGACATGGGATCCCCCTCGATCTTTCGTTTTCTATGCACTGGATGTGGGGGAAAGCGCTACCCGCGAGCGCCTTCTGGGCCGCGGGGCGCGACCGCCAGCGCTGTTGTCAAGGCGGAACGGCGCGTGCTACGAGGCGCGCGCGTCGGAACCGGGGGCAGGGGCTGTCCCCGGCATTTGACGCGCAAGCTGTTTTCATGCGTCGCCCAAGGCGTTTCGGACGCTGCGGCAGGGGCTCACCCGCCGCCCGAAGCCTGCTCGGGGCAGCGCGCAAAACCGGGACCATCGCCGCGTGGCTGATCATTCTGACGTCCATTTCGTAGAAACGGCCGACCGTTACGCGTCTGCTGCGTTCGATCTCGCGCTTGAGGCCAACGCCTTGGCGGCCTTGGAGAGCGACGTCGGATTGCTCGCCGCCGCCTTGAAGGAAAGCGCCGACCTGCGGTCGGTCGCGGCATCGCCGGTGATCGGCCTCGATGAAAAATCCAAGGCCTTCGCCGCCATCGCGGCCCGGCTCGGCTTGTCCCAGCTCGGCGTCAATGTGGTCGGTGTGATCGTCCGCAACGGCCGCAGCGCGGCGCTGCCGGCGTTCATCAAAGCCGTCCGGGCGCGGCTTGCCGCGCATCGCGGCGCGCGTACGGTCGAGATCGTCTCTGCAGCGCCGCTCGACGCAGCGCAGCTTCAAACTATCGTGAGCGGGCTTTCGCGCGTGCTCGGCGCCAATGTTGAGCCGGTCACTAAAGTCGATCCTAGCCTGATCGGCGGGTTCATCGCCCGCGCCGGCTCGCGCCAGTTCGACGCTTCGGTCAAGACGAAGCTCGACCAGCTTAAACTCGCTCTCAAATCCGCCTGATCTCCACCCGCTCACTCGAAGGGAGCCCGTCCCATGGACGTTCGCGCCGCTGAAATTTCCGCCATTCTCAAAGAACAGATCAAAGGCTTCGGCGCCGAAGCGCAGATGTCGGACGTCGGCACGATCCTGTCGATCGGCGACGGCATCGCCCGCGTGTATGGCCTCGACAGCGTCCAGGCCGGCGAGATGGTCGAGTTTCCGGGCGGCGTGAAGGGCATGGCCCTCAACCTGGAAAAGGACAACGTCGGCGTCGTCATCTTCGGCGAAGACCGCGGCCTGAAGGAAGGCGACACGGTCAAGCGCTTGAACGAAATCGTCTCTGTGCCGGTCGGCAAGGCGATGCTCGGTCGCGTCGTCAACCCGCTGGGCGAGCCGATCGACGGCAAGGGCCCGATCGCGGCGTCCGAGCGCCGCCTCGTCGACGTCAAAGCGCCGGGCATCATTCCGCGCAAGTCCGTCCATGAGCCGATGCAAACGGGCATCAAGGCGATCGACGCGCTGATCCCGATCGGCCGCGGACAACGCGAACTGATCATCGGCGACCGCCAGACCGGCAAGACCGCCGTGGCCGTCGACGCGATCCTTTACCAGCGCGAAGCCCACGAGAAGAACGCGCCGGAGAAGGACAAGCTTTACTGCATCTACGTCGTCATCGGCCAAAAGCGTTCGACGGTCGCTCAGCTCGCCAAGACGCTCGAAGAGCGCGGCGCGCTGTCTTATTCGATCATCGTTGCGGCGACCGCCTCGGATCCCGCGCCGCTGCAATTCATCGCGCCGTTCGCCGGCTGCGCCATGGGCGAATACTTCCGCGACAACGGGATGCATGCGCTCATCATCTATGACGATCTGTCCAAGCAGGCCGTCGCCTATCGCCAAATGTCGCTGCTGCTGCGCCGCCCGCCGGGCCGCGAAGCCTATCCGGGCGACGTCTTCTTCCTGCATTCCCGCCTGCTTGAACGCGCCGCCAAGCTCAACGAAGAGCACGGCTCCGGTTCGCTGACTGCGCTGCCGATCATCGAGACGCAGGCGAACGACGTGTCGGCCTACATCCCGACCAACGTCATCTCGATCACCGACGGTCAGATCTTCCTCGAAACCGATCTGTTCTTCTCGGGCATCCGCCCGGCCGTGAACGTCGGCATTTCGGTGTCGCGCGTCGGTTCGTCGGCGCAGATCAAGGCGATGAAGCAGGTCGCCGGCCCGATCAAAGGCGAGCTCGCGCAATACCGCGAAATGGCGGCTTTCGCGAAGTTCGGCTCCGATCTCGACGCCTCGACGCAGCGCCTCCTCAATCGCGGCGCGCGCCTCACCGAGCTCCTGAAGCAGGACCAGTTCTCGCCGGTTCCGGTCGAAGAGCAGGTCATCCTGATTTATGCCGGCACCAAAGGCTACATCGACAAGATCGCCGTCACCGGCGTGCGCAGGTACGAGGCCGATCTGATCGCCTGGCTGCGCGCCCGCAAGGCCGATCTCTTGGCCGCGATCCGCGACAAGAAGGACATCAAGGCCGACGGGATCGAAGACAAGATCAAGGCCGCGCTCGACGAATTCGCCGGACAATTCGCGGCCTGACGAAGGATATCGGCCCATGCCGAGCTTGAAGGAATTCCGCAATCGGATCGTCAGCGTGAAGTCCACGCAGAAGATCACGAAAGCGCTGCAAATGGTGGCCGCGGCCAAGCTGAAGCGCTCGCAAAGCGCTGCAGAAGCCGCGCGTCCCTACGCCGAGCGGATGGCCGCGGTGATCGCCAATCTCACCGCAGCGGTGAAGGGCGGCGATGCGCCCAAACTGCTGGCCGGCACAGGCGATGACCAGACGCACCTGGTCGTCGTCATGACGTCCGAACGCGGCCTGTGCGGCGGTTTCAACACCCAGATCGTGCGCGCGGCGCGCGAGCGGATCGGCCAGCTCGAAAACGCGGGCAAGACGGTCAAAATCCTCTGCGTGGGCAAGAAGGGACGCGATCAATTGCGCCGGGTCTACGGCGCGATGATCGTCGACTTCATCGACCTCGCGAGCTACCGCACGATCGACGCATCGGCCGCCGATCTCGTCGCGGGGAGGGTGCTCGATCTGTTCGAAGCCGGCGCCTTCGACGTGGCGACGATCTTCTATTCCAAGTTCCGCTCGGTGATCTCGCAGGTCCCGACCGCGCAGCAGATCATCCCCGCCAAGCCGCCGGAAGGCGTCGCCGCGCCGGACCTGCAGGGCGCGCTCTACATCTATGAGCCGAACGAGACGGCGATCCTGGAAGCGCTGCTGCCGCGCTATCTGACCGGTCAGATCCTGCGCGCTCTGCTGGAAAACCAAGCCGGCTTCTACGGCGCGCAAATGAGCGCGATGGACAACGCCACGCGCAATGCCGGCGACATGATCAAGAAGCTCACGCTGCGCTACAACCGCCAGCGCCAGGCCAACATCACCAAGGAACTGATCGAGATCATCTCCGGGGCGGAAGCTCTCTAGGTCCAATCATGTCAAGCCCAACCCAAGTCCTTTACCGCACCCGCGCCAGCGCGACGGGCGGCCGCAACGGCCGGACCCACCTCGACGAGGGCGGGCTTTGGATCGCGACGTCGATTCCGAAGGACATGGGCGGTGACGGCCAAGGGTCGAACCCGGAGCAATTGTTCGCGCTCGGCTACGCCTCGTGCTTCGGCTCGGCATTGCTGTTCGTCGCCGGCCAGCAGAAGATCGACGCGTCGAAATCCAAAGTGACGTGCGAAGTCGGCATCGGCCGCAGCGACGCCGGCGGCTTCGCGCTCGAAGCCAAATTGATCGTCTCGTGCCCGGGCCTGGACCCCGCCGCGCTGCGCGCTCTGGTCGAGGCCGCACATCAGGTTTGCCCGTACTCGAACGCGACCCGCGGCAACATGCCCGTCGAGCTTGTGGTCGTTTGAAGATGATCCGAGGCGCGCTCATCGCTTTCGCGGGTCTCGCCGCGACGATCGCCGGCCCCGCCGCCGCGGCGGAGACCGACGTTGCGTCGACCTGCTACGCCGTGAGCCCGCGCGACGCCAAAGGACTTGGACCCGCGTTCACCGCCGGCTCAAAGCGTGCGCCGCGCTGGAGCCTCGCCGTGTACGCCGACGAGCCCGTCTGCGCCCGCGTCGGCGCGCCGGGCCGCGAGACGTCAGCCGAATGCACGGCGCGCGATCCGATCGTCGTGGTCTACAAGGCCGCCGGCCACCGCACGCAGACCCTCCGCATCACCACCATCGGTTCGCACAAGGTCGCGGCCGATGCCCAAAAGCTCACCTGCACCTATCTGGATTGACCGAGGAAGACTGACCATGACCGCTCCCGCCAAAGGCCGCATCGCGCAAGTCATCGGCGCCGTCGTCGACGTCGAGTTCGATGGCGCTCTGCCGGACATTTACAACGCGCTGGAAACCACCAATCGCGGCGCGCGTCTGGTGCTTGAAGTGGCCACGCACCTCGGCGAAAGCACCGTGCGTACGATCGCGATGGACTCGACCGACGGCCTCGTCCGCGGCCAGGAAGTCCTCGACACGGGCGCGCCGATCCGCGTGCCGGTGGGTGAGGGCACGCTCGGCCGGATCATGAACGTCATCGGCGAACCGGTCGACGAAGCCGGTCCGATCGTCGGCGAGGCCATGCGCGAGATCCACCAGCTTGCGCCGGCCCTCGTCGATCAGAAGCCGGTTCCGGAAATGCTCCCCACGGGCATCAAGGTCGTCGATCTGCTGTGCCCCTATGCGCGCGGCGGCAAGATCGGCCTGTTCGGCGGCGCGGGCGTCGGCAAGACGGTGCTGATCCAGGAACTGATCAACAACATCGCCAAGGCCTACGGCGGCTATTCCGTGTTCGCCGGCGTCGGCGAGCGCACCCGCGAAGGCAACGACCTCTATCACGAGATGATCGAGAGCAACGTGAACAAGGCCGGCGGCGGCCAGGGTTCGCGCTGCGCTCTGGTGTACGGCCAGATGAACGAACCGCCGGGCGCCCGCGCCCGCGTCGCGCTCACCGGCCTCACGATCGCCGAGCACTTCCGCGATCAGGGCAAGGACATCCTGTTCTTCGTCGACAACATCTTCCGCTTCACGCAGGCCGGCTCGGAAGTGTCGGCGCTGCTGGGCCGGATCCCGTCGGCCGTCGGTTATCAGCCGACGCTGGCGACCGAAATGGGCTCGATGCAGGAGCGCATCACCTCGACCGTGAAGGGCTCGATCACCTCGGTGCAGGCCAT
>JBMOIB010000038.1:0-23736 GCA_049317545.1 Caulobacterales bacterium | reverse complement strand
GTCAGCGCGCCGAGCCCGCCCATCAGGCCTGCCGCACCGAGCGTGTGGAGAAACTTCAAAAGCCGACGCACTGCAGCCCTCCTGGCGAGACTGGGTCGCCGGGCGGAAAGCTATCGCAGTCGAAATCGAACGCGCAAATTCGGCGGCGCTGGTCGGCGGCGAGGGACCCGAATTTCGCCCTGGTGCAACGGCAGCCTACGACCACAGCGCGGGGAGTTCGCATGGCCGACCTGAAGTGCATCGTTCATGGCCTTTTGGGCTTGGCTCTCATGGTCGCTTCGGCGACGCCCGCCTTGGCCCGCGAGGCGCCGCGACGGGGAGCCTGGGCAGGGTTGGGGCTACAGACGACCGCCGCTGGTCAGGCCAAGTCTTGGACCATGGAGGTGGGTTTCGGAGAGGTCGTGCGGGTCAATTACCCGTCGCTCGGCTGCAGCGGAACGTGGGCGCGCGAAGGCGCCCGCTATCGTGAAAAGATCACCGCCGGCGACTGCATCAGCGGGGGCTTGGTTGCGCTCCATGACCAGGACGGCAAGCTGTTTGCGACCTGGACCGTCAAGGGCGAAACGCCGGACATCGCGGCCGCGGCGGTGTTGTTTTCGGCGCCGCCGATTGGGTGAGCAGCCGACCGGCTCGCCCGGCGGCTCGGCTAAGGCGCGCTCGAACCGGTCCAAAACCAGCCGCGGAGGCCGTTTGGCATTTGCGCAGTCGGGGCTTATGGTCGCGCCCTTCGGGGACCTGGGCGGCGGAGATCAGCGCAGATGGCGGACGAACTCGTCATATCCGTCGACGGAATGGGGGGCGACCACGCGCCCCAAAGCGTCGTCGAAGGTTTGGCGATAGCGGCTGAGGCGCATGCCGGCGTGCGCTTCCAGATCCATGGGCGAAAGGCGCTGCTTGAGCCGCTGCTCGATCAGCACCCCGCCGCCAAACGCGCCTGCGAGATCGTCGACGCCGAGGGCGTCATCGGCATGGAGGTCAAACCGAGCCAGGCCTTGCGGCAGGGCAAGGGCTCCAGCCTCTGGAACGCGATCCAGGCTGTTGAGGAAGGCCGCGCACACGCGGTCGTCTCGGCCGGGAACACAGGCGCCCTGATGGCCATCGCAATGTTTCGGCTGCGTCTCCAAGAAGGCGTGCATCGGCCGGCGCTGGTGGCGGGATGGCCGACGCTGAAGGGGTTCGCAGCCGTACTCGACGTCGGCGCCAACGTCTCGGCCGACGCTGCCCAATTGGTCGAGTTCGCCATCATGGGTGAGGCTTTCCATCGCGCGGTCCATGGCGTCCAGCGCCCCACCGTCGGGCTCCTCAATGTCGGCGCCGAGGACCAGAAGGGCCATGAAGAAATCCGCGCCGCCGCGCGCATGATCCGCGAGAGCGGCCTCGATCTCGCCTTTCATGGGTTCGTCGAGGGCGACGACATCTCCAAAGGCACCGTGGACGTCGTCGTGACCGACGGATTCACCGGCAATGTCGCCTTGAAGACCGCGGAAGGCACGGCGCGGCTGGTGTCGGCCTTCCTCAAGGAGGCGCTGACCAGCGGCCCGATCGCCATGCTCGGCGCTGCGATCGCGAGGCCTGCGCTTTTGCGGCTGCGCGAGCGTATGGATCCGAGCAAGGTCAATGGCGCCGTTTTCCTCGGCCTCAACGGCCTCGTTGTGAAAAGCCACGGCAGCGCCGACGGGCCGAGCTTCGCGGCCGCGGTGCGCGTCGCCGTACGGATGGCCCGCAGCCATTTCCGCGATGAGGTCGCCGCCAATCTCGCCCGGATCAGCCGCGCTTCGACGGCGACAATCGACGCGCGCGAGGCCTCGTGACGGGGATGCGTGCGCTTGTAGCCGGCGTGGGCGCATACTTGCCGGACCGGATCGTCAGCAATGCCGAGCTCGCGCAATCCATCGACACCAGCGACGCCTGGATCGTCGAGCGGACCGGAATCCGTCAGCGACATATTGCTGCGGAGGGCGAAAAAACGTCCGACCTCGCGATTGCTGCGGCGCGCCGGGCAATGGACGCCGCTGGCGTCGCGCCGGACGAGATCGACATGATCGTGATCGCGACCGCGACACCCGATCTCACCTTTCCCGCTACCGCGGCCCGCGTTCAGGCGGCGCTTGGCGTGACGAAAGGGTTCGCGTTCGACATTCAGGCCGTCTGCTCGGGGTTCATCTTCGCGCTCACCATGGCCGACAACGCGATCGCGCGCGGGCAGGCGACGACGGCGCTGGTGATCGGCGCAGAGACGTTTTCGCGCATTCTGGACTGGACGGACCGCACGACGTGCGTGCTGTTCGGCGACGGCGCCGGCGCAATGATCCTGAAGGCGCAGGACGCCGCCGCTGCGGACGGGAAGGGTATTCTCGCCACGTATCTACGTACCGATGGCCGCTTCCACGATCTTCTCTACGTCGACGGCGGTCCCTCGCAGACCCGCACCGTCGGGCATCTGCGCATGCAGGGATCCGCGGTTTTCCGCCATGCCGTGGACCATATTTCCGAGGCGATGCTCGAAGCGGTCGCGCGCGCTGGGCTCTCGATCGCCGACGTGGATTGGTTCGTCCCGCATCAGGCGAACCAGCGCATTCTCGACGGCGTCGCGCGCCGACTGGGCATTCCCGCCGACCGAGTCGTTTCGACGCTCGCTGACCACGGCAATACGTCTGCCGCGTCCGTGCCCATCGCATTCGACCGCGCCGTGCAAGACGGCCGCATCCGGCCCGGCCACCTGGTGCTCATGGAGGCCATGGGCGGCGGGCTGACCTGGGGCGCCGCGCTCGTCCGCCTCTAGGCGTCCGCCCCGCGGCGGCGCGTTAAGTGAAAAATATGCGATTTGACGCGCGTTTAGCTCTGTCCTAGCCTCAAAAAGCCTGACGGCGCGGCTTGGGAGAGGGTGAACTCGCCATGACTTCTCGCACGATTACGCGGGCCGACCTGATCGATGAATTGCACGCGCGCACCAAGCTGGCGAAACCGGCCTGCGCGACGTTTCTTTCCGCCATGCTCGGCGAACTCGAGCTCGCCATTATCGCGGAAGAGCAGGTCAAGCTCTCCGGCTTCGGAAACTTCGTGGTGCGCACCAAGAAAGAGCGCGTCGGCCGCAATCCCAAGACCGGCAAGGAAGTGCCGATCACGCCCCGTCGCGTGGTGACCTTCCGCCCGTCGCAGATTTTGCGCGAGCGCATCAACAACGGCCGCGCGCGCTGAAGCGCGGCGTCGATCAATGCCAGCCTCTGGCGCCGCTTCAAGATGAAGTGCGCCGTTCGGCGTGGTAAACGGGCCCGCCCGTGGAGGATCCAAGCACATGTGCGAGTCTCATTCGTCCGTCGAAGCCCCCCGTTTGGTCGATCTGACGACGCTTCCCCGCCGTGACTTGCTGCGTGGCCTCGCGGTCGGGACGATCGCTCTGGTCGCGCCCGGGTGCGCCACCAATCCGGAAACCGGCCGATCGCAGCTCGTTCTGGTCGATGAGGCCCAGCTCGTTCAGATGTCGTTGTCGGCCTGGGACGAGCAGAAGAAGAAAACGCCCATCTCACGCGACCCTGGTCTCAACGCGAGGCTTGAGCGCGTCGGGCTGCAGATTGCGCGCGCGTCCGGGCGGATGAACCAGTCCTGGGAGTTCGTCGTTTTCGACACCCCGGAGAAGAACGCCTTCGTTCTGCCCGGCAACAAGGTCGGCTTCTATCGCGGGTTGATGGAACTCGCCGACAAGGACGATCACCTCGCCTGCGTGCTCGGCCACGAAGTCGGCCACGTTACCGGCCGCCATGCCGCGGAGCGCTACAGCCGGAGCACGGCCGCGCAATTCGGGCTCGAGGTCGGCTCCGTCGCAGTCGGCGCCGCGACGCAAAACGCCCAAACGCGGCAGTTGGCGATGGCGGCGCTTGGTCTGGGCGTGCAGACCGGGCTGCTGCTGCCGTTCAGCCGTGAGCAAGAGAGCGAGGCCGATCGTCTCGGCATCGATTACATGTTCCGCGCCGGCTACGATGTCCGCGAG
This sequence comes from Caulobacterales bacterium, assembly GCA_049317545.1. Lineage (GTDB taxonomy): Bacteria > Pseudomonadota > Alphaproteobacteria > Caulobacterales > Aquidulcibacteraceae > REEB506. The sequence continues at coordinate 19,748 of JBMOIB010000038.1, read as the reverse complement.
GCCCTCGTGTTCTGGCAGCGCATGGCGGGATCGGGCGGCTCGCGTCCCCCCCAAATCCTGTCCACCCACCCAGATCCGATCAATCGGATGGAAGCGCTGCGCGCCTACATCAACATGCGCGGCTACGCCAAGATCTGATCCCGGCCTGTCAGGCCTAGCTGTAACGCCGTCGTGACCTCTGAGGTGCGCAACTCCGCGTGAGGGGGCCGGACATCTTGCGCGAAGCGCCGTATCTGGGATGCATGTCAAATGTGTCCCAAGCCGTCTCATCGCGTCGGCGCCTCCTCGAACTCGCAGCTGCGGGCGCGGCGGTGCTGCTGGCGCCGTCGTGCAGCCGCAACGAGGCGACGGGGCGCCCGCAACTCGTCATGGTCGATGAAAGCCAGCTCGCGGCCATGGCGTCGTCGACCTGGGCGGACCTCAAGCGCCGCACGCCGATCGTGACCGACGGAGCCGCGCCAGGCCGGCTGGCCCGCATAGGCGCCGACGTGGCCAGCGCGGCCAACCTGACGGGCCTCGATTGGGAATTCGTCGTGTTCGACAGCCCCGAGGTCAACGCGTTCGTCCTTCCCGGCGGCAAGGTCGGGTTCAACACGGGTCTCCTCGAGCGCACCAAGTCGGACCACGAGGTCGCCGCGATCCTTGGCCACGAGGTCGGACATGTCGTCGCGCGTCATGCCGCCGAGCGCGTCAGCCAGCACACGGCCGCGCAATTGGGCGTGCAGGCGATGACTTTGCTGCTCGCCGGAGAGTTGGGAAGCCGGGCCGATGAGGTGGCCGGCATGTTCGGCGTCGGGCTTGTGTACGGCGTGATCTTGCCGTACTCGCGCGCCCACGAACTGGAGGCCGACCGGCTCGGCGTCCGATTGATGGCCGAGGCCGGTTACGATCCGCGGGCGGCTGAGAACTTCTGGAAGCGGATGATCGATCTCGATCGCGACCGCCCACAGCGCCTGGCGCTCCTTTCAACCCACCCCGCGGACGATGCGCGACTTTCGGCGCTGCGCGTCGAGATCGAACGCTTCTCGACGCCCGAAGCGCGGCAGGACGTAGCTCGATCAACGCTTTAGCGAGCGCGGGCCATTGAGCCAGCGCGCAAGGATCGCGTTGACCTCTTCCGGGGCCTCCTGCTGAACCCAGTGCGAAACGCCGGGCAATCGTTCGATCGTGACGTCAGCGACGTAGCGTTCGACGCCGTCGAGCGTCTCCAATCCCAGCGCGGCGTCTTCCTCGCCCCAAACGATCAGCGTTGGCGTCTCGATGATCGGCCACGCCCCTTCGAAAACCCGGCGCGCGCGGGCGGCCGCCCGATAATAATTGACCATCGCGGTCATGGCGCCGGGCTTGAGCGCGTTGGCGGCGTAATGGTCGAGCACTTCTGCCGGGAAACGGGACTTGTCGATCGCCATTTCCGAGAACGCCCGCTTGACGGCGCGCGCGCCGTTGGCGGTCAGCATGGCCTCGGGCGCCCAGGGCAATTGGAAGAACCACATGTACCAGCTGCGCTTGCGCTGGGCGGCGGAGCGCCGCACGGCGTCTGCAAAGCAAGCCGGGTGCGGCACGTTCATGATGACGAGGCGATCGAGCGCGCGGATGCGCCGCGAGGCGAACGTCCAGGCGATGATGGCGCCCCAATCGTGCGCGACGAGGGTCACGCTTTTGGCGCCCGCGGCGTCAATCAGGGCGGCGACGTCGTCGCACAAGCGATCGATGTGGTAGGCGCTCACCGCCTGGGGCCGGGGCTCGGTGTCGCCATAGCCGCGTAGGTCCGGCGCCCAGGCGCGAAAGCCGAGGCGCGCCAGCTCCGGCAATTGCCAGCGCCAGGAATAGCGGCTCTCGGGAAAGCCGTGCAGGCAAAGGGCGAAGCGGTCGCCGGCGCCGGCCTGATCGACGGCGAAGTCGAACCCGTTGGCGGTGACGCGATGCGTTTCGATCATGGGTCAGCCTCGGCGTATGAACAGGCGGTTGCGTTTGGATCCGCGGTCGCGGAAGTCGATCTCCTCGACGAGGCCTGCCGCCGTCATGGGGGCCTCGATCCGCGTCTGGGCATGCTCGGCGTTGCGGCCTTCGACTTCGATGATCGCGCTCTTTAGCCCCTTCAGCGCCGTCGGACCGCCGGCGAGGATCAGGCCCTCCACGCCGTCGACGTCGAGCTTGAGGTGGGTCGGCGCGGGCAGGCCGAGCGTCGCGATCGCATCGTCCATGCGATAGGCGACGACCGCTTGGGAGAAGGCGTTGGGCCGGTCGCCGAATTGCGTTTCCGCGCCGGCGAGGGCGTTCATCGCGCCGGCCGGGGCGATCTCGGATAGATCGAGGCGCGTGGCGCCCGTCTTGTCGGAAAGCGCGATGTTATAGGCCGCGACGGCGTCGCCCAGGGTGTTGAGGAACAGGTGCTCGTTCAGCAGGCCGTAGCTCGTGGCCTTCGGCTCGAACGCCACCACGCGCGCGCCGCCGCGCGCCGCATACATGGCGTAGGCGCCGATGGCTGCGCCGACGTCCCAGACCACGTCGCCCGCCTGCACATGCGCCTCGATCCAGGCGATCGTTTCGGGTTCGTCGGTCAGCATGCGTTCGGCCATGCCGATGGCATGGCGACCACGCGAAGTGAGGAATTTGAGCGGCCCCCGCGGGGTCGGGACGTCGATGGCGCCGCGCCGCTCGAGCCGCTGCATCAGTTCGGCGCGACTTTTCCCCTGCTGGCGCGACGGCTGCAGCGCGTTCAACGCCTCCACCGTCGCCTCCATAACGGCGGCCATTGTCCGGCTCATGCGCGCTCCCGATCGCTCCGGGCAGGAAGGCCCGGCCGGGGGATACGCGTCGCAGCGGCGCGGAGCAACGGGCGGCGGCGCCCGGCGAGCCTCAGCCGACCGCGAGGCGTTGCTTGACGAGTGTGCTGAGCGCGCTGGAAACGCGCTCGCGCAGGGGGCCGCGCGGGAAGGAGAGCATCTGATCGAGCGCCGATGCGTGCATTTTGACGATGTCGCCGTCGAACCGCTCGCTGGCGCCGACGCCCTTCAGATAGGCGCTCAACGTCGAGATGGCGACGCGGACGAACTGATCGTCGAAGGTCTCCGCCAGCGCAAGAGCTTCGCCGGCGAGGCCGTGGAGTTCACGGATGCGCACGCGATCGCCCGCGCGCGTCGTTTCCGCCAGAGCGCCGATAGCGCGCACGGTCGTCACGAGTTCGGTGCGGATCGCCTCGACGTCCTCTTTGGTTGGGCCTTCGTCGAACAGGCGTTTCCGGGGGCCGACGAACTCCGGGTCAGGTCGGCGACGGCGGCACGGCCCGGCGAACGCGACAGCGGCGACGAACGGACGTTGCCGGATCAGCGCCGCTTCCAGCCGCGCTGCCAGGACCCCGATCGTGAACGGCTTGACGACGTATTCGTCGACGCCCGCGTTGCGGGCCACGTCGACCCAGGTCGCGCTTGAGCGGCCCGTGACGAGGATGATCGGCACGTCGCGCCGCATGGGCGTGTCGCCGGCGCGAATGCGCCTGGCGAGATCAACGCCGTCGAAGTCGGGCAATTGCCAATCGCAGACCAACAGGTCGACGGGTGCGGCGCGCGCGAGTTCGAGCGCGGCGGCGGCGCAGTCGCCGAAATAGAGACGGGATGCGCCGAGCCCGCGCAGAGCCTCGGCCGCCACCATGCGATGGAATTTGTTGTCGTCGATCAGCGCGACGTGCCGTCGCTTCAACGTCTCGTCGAGACCCGCCACGTGGTGCGCCTTCCAAGGACCAAATTGGATCCTTACACGGAAGGTCTCTGAAGCACGTTAAGCCGGAGCGTTAACGCGAGTGAAGGGGTTGGTGCGCTCATGCGGCGCGCGATGGTACCGCCTCCAGGGTTTGAACCAGGGACCTCCGGATCCACAATCCGGCGCTCTAACCAACTGAGCTAAGGCGGCGCGCCCCGGGGCCGCGGCCCCCTGACGGGAAGCCCCGGCGTATAGGCCCATCTGCCGCGCCGGGCAATAGGTTCGCCCGCCGCCGGCAGTCCTCATTCCCCGACGGCGAGCGCCAACGGCGGTCGCGGATTGGCTTCGAGTGCGTCCATCTTCGCGTTCAGGGCCTGGAAAACGGCCTCATCGACGAGGCCCTGGTTAACCGCGTCGCACAAGGCGAGCGCCGTCATGCGTTCAGTTTCATTCAAGGCGCCGGCCCCCAATTCGGGTTCGCTGACGACATCGAGCTGGTAAAGGCCAAAGTCTTTGATAGTAAACTTCAGTAAAGCAAATCTCGCCATTTCGTCCTCGCCCGCGGACGTTGGCAGTTCCGCTTCGCGGCGCCAAGCGATCGACAGGCGAGTGAACGTGTCTACATCCCAATTTGGGCGATAAGATTGGCGGCGCCGACGCGCACGCTCAGTCCTCGAACGAAAACTGTCCAGCCCGCGCGAGCGCCGTCAGCGGCGAGCGGCCGTTGGGCGCTTCCCGCGCCTGCAGCGGTTCGGGCAGGAGGCTCTTGCCGCCTTGGCGGCCAATCGCAACGACCGTGTGGATGGCATAGGCGGCGGGAACGCCAAGATTGGCGCGGAGTTTTTCAGCGTCGAAGCCGGCCATCGCATGGGCGACCCATCCTGAGAGCGTCGCCTGGAAAGCGAGGCTCGCCCAGGCCGCGCCGGCGTCGAAGGCGTGCCAGGGATTGGGCTGCGGATCCCCGCCCGGCGGACCCGAAACCGAGCGCGACAGAACAACCACCAGCGCCGACGCGCGCACCGCCCACATCTGGTTGAACGCAACGAGGCCGTCGAAGATCGCCGGCCAATCGGCGGTCTCGCGGTGCGCGTACAGGAAGCGCCAGGGCTGGGCGTTGTAGGCCGACGGCGCCCAGCGCGCGGCCTCCAGAAGGCTCAGCAGGTCCGCCTCGGCGATCGGTTCGCCGGTCAGCGCGCGCGGCGACCAGCGGCGCGTGAACAGGGAATCGATCGGGTGGTCGGGCGTGCGGGGGGCTTCGGTCATGAAGCCGTCCTAGCCGATCACCTCCGCGAAGTCAGGCGCCGGTCCCCCGTCACCGCGCGCATTGGCCGAGCGCCGGCACGGCCTTCGACGGCGTCAGCATGAAGGCGTAGGCCGCATCGCCATGCCAGCACAGGATCTGATCGACGGGCTTGGGAACCGCATTGTTCAGCTCCGGCCAGTCGAACGACGAGACCTTGAACGGTGTTCCGACATGGGTGTAGCGCCCATCCGGTCCGCTCGGCGGCACGGCGGGGACGACGTCGACCAGATTGCACACCCGGTCGATGCGCGGGACCTGGCGGGCGAGGGCGGCGAACCCGGCGTCGCCGACCCGCGGCGAGGCGATCGTCACGACCCGCAGATTGCGCGTCTGGGCGGGCGCCCGGCGCGCGGCGTCGACCCCGGTCAGCGTCGCGAGCGCCGCGCCCAGCGAATGGCCGACCACGGCGGTCTTTCGGCCGCCGATCAGGCCCGGCAGCGCCGCGCTAAGCGGTTCGGCCTTGGCGGCGGTCTCGAACGTCAGGGTCTGAAAGATCGCGAGGAACCCCTCGTGCACCTTGGCGGCGCTGGTATAGGCGCTCTGGCGCGCCTGGATGTTGCGGACCCATTCGTTCGGCTGCAGCGTGCCGCGGAATGAAATGACCCGCGTTTGCGTGGCCGGATCGTCGGCGACGTAACCGTAGAAGGTGCGCCCGTCCGGGCGGCGCTTGGCGAGCCGATCGCCCTGCGGGCCGGGATCGCCATAGATGAAGCCGACGAGCGTCAGGCCCGACTTGGCGAATGCTGCGGGCAGGTCCGCACCGCTCTCGAAGACGTCGTAAAGTTCATAGGCGAGGCGCGGATGGCGAGCGAGGTCGGCGAGATCCTGGGACGTGCGTCCGCCGGCCTTGGGCGCGATCTCGCGCACGCTCTCGGGACCGCCGTCGCGCGCCGGCCGCAGATCGATGCGCGCTTCGTTCGGGCAGGACAGCCGTTCCGGCACGGCGGCGAAGGCCGGAGCGCCGACGGTGAAGGCCAGCGCAAGCGCGAGCGCGCAGATAGATCCTGTGAACTTCATCGTCGCTCCTGCATCGCCAAACGCTGCGCGACTGCGGCGCAAGCCCGGACGCCGCGACCATGGCCCAAGCGGCGCCGCCCCGCCAGCGCCGCGCTGCAGGGGCGGCGCGCGCGCGGGCCTTGAGGCTCCACGCGTTCTCCACCCTGCGCTGATCGATCCTCGATCAGGGCGCGGCTTTGTCTCCTCGTCGCCGGACCGGGCGCAGGCGCGCCGGGGCGGCTCAAGGAGAGCGAAAATGAAACGTGTACTGATCCTGTCGGGCCTCGCGCTTTCGGCGCTGGCGATCGCACCGCCTGCGTCAGCGGACGGTCTCACCGGGCTCTATGCCGGCGGCGCGCTCGGCTATGGCGCCCTGTCGACCCGCTACAACGACGAGAACGCCAAGACGTCCGCAAAGAACAGCGACGCCGGTGTCGCTTACGAGGCGTTCGTCGGCTGGGGCGCCCGCGCGGCCGGCCCGCTTTACCTCGGCGCCGAAGTCTCGATCGGCGACGATCAGACCAAGTCGTCGCGCACGATCGCGGGCGGTAAGGTCACGACCGAGGGCAATGTGCGCGTCACGCCGGCGGCGCGCGTCGGCTACATGCTGTCCGACGACAGCATGATTTTCACGCGCATTGGTCTTCAGTATCGGGACTACGACGTGAAGCTTCCCAACGGCCAGACCCGTTCGAAGGATTTCCGCACACCCGTTCTCGGCCTCGGCTACGAGCACGCGGTTTCGGATTCGATCTCGGTGCGGGGCGAATTGTCCGTGGTCGGCGCCAAGAGCGAAACCTTCGCCTATGGCGTGGGCGGCGCTTCGAAGCTGAAGGTCGATCCGCGCGAGAGCCGTCTGATGATCGGCGCGGCGATGCACTTCTGAACGCGGAGAGGCGGGCGCTTGCGCGTCCGCCTCGCCAGCGATGGAGGCCGCAATGCCTACGCTCCTGTTCGCGAGCGCGTCCATCGCGCGCCGCATTGCCCAGGCCGAGCCCGTCCCCCGCGCGCGCTGCCGCACAGCGGCGCGCGCGAAGGCTCTGGACCCGCCAAGCGACGGTGCGCGGCGGCCAAGTGATCCGACCTCGCACGAGGGGTCATGACGAAAACGACCCCGCGACGGAAGCGCCGCGGGGTCGTTTTCCATGTGCACTGCAGGCTCCCGCGGCGCGTGTGAGGGCGCAGGCTTGGCGGCCTGCGCCTTCTCCGTTTCAGCCCGCGTCCCGCTTGTACTGCTCCGTGGAGCAGAAAAGACCTACGCAGACTCGCATGTCGATGCGGTCCGGCGCGCGCATCCGCAGCGTCGCTGGGAGGCGCTGATCGCCGTTGAAATATTGGCCCTTCCAGCGCCTGGGTCCGTCGGCCACGATATCGCTCATGCCCACCGCGCCCACCGCGCTGCGCTCGCCCGGCTCAGGCTTGTCGGCGATCACTACGGCGCACAAGCGAACAGGCGCGTCCGGACAGGGGGCGATGCGAACCTTTGCGGTCCCGTCGGTTGACTGCCATACGCCGCGAACATCCGCTCCGTCGTCGGCCGCCGCCGAGGTGGCGGCCGCGAGGGCGACAATGGCGGTCATGAAGTGTTTCATATCGATCTCCCTGATATCGACCCGGCGGGCGACGCGCCTGGCGGGGCAGGGCCAACGATCGTTCAGGCGCATGGAGCGGGCATGGATGCAAAGTTGACGAAGATCGAAGCGCGCGGGGCCGCGCCTCGAACCGTGCTCCACGCGCTCTCCACGCACTCTCCACACACGCAGGAGATCGGAGGCCGCCACGAGGCAGAGCCATGAACGCTTTGATTTTGATCGTCGAAGACGAGCCTGAGATCGCCGAGATCCTCGAGGCCTATTTCGTTCGGGAGGGCTATCGGACTGTGCGCGCCGCGGATGGCGAGGTCGCCATCCAGCATCATCGCATGCTCAAACCCGATCTTGTCGTGCTCGACGTGCGTCTGCCCAAGCGCGATGGCGTTCAGGTGCTCGCCGAGATCCGCCGGCATGCCGACACGCCGGTGATCATGGCTTCGGCGCTTGGCGATGATCTCGACAAGCTGACTGCCTTGCGCCTCGGGGCCGACGATTATGTCGTCAAGCCGTTCAATCCGGTTGAGATCGTCGCGCGCGCCCAGGCGGTGATCCGGCGCGCAGGCGGGCGCGGCGCCGAACGCCTTGTGCGCGTCGGGCCGCTTGAAATCGACCCGAGCGCCCATGTCGCCCGTGTGCACGGCGATGACGACGAGAGCGGCGCGGCGCTTGATTTGACGCTGACCGAATTCCGCCTGCTCGCCCACATGGCGGGCGATCATCGGCGCGTCTTCAACCGCGCCGAGCTGCTCGACGCCTGCCTTCCGAACGAAACCGACGCCATGGAGCGCACTGTCGACAGTCACGTCAGCAAGCTGCGCAAGAAGCTCGAGGCGGCGGGCGTTGCGGGCTGGTTGGAGGGCGTGCGCGGGGTCGGCTACCGGTTGACGCCGCCATGATGCGGTTCTCCAGGTTTGGATTCCGAACGCAGATGATCGCCGTCATCGTTTCGGCGATCGGCCTTACGGTGGCGATCGGGTATGGGGGGCTCACCCTGTTCGGCGAATGGCGGACAAACGCCCTGATCGCCAAACTCAGTCCTGCGGCGCAACGCGCCGGGGAGACGCTCGAAGCAGAGCGCATTCCCGACGAATCTGACCTGAAGGCCCTGATCGCCGAAAGCGCAGCGCTGCGGGCGGAATCGAACGACAGCGAACATATGGCGCTGGCGGTGCTGACGTTGATCGCCGCGATTTGCGGCGCGGCAACCGGGGCGCTGTTCGCGGCGCGCTACAGTCACCCAGTCGAAGAGGTCGCGCGGGCTGCGCGGGCGATCGCCGGCGGCGACCTCACCGCCCGGCCCGCCGTACGCGGACGCGGATCGGGCGAGACGGCGCAGCTCGTCGCCGACTTCGTCTTCATGGCGGAAAACTTGGAAAAGGCGGAGCGCGAATTGCGCGAAAGCTCCGCCGCGATCGCCCATGAATTGCGCACGCCGCTGACGGTGCTCCGTGGCCGTTTGCAGGGCATCGCCGACGGCGTGTTCGCTGCCGGCCCGAAGGAAGTCGGGAGTCTCATCCGCCACGTCGAGGGACTGGCGGCGATTGTCGATGATCTGCGCCTGCTGAGCCTAGCCTCAGTCAACGCGCTCGAATTGCGTCTGGATGACGTCGATCTCGCAGCGGAGGCGGCGGCTGTAGCGCACTCGTTCGAGCCGGACATCGCGGCGCACGGCATGCGCCTCGAGATGGCGCTTTCGCCGGCGCCTGCGCATGCCGACGCTGCGCGGGTCCGCCAAGTCACGGTCGCCCTGATCGAAAACGCGCTGCGCTACGCCAGCGATGGCGGTGTTCTGCGTATCGAGACTGAAGCGGCCGGCCATTTCGTCATTCTTCGCGTCCTCGATCGGGGTGGCGGTTTCGCCCCGGAAGATCTGCCCCGCGTCTTTGATCGCTTCTGGCGCGCCGAGCCGTCGCGCTCGCGCACCATCGGCGGCAGCGGCTTGGGACTTTCAGTCGTGCATGCGATTGCCGCCGCCCATGGCGGCGCATGCTGTGCGGTCAATCGCGATGGCGGCGGCGCGAGCCTTGAATTGCGGCTGCCTCAAGCCCGCGCAGCCGGCCGGGGGCCTTAGGCGACAGGCGCTCCGCTCACGGACGAAATCGCGATATCGCTGAGCGCGCGCCGCCTAGTCGGTGCGCTTCTCGTTCGGGGCGGGGGGCGTGACGGCGGCGGCGGGCGGCAGCGGCGGGCCGAAGAACTCGAATGCCGCCGCGGCGAGGCCCATTTTGCCGTACCCGTCGCACGGGCTGTTTTTGGGGGCATCCGTCTTGGCGGATTTGGGCGGTCCGTTGTCGACGATCACGCCAGCGAAGGTTCGACCAAAGCTCGTTGCAAAGTCGAATGCGTCTCTGACCTCGGAGATGCGCGCGCCGTCGATCACTGGCGCCGCTTGGCGGGACCAGACGATCGCGGCCGCAGGATCCGTTGCGCCGCCGAGCACGGCAACGCCCTCGAGGCTCAATCCGCCAAGTCCAATGGGCGCGCGGATGGGCAGGACCGCCGTCGCCGCCGCCGCCGCGGCATTGGTCGCCTTGAGGTTCGTGATCGTGATGCGGATATCGATGACGCCGGGCCCGGTTTGTTCAACGATCGTGAACCGCTTCGCAACCGTCCGGTAAAACGCGCCGGCTGCTGCGGCGGCGACGTAGGCCGCGTCCTGGTCTTTGACCCCGGCCGGCGCAGCGCCGTCCAAGAACGTCACCGGCGCAATCCGGATCGACGTGGCCGACGAAATCTTGGCCTTGTCGGCGAAGGTGCGGCGTTTGGCGAGAACGCCTGTTTCCTTCCCAAGAACATCCGCGCCCGCGAAATCGGTCGATGGCTTGGGCGCCGACGTGCAAGCCGCCGGCCCGATCGCCAGCGCCATAGAAAAGGTCAAAAGAACGCCGGTGCGTGGAAGCCGTTGCAGCACGTGGAAGCCCCAGGTTGGGAGGGGCAAGCGGTCATCGCTTGCGCTGCCCGGCACTCTCATCGGCAAGCCGCGATCGCGTCGAAGCTCGATGGAGAAATGGTGGAGCGCGCCGCGTCATCCGCGCCAACGCCTTCGCCCGATCCCGGGCCAAGGGCAGAAGGAGGACACACTCTCCGCACGCGTCGAGCGGTGCGAAGCCGACGCAGCGCGCGGGACTAGACGCTGGCGACGCGAGCTGGCCCCTAGCGGGCACGCCAGCACCCAAACCACTCCCGCGTGTTTCTCAGACCTCGCCGTCACTCCTGTCCGGGCGAAACGTGAACCCGGAAACCGGGAAACGTGGCTTCGTTGTCCGCACTCGGATGCTCCATCCTTCGCGAAAGGCGGAACTCCTTACAGACGAGCGAGCAGGTCGGGGGGCGTGGCTGCTCGGCAGCGCGCAGTCCGCTGGATTCGGGGTTCGGCTTCCGAACGTCCGAAAAACCTCGGTCAGTGTCGGCCGGCTCAATCGTCCGCCTTCGGCGCCACGCTCAAACTAGCGCGCGCCGTTTGGCCAGCTCGGCTGATATTTCTGCGTGGCGGCGTCGACCAATCGCGTAGGCGCTGAGAATCACCAGCGAGAGAAGCGCGAAAACTGCGGGAACTGGTCCCCAGATCGTGACCAGGCGACTTTGGATCTCGTCGGACAGCACGGAGTGCGTCGCATCATTCGGGAACCGGATCAGGTCGAGCACGACGCCCGCCACCATAACGCCGAGCCCGGTGGCCGCTTTGCCGGCGAAGCCGAGCCCGGCGAAGTAGAGACCTTCACGCCGCCGGCCGTACAGCAGTTCGTGCTCGTCTGCTGCGTCGGCCATCATCGACGGATAGGACACCATGACGAAGCCGGTGCCGATCCCCGCGACGAAGGAATTGACCTGCATCGGCGCCAGCGCGGCGTCGCCGAGCGGGTGGTAGAGCCCGGCCAGCATCAGACCCTGCAGCACGAGCCAGTTGGCGATCAGCAGCAGAAAGCCGACGATCACCGCGTTCTTTTTTTCGATGAGCTTTTGCAGAAGCGGAGCGCCGAGCACGCCGAGCAGGATGCCGCCGAGGTAGGCGTAGCCGATGAACTGGATCTGTTCGCTGCGGATCTTCCAGACGAAAACGAAGGCGTGGTTGTTGAGGCTGGCGTTCACGCCGATTGCTACGAAGGTGACCACCGCAGATGCGAACAGGACCCGGAAACTCGCATTGGAGAAAATCTCGCGGAGTTCGCCCGGGAGGCGCCGCAGCGTCGAACCGGGGAGCTGCTCGGGCTGGGGCAATGATGCGGCGTGGCGCACGATGCCGAGGCAGCACACTGACAGGCACACCGCCAGCAGCACGGCGACGGCGAGGCCAAAGCCCGGATATCCGTCGGCCCGCTGCAATCCGCCGTTGGCGAAATAATACGAATAGCCGATCGCGGTGACGAACACGCCGGCGAGCAACCCGGCGACGGCGCGATAGACGACGATGCTGGTGCGCTCGGCATAGTCCGTCGCCAGTTCGGCGCCGAGGGCGATGTAGGGCACGTTGAACAGCGAGATGAAGCTCCGCACCGCGACCGAGAACACCGCAAGCCAGGCGGCCAGCGCGACCGGTTCAAGCCCGTGTGGCGGCGCGAACAGGAGCGCCGTCGAAACCGCGATCAGGGGAATTGAAACGATCATCAGCGGGAGTCGTCGCCCCAGCCGCGACCGCGTGTTGTCGGACCACGATCCCACCAGCGGATCGACGGCCGCATCGAACGCGAGACTGACCGCCAGGGCCGCGCCGACGAGCGTTCCAGACAGGCCGAGCACCGCCGAATAATAGAAAAACACAAAGGCGATCGCCGCGTCGAAGCCGCCGCTCTGGGCGGCCTGCCCCAGGGAATAGGCCACCTTGACTGAGAGGGGGACCCGCGATGCGGTGACTTCGGGGCGGTTTTCAGTGGTTATGGTCATCCCCGCCATCCTGCACGCCCATGCCGAGTTCGGGAAGCGCCGCCGCCAGGAATGCGATCGCCGCCGCGGCATAGGCGGGCAGGTTCTCGCGCCGGACATTGTGGCCTGCGCCGGGGATTCGGACAGCGCGGATCCGCGGATTGAGCTGTTCGGCCTCAGCCGCGGCCTGCGCGTCGACCATAGCGCCGAGCGCGGCATCCCCGTGCAGCAGAAGCGCTGGAGCGCGGATGGCGCCGAAGACCTCACGCCAAAGCCGGTCCGGTCCGAGCAAAACGCCGGGATCGACCTGTCGCTTGGCGCGCGCCCACTCGGGGAATTCGTCGGGATGCCAGCCGGGCGACGAAGAACGGCCCATGGCGACGATCTCGGCGTCGCTCATCGCGTGCAGCGCCTGCAGGCGGCGCGTGAGCTGCGCTTGCCGTTCAACCCGATCGCCGGCGGCGGCGGGCAGGCAGAGCGGCGGGTCCTCGAGCATGAGCGCGCGCGTCCGCTCGGGGAAGGCGACCGCGAACTGGGCGCTGGACATGGCTCCCACCGAATGGCCCATGATCACCGCGGCGGTGAGTTTAAGCCCGTCCATTGCTTCGGCGAGATCGCGCGCGGGGTCGAAGTCGATCCCCGGCGTGAAGCGCGAGCTTTCGCCGTGGCCGCGCGCATCAAGCATCCAGACGTCGAGCGCGGGCGGCAGCAAGGCGACGAAGCGCGACCAGCACGCCCCGTTGTCGGTCAGCCCATGGGACAGGACGAGGGCGGGACCAGAGCCCGCTCTGCGGCGCCACGCGAGGCTCCCGCCGGATACCGGCGCAAATCCCTCACTCACCATGCATAGGCCTCCGGCGCGGGGCCACAGGGCGGGAAAATCTCGTCGAGTTGGGCGAGAACCTCCGGCGCCAGCGCAAGTCCTGGAACATGGGCGACGGCCATCAATTGGCCGATCGTGCGCGGGCCGATGATCGCCGAGGTGACGCCGGGCTGGTGCAGCGTCCACGCAAGCGCCACGGCGGACGGCGCCTCCCCCAAATCGGCGCAGAGCGCTTCGAACCGCTGGAGCTGATCGTGTCGCTCCGCGCGCGCTTGCGACACCGAGGCCGCGCGCCGCCGCGCGCCGTCTTCGCCCGATCCCGCGAGCAGACCGCCGGCCAGCGGGCTCCACGCCAACAGAGCCAGCCCATATTCAGCGCAGGCCGGGATCACTTCCAGTTCAACGCGCCGTTCGATGAGGTTGTAGAGGCTCTGCTCGGAGACCGGTCCCAGCCGATGCCCAGCGCGCGCCGTCTCGCAGGCCTGCGCGATTTTCCAGCCGGGAAAGTTGCTCGATCCGGCGTAGATGATCTTGCCTTGACCGACGAGACGATCGACGGCCTGCCAGATCTCGTCCATCGACGCCAAACGGTCGATGTGATGGAACTGGTAAAGATCGATATGATCGACGCGAAGCCGGCGCAGGCTGGCGTCGCAGGCCATCATGATGTGACGGGCCGAAAGGCCGCGATCGTTGACATCGTCCGACATCGGCTCATGGACTTTGGTCGCGAGCACGATTTTGTCGCGCCGCGCCGGTTCGCGCGCAAACCAATTGCCGAGGATCGTTTCGGTCGCGCCGACGCCGCACGCGCCGCCATATTGGTTGGCGGTGTCGATGAAATTGATGCCGAGGTCGATGGCCTGATCGAGGATCGCGTGGCTATCGGCCTCGCTCGTGCGCGGGCCGAAATTCATCGTTCCGAGACACAATTCGCTGACCTTCAGCGCCGTACGACCGAGGCGCCGGAACCGCATGGTCATGGCGCGCGCAACGTGGCGCCGGTCACAAGCCGCTCGCCCGAGTCCGCCACGCAGAACCGGCTGAGGTATTGTGCGCGGGGCGAGAGCCGTTTGTGATCGGCGAAATCGATCCCGGGCACGATGGGCTCGTGGAACCAGGGCGCGTAGAATTCCAGATTTGGGATCGCGCGCATTCTGTCTGAGACATTCGGCGTGCCGCCGTGCCAGGCGCGCACGTCGCGCACCATGATCGCGCCAGCGGGCGCGGGGCAGACGGTGCTCAGCCGCATCCATTCCGGCTCTTCAGCGAGCGTCGGGATCGGCGTGCGAGAATTCTGCGTGCCGGGAATCTGTCGGGTCGGGCCATTGAGCCTTGTGACGTCCTGCGGCAGGAAATTGACGCAAACGTACGGACACGGAAGATCTCTGATCGTCATCAGACCGCGTGGATCGACGAAAGAGCTGAACCGCGTATGCTCGTCGCCGCGCCAGTCGCCGACGTCCGAATGCAGAGGTTGGTAGCCGATCGCGCCGGGCAGGCAAAAGTCGCCGCTCGCCGCGCGCAGGGCATAATGCGGCGATCCGAAGATCGCCGTCACGATCTGGTCGACGAATGGAACTTCCAGCATCATCTGCCATTCGGGACGGTGCAACTGGCTGCGGGTCAGGCTCGATCCGCCGAACGAGTAGCGGTGTGAGCCGCGATTGCCGTTGCGCGCCTCGTCCAGCGCGACGATCTCGCCGGCGACCTCATCGCAGCCGCGCGCCAGAAAATCGGTCTGTTGAGGCGTGAGGACATCCGCCACCACGACGAAGCCGTCGCGGCGGAACATTTCGACCGCGCGCGAGATCTCGTCGGGCCGGAGCACCTCGACACCTTTCAGTCCGTTATTGGCGTCGAGATGGCTGCGAAGGGCCATGACGTCTGAGCT
This sequence comes from Caulobacterales bacterium, assembly GCA_049317545.1. Classification (GTDB taxonomy): domain Bacteria; phylum Pseudomonadota; class Alphaproteobacteria; order Caulobacterales; family Aquidulcibacteraceae; genus REEB506. The sequence continues at coordinate 4,581 of JBMOIB010000038.1, read as the reverse complement.
TGTCAACCTGTCGCTCCCTGGCTGGCGCTCTTCCTTGGCGGAAGGGCTGAATGGGGTCCACCAGCAAAGCTTAAGACTGAGCCGGATGGCGGTTCGAGTAGGCTACCGGGAATTTGGCGCGGCCGGTAGCCGCCGACGTCGGAGCTCCAACCAGATGGCCTGTCGGCGTTTACCTCAGAGACTTGAGACCGCATTGTGGGCGAGGGCCACGCTATCGCCGGCGCTGGCAATGAGGAAACCAGCGCCATGACTGACGGCTTCATAAGCATCGAGATTAGCGATCGCATCGCGTTGGTGCGCTTTGATCGCGGCGACAGGGCCAACGCGCTTTCGACGGACGCCTTGCGTCAACTGACTGACGCCGCACGCAGCTTCCATGCGTGTCCCGACATCTCGGCGGTCATCCTAACCGGCAATGCGCAGAATTTTACGCTTGGCGCAGATCTCAAGGATCCCGTTCGCGCCAATCCGCGCGATCAGAAACTCAGCGACCGGCGGATCTCTCTGCGTGCGGGGCCGCAGATGTGCGAAGCCTTCGAGAAGATCGATGCGCTCACCATCGCGGCCATCGAAGGCTGGTGTGTCGGCGGCGGCGCAGCGCTCGCAGTCGCATGCGATCTTCGCGTAATGGCGAAATCCGCTGGCGTGTACGTGCCTGAAGTCGCGCGCGGCATGAATATGAGTTGGGGTTCGATCCCGCGCATGACCGCCCTTGTCGGTCCTGCGCGCGCCAAGCGTCTGGCGGCGTTGTGCGAAAAGATCGATGCGGCAACCGCGCTTGCCTGGGGCCTTGCCGACGCCGTTTGCGATGATGGCCAAGCGCTAGAGCGTGCGATGGAGTTCGCAAGGGCGGCCGCGACGCTGCCGCCAACGGCCCTCAAGATGGTGAAGCGCGACGTGAACATCGCAGCCTTGGCGCTCAGCCAGGCAACCGCACACCGCGATCTGGAAGCCTTTGCGTTGATGGAGCGCTCGGAAGACTTCGCAGAAGGTGTTTCATCCTTCCTCGAGGGGCGGAAACCGAAGTTCAGCGGAGACTAATCCACACGTCGCCACGGCCCAATTTCGCATTCGTCTGAGCGTCCACTTTCGGCGATCTTCAGCCCCTCCGTGGCAATGTGGCGAACGGCAGGGTCGCTCAATTCCGGTCGTCCGCGCCCGCCGCCAGCGGCGGCGCCACCTGGCCCGTTCCTGCCGGTCGGACTGGGGCCTGCGAATGTCGCGTCAGCACTGGCGAGCCGACACACGGCTCGGCGCCGTCGTTTCACGCTCAAGCGGCCATGATCCGGCGGCCCGCATCGTCGCGGCGGCCTAGCGGCAGGTGGATCGTGAACGTGGCGCCTGCGCCAGAGCTTGAGCGCGCCGTCGGTTCCCTTGGCGCTGCTTTGGGACGTCTGGCGAATGGCGAACTGGCATCGGACATCCGCGGTGACTTCCCGCAAGAGTATCGTCGGCTTCAGACGGATTTCAACGAGGCCGTCGCAAAGCTGCGTCAAACCGTGGGGCTCATCCGCGACAACGCAAAGGCCATACGAACCGGATCCGGCGAGATCAGCGCCGCTGCTGAGGATCTCTCTCGTCGTACTGAGCAACAGGCTGCCGGTCTCGAGGAATCGGCTGCCGCATTGGACGAGGTCACTGCGACGATTGCAAAGACGGCGGTAGGCGCCAAGCGCGCAGCGGGGATCGTCGAAACTGCAAGAAGCGAGGCGCAGTCGTCCGGCTTGGTCGTGGAGCAGGCTGTCGCGGCCATGGCGGCCATCGAAAGCTCCGCTCAGATGATCGCGCAGATCACGTCGGTGATTGATGAGATCGCCTTTCAGACCAATCTCCTTGCGCTGAATGCTGGTGTGGAGGCGGCCAGGGCGGGCGATGCAGGGCGTGGCTTTGCCGTGGTGGCTCAGGAAGTGCGCGCGCTGGCGCAGCGGTCTGCAGACGCAGCAAAGGAGATCAAGACGCTGATCGCTCAAAGCACATCCCAGGTTGAAGCCGGGGTGGCGCTCGTGAACGAAAGCGGAGACGTGCTGCACCGTATCGTGGGGCGCGTTTCTGAGATCCAGGACCTCGTCTCGGAGATTGCGACTTCGGCCGAACAGCAGGCAACGGCGTTGGCCGAGGTGAATACCGCGATCACGCAGATGGATCAGGTCACGCAACAGAATGCCGCAATGGTTGAGCAAACGACAGCAGCGAGTCATTCGCTGGCGCGCGAGGCGGACGGTTTGGATAAGCTGCTCGAAACCTTCGACATCGGGGTACAAAGCGAGCGCTCATCAGACGCCGCGCTGAAAGAGCAGTCTCGGCTGGGCAGTGCGACGCCCAGCGTCCTGCGGTTTGGGTATAGTCGGGGCTAGGGGGGCAGATCGGAAGCGCGGGCCGACCGCGGCGGCGCTCGCGCGTCTGCACCTGCGTGAACGGCGCATGAAGACGCTGATCAGCCGCCAGTCAGGCTGGACGCGTCATTCCTGGCGCGTCGATGCGGCGATGTCGCGTTCGACCAGCGCTAGGAGCAGAAACATGAAACACATTGCCCTTGGAACCGCCGCGCTCGTCGCGTTCGCCGTCGTCTCCACCTCCGGCGCGGACGCGCGCAACCGGACGCGGGTCGATCAATACGGCTACAACAACGGCGCGGCCGCCTATCAGCAAGGCGACGGGAATTCCGCGTTCGCCGTCCAGAGAGGCAGCACCCAGTACTCGCGCGGCGTGCAGACCGGCTACCGCAACTTTTTGCGGATGGATCAATACGGGTCTCGCAACCATGTGACGACGGCGCAGCGCGGCGACGACAATTACGCCGTCACGGGCCAGGAGGGACGCAACCTGCGCGCAGAGACCACGCAATCAGGCTTCGGCAACGTCTCGGGCATCGCTCAGATCGGCGCTGGCAACGTCGCAACTGCCAATCAGGACGGCGTCGGTCATGCATCAGGCATCATTCAGGTCGGTTCGGGCCAGACGGCCCAGGTCCGGCAGGCTGGGACCGGCAATATCACCGTCGTCGTCCAAGGTGGCGAAGAGTGAGCAATCCGGCGCGGGAGGCCCGATTTGCGCCTCCCGCGCCGCGCCAGGAGACATCCCATGAAACTCCCGTTGTTCATCGTCGCCCTTATGGCGCTTTCCGCTTGTTCAGCTGCAGCGCTCGCAAAGCCGGAGGCGATCGCCGCCGCCCCTGGTACGGCGACCGCGCCGGCAGCTGCAGAGGCAGACCGCACCCCGACCTTTACGTGCAGGATTGAATCCGTGCGCGCCGCCGGTTCCGTCGTCATCACGCCGAAGGTCGCCGGACGCGCCGGTTTGCACGGCTTTTACGAACTCAAGCTTCGCAAGACCGGCGGCAATTCTTCCGAAGTCAGCCAGGGTGGCCGCTTCACGCTCGATCGCGGCGGCGAAATCACGCTTGGAACCAACGAAATCGGGCTCGAACGGGGTGATCGCCTCCGCGCGACGCTGACCATTCGTGATGCAAACGACATCGTATGCCGAGACGACGTCGCTATCTGACGAGGGAGATCTGCACATGCGAAACTGGATAGCCGGCGCTGTTGCGCTTTCTCTGCTGGCGGCGCCGGTCGGCGGCGCGTTTGCGGACGAACGAGCCGATGCCCGCGTCGAGGCGCGCGCCGTTGCGGGTGCGCTCGTTTATCGCGCCAGCCAGTCCGCTCTTCGCCAGGGCGGCTTCAGCGATCGCCTTGCGCAGCGCCTCGCCGTGAACGCGGTATCGGTCGTTCAACGCGGCGAGGACAATTCTGCGACGATTGCGCAGGCTGGCGCCGGCAATATCGCGGCCATTCGCCAGCGCGGAGCCGACAACAGCGCCAGCCTCGTGCAAAACGGCAACGACAACACGGCGTGCGTATACCAGTTTGGCCAGGGCCTGCAGACGTCGGTCGCGCAAAGCGGTCGCCAGTCCGTCAGCTATGTGCAAACGCCCTATGGGATCCGCAACATTCCGGTGGAGGCGTGCGTCGCGGCGCGCCTGGGGCAACTGGGGCTCTACGGGCGGCGGTAGTCCGGTGGAGGCGCCTGGGTGCGGGCCCCGCCATCGCGCGTTCGCCGCCGCGCGCGCGCAACGTTGACGCCGATGCGCCGACACCGGCCAAGCGGACGCATCCAACGTCGCACGGCGTTGCAGCTGTCGCGTGACGTAGCGATGAACGGCAGCGGTGCGTCGTTCCGGTGATTGGCGCTCGCGGTGCGCGGCGCGCCTCCATGGCCCGACGTCGCCGTTGGCTGTCAGCGGGTAAGGCGTTAGCTTTACCGCATGCGTTCCCTCGGCCCTCTCGAAATCCGCCGCGCATTGTCGACGGAAGCTGCCGCCCTTACCGCGATCCTCTACGACACCTTCGAGAGCACTTGGCTGCCAAACATCACGTCCTCAGCCGCCACGGCGTTTCGCAAAGAAGATCGCCCCGGCGCGTACGTTGCTCGTCGTGCGCACGAGTTCTGGGTTTGTCAGTGCGGCGTGAGCATTGTTGGGTTCGTGGATTGGGAGGCTGATTTCGTCAACGCGCTGCACGTACGCGGCAGCTACGCGCGGTCAGGTGTCGGTTCGCGCCTCATGGACAAGGCGGAGGCCGA
>JBMOIB010000037.1:0-23871 GCA_049317545.1 Caulobacterales bacterium | reverse complement strand
CCCAGGAAACGAACGCGACGGCGCGCGTCCTGTATGACGCTGTGGCCAAGCGGACAGGATTTGTTCAGTATCGCCGCATGTAGGCGCGCCTAGAGGCGACGCATCAGGATATCCTCGTCGTCCATATGTGCGCCGACGGCGAACTTGTACGCGCCGACCTTTTTGAAGCCGTTGCGCTCGTAAAAGCGCTGGGCGCGAGGGTTCTCGCTGAACACGCCGAGGTAGATCTGCGCGGCATCGCGGGCGCGGGCGCGCGCGAGCGCCCAATCCATCAACGCCTGCCCAACGCCTGCGCCCTTGCGGCGTTCGTCAAGGTACAGCCGCTTCAGTTCCAGCGACTGCGCCGGTCCCGGATCAATCGGCAGGCCGAGCTTGCCGATCTGGCAGGCGCCGACGATCGCCCCCTCCACGAGCGCCAGGCGGTGTTCGGCGGTCGTGTCGAGAATCTCGGCGTATTGCTGCGCCGGGCTGTAGGACGCCGCGAGAAAGGCGGCGAGATCCTCGGGCCGATACAGGTGCTCGAACGTCGCGCAATAGCAGGCTTTCCAGAACGCCGCGAGTGCGGCGCCATCGTCCGGGGTCGCGTCGCGATAAGAGACGCTGTTCACGCCGCGACCTTGCCCAGGGCCTCGCGGATCGCATCCACCGCTGCCGACGCCTTGTCCGCGTCCGGACCACCGCCCTGGGCCATGTCGGGCCGTCCGCCGCCGCCTTGCCCGCCGACCGCGGCGACGCCGACGCGCACGAGATCGACGGCGCTGACGCGGCCCTTCAGGTCATCCGTCACGCCGACGGCGAGCGCCACTTTGCCCTGATCGACGCCGACATAGGCCACCACGCCCGACCCGAGCTGGGCTTTGCCCTCGTCGACGAGGCCGCGCAGGTCCTTGGCCGGCACGCCGTCGAGGACGCGCGCGATGAGCTTCATGCCGGCGACCTCTTCGGGGCCGGCGGGCGCTCCGCCGCCGCCGCCCGCCAGCGCAAGACGCTTGCGGGTTTCGGTCAATTCGGTTTCGAGCTTGCGCTTTTCGGCGGCGAGCGCCGCCACCCGGTCCGGCGTCTCGGCGAGCGGGGACTTCAGACTTACGGCAATCGCTTTCGCGAGAGCCGCTTGCGCCTTGAAATGCGCCAGAGCCGCGGCGCCCGTCGTCGCTTCGATGCGCCGCACGCCTGCGGCGACCCCGCCTTCAGAGAGGATTGCGAACACGGCGATGTCGCCGGTGCGCGCGACGTGGGTGCCGCCGCACAATTCCACGGAATAGGATTTGCCGCCGTCGAGCGCGGCCCCCATCGAAAGGACGCGGACCTCGTCGCCGTACTTTTCGCCGAACAACGCCAAAGCGCCCGCTTCGATCGCCTGCTGCGGCGCCATCACTTTGATCGAGGCCTCCGCGTTCTGCCGGACGACCGCGTTCACTTCGGTTTCGATGCGGTCGAGTTCCTCGGCGGTGACCGGCGCGCCGTGGGAGAAGTCGAAGCGGAAGCGGTCAGCCTCGACCAGCGAACCTTTTTGCGCCACGTGCGGACCGAGCACATTGCGCAGCGCCGCGTGCAGAAGGTGCGTCGCGGAATGGTTGGCGCGGATCTGGGTGCGACGCGCCGCGTCGATCGAAAGCTTCGCCTTAGCGCCGACCTTGATCGCGCCGCGCACCAGGCGCCCGACATGGGCATGCAGGGCGCCGACGCGCTTTTGCGTATCCTCGACGACGAACTCAGCGCCGTCTGCGAAACGGATGAGGCCGTGATCGCCGGCTTGGCCGCCGGATTCGGCGTAGAAGGGCGTCGCGTCGAACAGGAGTTCGGCCTGCGCGGGCGCGACGAGCTTGTCGACGACGGCGCCGCCAGCGACGATCGCCGTCAAAGCGCCTTCGCCCTCTTCGGCCGCATAGCCGAGGAACTCGGTGGCGCCGCGCTTGTCCTTGAGCGCGAACCAGACGTCGTCGCTCGTGGCTTCGCCCGAGCCCGCCCAGCTCGCCCGGCCGCTTTCGCGCTGACGCTCCATCGCAGCGTCGAACCCGTCCTGGTCAAGGGTGAGGCCGCGACCGCGCAGGATGTCCTGCGTCAGATCGACCGGGAAGCCGAACGTATCGTAGAGCTTGAATGCGGTCTCGCCGGCGAGCGGCGCGCCCGGCTTGAGCTTGGCCGTTTCCTCGTCGAGCAATTGCAGGCCGCGGCCAAGCGTGCGGCGGAAGCGCTCTTCCTCCTGCTCCAATTGGTCAAGGATCACCGGCTGGGCGCGGTGGAGTTCCGGAAAGGCCTCGCCCATCGCGCCGATCAGCGTCGGCGCGAGACGGTGCATCAGTGGTTCGGCGGCGCCCAGGATGTGCGCGTGGCGCATGGCGCGGCGCATGATCCGGCGCAACACATAACCGCGGCCTTCGTTGGACGGCATGACGCCGTCGGCGATCAGAAAGCAGGACGCGCGCAAATGGTCCGCGATGACGCGATGGCTCGCGGCCTGCTCGCCCTCTTCCTTGACGCCCGTCAGTTCGACGCTTGCGGCGATCAGGGTGCGGAAAAGATCGATCTCGTAGTTCGAATGCACGCCCTGAAGAACCGCGGCGACGCGCTCGAGGCCCATGCCCGTGTCGATCGACGGCTTCGGCAGCGGCGTCCGGCGGCCGTCGGCGAACTGCTCGAACTGCATGAAGACGAGATTCCAGATCTCGATGAAGCGGTCGCCGTCCTGGTCCGCTGAGCCGGGAGGTCCGCCGGCGACCTTCGGGCCGTGGTCGAAGAAAATCTCCGAACACGGACCACATGGGCCGGTGTCGCCCATCGACCAGAAATTGTCGCTGGTCGCGATCTTGATGATCTTGTCGTCCTTGAAGCCCGCGATCTTGCGCCAGAGGGCGGCCGCATCGTCGTCGTCAGCATAGACCGTGACGAGCAGACGATCCTTCTTGAGGCCGAACTCCTTGGTGATCAGCGTCCAGGCGTGTTCGATGGCCTGCTCTTTGAAGTAATCGCCGAACGAGAAATTGCCGAGCATCTCGAAGAAGGTGTGATGGCGTGCGGTGTAGCCGACATTGTCGAGGTCATTGTGCTTGCCGCCGGCGCGCACGCACTTTTGCGAGGTCGCCGCGCGCGGATAGGCAGGCTGCTCGGCGCCGGTGAAGAAGTTCTTGAACGGCACCATGCCGGCGTTCGTGAACAGCAGCGTCGGGTCCGATTGCGGCACCAGCGGCGAAGACGCCGGCGTTTCATGCCCCCGGTCCCGGAAGTACTTCAGGAATGTCGCACGGATCTCATTGACGCTGGCCATCGCCGTCCCGGGAATAATGCGGATGCGCCCGCCCCTGCGGCAGCGCCCGATTTAGCCAAGCATATAAAAACGCTCAGCGCTTCCGCCAAGCAAAGCTTTGGCCCCGGGGGGCCGGGCCTTGCCTCAGGCCGCGCCTCTCCGCGCCCGCATGGTCGAAACGTCAGCCACTGATGGCCACTGGTGGGGCGGTGACGTCTCGGGCGGCGCACCGCCGCGGGCGAAAATTCGCTGGCCGCCCGCCTAGCGCGAGGGGCGTCCCAACCGCGGGGGCTGATGCGGTGGGTTCGGCCGCACGGGCGGCCAGCGATCTCGGGAATGTAAGCGGCGCGCGGCCTATTCGGCCTCGTCGCCCTCCGGCGGGGAGTACATGGCGTCGACGACCAGGCCGGCGTTGCGGCGGACCGAATCCTCGATCTCAGCGGCGACCGCGGGGTTTTCCTTCAGGAACCGCCGCGCGGCTTCCTTGCCCTGGCCGATCTTGGCGCTCTTGTAGGCGTACCAGGCGCCCGATTTGTCGATCACGCCCGCTTTGACGCCGAGTTCGATCAATTCGCCGGTCTTGGAGATGCCCTCGCCGTAGATGATGTCGAACTGGACCTGCTTGAACGGCGGCGCGACCTTGTTCTTGACGACCTTCACGCGCGTTTCCGAACCGATGACCTCGTCCTTGTCCTTGATCGAGCCGGTCCGACGGATGTCGAGCCGGACCGAGGCATAGAATTTCAGCGCGTTGCCGCCGGTGGTGGTTTCAGGATTACCGTAAACCACGCCGATCTTCTGACGGATCTGGTTGATGAAGATGACGAGCGTCTTGGAGCGCGAAATCGAGGCTGTGAGCTTGCGCAGGGCCTGGCTCATCAGTCGCGCCTGAAGACCCGGCAGGGAATCGCCCATCTCGCCTTCGATTTCGGCCTTCGGCGTCAGGGCCGCGACCGAATCGATCACCAGCACGTCGATGGCGCCGGACCGCACCAGGGTGTCCGTGATCTCAAGGGCCTGCTCGCCCGTGTCCGGCTGCGACACGAGGAGATCATCGAGATCGACGCCCAGCTTCTGCGCATAGATCGGATCGAGCGCGTGTTCCGCGTCGACGAAGGCGCACACGCCGCCGCTCTTTTGAGCTTCGGCGATGACGTGGAGCGTCAGTGTGGTTTTGCCCGAACTCTCCGGCCCATAGATCTCGACGATCCGCCCCCGCGGCAAGCCGCCGATGCCGAGCGCGATATCGAGGCCGAGCGAGCCGGTGGAGGTGGATTCGATCTCTACGGCGGCGTTCTTCTCGCCGAGCCGCATCACCGAGCCTTTTCCGAAGGCGCGATCGATCTGTGTGAGCGCGGCGGCCAAAGCCTTCTGCTTGTCGGTTTCCATGGGCTCCACGAGCTTCAAGGCGGTCATCCGGCGCTCCTTATCAAGCGAGTCCGAAGCCGACGCCACAACCCGCGCGATTTATGTACGCGGTTTGTTCAGGGAACGCAAGGAGAACACGCAATCCCAGATCGCGAATTCTCCTATGCGGCGAGAAGTTCTTTTACGCGCTCAGCCAGGGCGCGTGCGCCGACGGGCTTCGAAAGGAAGCTCACCGGAATGTTGTCGATCACCTTCTGTACGCTCTCGGGCGCATAGCCTGACAGCAACAAAACCTTGGCGGCGCCGATCAACTCGGGCCCGGCGGCGCGCAGCATGTCGGGGCCATTCATCGCCGGCATCGAGACGTCCGAAATGACGACGTCGAAGTGGCCGGGCTTCTCGCGGAGAATCCGCAAGGCTTCTTCGCCGTCTTCGGCGAGTTCGATCTCAAACCCGAATTCACGCAGGTTGCGCGCCGTCGACATGCGCACGTCGTCGTCGTCCTCGACGAAGAGGATGCGCCGGCCCCGCCCGGAAGCGTCGACCGGGCGACGTTCGACCTGCGCCCGCTCGCGCCGCGCCATGTCTTCGCGCTCGTCGGGCGTCGGGATGTAGGCCGGCAGGAAGACGCGAAAGGTTGTGCCCTTGCCGAGAACCGAGTCGAAGAAAATGTAGCCGCCCGATTGCTTGATGATGCCGTAGCACGTCGCGAGGCCGAGCCCGGTGCCGCGATTGGGCTCCTTCGTCGAATGGAAGGGATGAAAGATCTTGTCGCGATCGTCTTCCTTGATGCCGCAGCCGGTGTCGCCGACCCCGATCTCGATATAGTCGCGCTCGTCGATCGGAACGTTGCGCGCGTAGCGACGCACGTCCGCGGCCGTGACGTGCGAGGTTTTCAGCGTCAGCGTACCGCCGCGCGAGATCGTCTGGTCGTCCGGCGTCATGGCGTCGCGCGCATTCGAGATCAGGTTCACGAGCACGCGCTCGAGTTGCGCGCGATCAACTTTGACGAACGGCAGATTCTGGCCGTGGCGAATTTCCATCTTGACGGCGTCGCCCGCGAGCCGTCGGCCGATCTCATGCATCTGCTGCATGAAGCCCGCGACCTCGACGATCTCATTGCGGAACGTCTGTTGACGCGCATAGGCGCGCAGCATTTCAGACAATTCCTTCGCGCGCAGCGCGTGGATGTTGATCTGGTTGAGTTCGGCGTAATCGGGATCGCCGACCGGATGGCGCAGCAGGAGATAATCCGTGGTCTGCATCATCACGGTCAGGAGATTGTTGAAATCGTGCGCGACGCCGCCGGCGAGCAGTCCGATCTCGCGCATCTTCTCGGCCTGGGCGAGCCGCTGTTCCAACTCGCGCTGTTCGGTCACGTTGATGACGTAAGCGAGCGCGCGGCCATCGCCCATGCGCACGATATGCACGTGCGCTGCGGCCGCGGGTTCGGTCGCGAGGCTCAATTCGACCGGAGCGCCCTGGCTGGATTTGCGCAGTTTCGCGAGCAATTGGTCCAGGCCTTCGCCGGCGTCGAACAGGTCGGCGAAGCGCGCACCCGGCGCGGCGCGCCCCTGCGCCATCTCCATCAGGGCCTGGTTGGCGTCGAGAATGCCGGCCGCCGCCGGATCGGCGCCGTCGAGCAGCGCGGCGCCGAACGGGGCGTGATCGAAGAACGCCTCGGTCGGCTCGCCGACGCGCGCCGGGCGCTCCGGCGCCGACGCTTCCGGAAGACCCTCCCCCTCGCCCACAAAAACCAGCGCACGGCACGCGGCATCGCCGTCCGCGGCGGGCCAATAGGTCAGTACGACGGCCGGCGTCTCCGCGCCGTCGCGCGCGCGCAAGGTGACTTCGGTCCGCGTCGCTCCGAGATTGCGGCGGTCGCGCCGGAGCACGCGGGCGGGGTCTTCCTTCACGAAATCCCGCAGACGCAGCATCGGCGTTTCATCGCCGAAGCCGAGCAAGGCCCGCAGCGCCTGGTTCACATAGACGACCGCACCGTCCTGGCGGGCGGCGAAGAAGCCCAGAGGCGCGTCATCGACGAACAGTGTCCGCGCGGCGTCGCCTTCGACGATCGCCGTTGAGGTAAGTGGGCGCAGGCGCCAAAGGATTCGTCCGCCCGGAGCAGGTGCGACGCTCGCCTCGAACCGGCGCGGGTCGGTTCCGGGGGAAAGCACCGCGGGCGGCAGGATTTCGCTGCGCTGCTCGCCCATCGAGGCGGCGCGCGAGAGCCGGTACATCGGCGCAGACATCAAGGCGTCGGCGCCGAACAGGCGATCCAAAGCCGGCGGCCGGGCGCTGTCGCTCAGCGCGCCGGCGTCGACGGCGATGCGCCGATAAGCCTGGTTGGCGGCGACGACCGCCCCGGCCCGATCGCTCACGAGCGCTGGTTCAGAAATCGCCTCCAACACCGCGTACTCGCCGACCTCCAAACCTGCGGCGGCTTCCGCCGCCCCGCGGTCGGGAAACAGACCGATCTGGCGGCCTCGATTGCGCGACATCCACAAGAAGAACACCGCTGCGACCCCCGCCAGCCCAAGGAACAGGATGACGCCGAGGCGACCGACCTCCGGCCCCGACGTCAATGCAACGCCCGCCGCTCCAGCGGCGACCGCCAGCGCGGCCCAGAACGCGATCCGCGCCGGGTCGAGGCCCGGCGTCGATCGTTGCGGACGCGGATCAGAAAGATGCGACATCAGGTGACCTGCTTTGTTGGCGTCCATTAAGACCGATTCGGCGCGGTGCGGGTTGGGCGGCGGCGATTGGCCAGCCGCATGACCACGCCGATGACTTTCGCAACAGCTTCATAGTGCGCACGCGGGATCGGCGAATCGATCTCGGCAGTCGCGTAGAGCGCGCGCGCCAAAGGCGGATCTTCGACGATCGGCACGTCGTGCGCCTCGGCCACCTCGCGGATTTTCAGCGCGATGTCGTCGACGCCTTTCGCAAGGCACATCGGAGCTGGGGTCTCGTCGCGCACGTACCGCAACGCAATCGCATAGTGCGTCGGGTTGGTGACCACGACCGTCGCCTTCGGCACGGCCTGCATCATGCGACGTTGGGCGCGCTGCAGACGGACCTGGCGGATCTTGGCCTTGATCTCCGGATCGCCCTCCGACTGGCGCATTTCGTCTTTCAGTTCGGTGCGCGACATGCGCAAGCGCTTCACGTAGCTCCGGCGCGTCATCACATAATCGACGATCGCAAAGACCCCGAACGCGATCAGGCACGCCCAAATCAACGCGCCGATCCGTTCACGGAACAGCGCCCAGAAGGCGCCGAGATCGAGATTGACGAGGTTCTCCAGCGCACCGTCACGCGGCCAAAGCGCCCACGTGAGCGCCCCGCCGACCAGCGCGAGTTTGAATATCGCCTTGCCGAAATTGGCCAAGGCGGCGGCGCCGAACACGCGCTTGAACCCTTCGATGGGGCTCAGCCGATCGAGCTTTGGCTCGAGGCGCTTGGCCGAGAAAACCGGCACGTCCTGCAGGTAGCGGCCGGCGACGCCGGCGCAAGCCATGGCGAGCATCGTCAGGCCGACGGCCGAGCCGACCCTTATCCCGACATCGATTAGAAGACGGTTCAACTCCGCCCCGTCTGGCGAGAACAGATGCGGCGATTCCAGCATGACGAGCGCAAGGTGGCCGATTTTCTCGGCCATGGCGCCGCCTGACGTCATCAGCGTCAGCGCCGCCGCCGCGAGCATGAGCCAGGTCGTGGCTTCCGGGGAATAGACGACCTCGCCGCGGCCGCGTGCGTCAGCGAGACGTTTCGCTGTCGGCTCTTCTGTCTTGTCGTGCTGGTCCTCGGCCATGGTTGCGCGCTATCTCAATGTCGTCGCGAACTGGTCGAGCCGATCGAGCCAGAGGAGCATCCCCGCCGACAACGCGAGCGCTGCGATCATGAAGCCGCCGAGGACGTTCACGGACATCGCCACGAAGAACACCTGAATCTGGGGAATGAGACGCGATAAAATGCCAAGCCCGATCCGGAAGATCAGTCCGGCGAAGATCACCGGCGCGGTCATTTGAAGGGCGATGCGAAACGAATCGCCGACGGCGCGCACGCCCAGCTGGGAGATGTCGCCGACCGCCAGCGGCGACGCCGGCTTGAACAGGGCGTAGCTGTCGACCAGCGCGCGCAGAAAGACGTGGTGCAGATCCGTGGCGAACACGAGCGTCACGCCGAGCAGGCCGAGAAACACCGACAGTACCTGCCCGGTGCCCGCTGCGGTCGGATCCGCCGTCTGCGCGTAAGACAGGCCGGTCTCCATAGCGAGAATCTGGCCCGCCGTGGCGAGCGCCGAGGTGAGGATCTGCGCGACGGCGCCGAGCGCGATCCCGATCAGCGTTTCGCCAATCAGGGCGCCTATCGCGGCGCCAAACTGGGTCGGCGCCGCCGCAAACTGGTCTTGCAGCGCCGGGGCGAGCACGGCCGTCACGAGGAGCGCGAATGTCAGACGGATCGGCGCCGGGATCGTCGGCTCGCCGAAAGCCGGAAACAACATCAGCATGGCGCCCACGCGGGCGAAGACGAGGGCCGTGGCCCACAGGTCGACGCCAAACAGCTCCACGTCAGTAGGCCGCGATCTTTTGGAAGACGCCCTCGGTAAACCGCCCGAGCAGCCCGCCCATGATCGGCAGGAACAGCACGAGGGTGACGAAAATTGCGAGGATCTTCGGCACGAACACCAGGGTCTGCTCCTGGATCTGGGTGAGCGTCTGGAGCAGTGAAATGACGAGCCCGACGATCAGGCCGACGATCATGGCCGGCGCCGAGATAAGGATCGTCAGCCAAAGCGCATCGCGGCCAAAATCAAGCACTTCCGCCGGCGTCATGGCGCGACTCCCTTTCCGAAGACCGGCTCAGCAAGCGGCCGCATGGTGAATCGAGCGTTAACGCGCGGGAGGCGATGGTCGCCAAACGCCCAAGCGCCGCGCAAAGCCTCGCCAAGCGCACACAAACGCTGTGTCAAATCCGCCGCACCTGGGGACTTTCCGACACGCAGGGCTTCCCCAACGGCAAATCCATGTAACTGTTCTCGAAACGCGAAAAGCTGGGTGGAGGACGTCATGATCTGGACTTGGCTCTCAAAGATCAGAACTTGGTTCAAGTCGGCGACGACGGGGTCGGATGATTACGGTCGCCGCCTGATCGACGGGTACGGCCTGGAGCGCCGCTAACCGGCGGGCGGCCCTGCGGCGAAGCTCTCGACGAGCGCCCCCGCGATCAGCCGCCAACCGTCCACCAGCACGAAGAAAATCAGTTTGAATGGCAGGCTGATGGTCACCGGAGGGACCATCATCATCCCCATGGCCATGAGCAGCGAACTCACCACGAGGTCGATGATCAGGAACGGGATGAAGAGCATGAAGCCGATCTCGAACGCCCGCCTGAGCTCCGAAATCATGAACGACGGGATGACGATGCGCAGCGGAAGATCGTCTGCCGTTTGCGGGGGCGCCTCGAGCTTGGCCATGTCGACGAACAGCTTGAGATCCGCCTCGCGCGTTTGCTTGAGCATGAAGTCGCGCAACGGCTCTGCCACCCGCGGATAGGCTTCCGTAAGCGTCATCGTCCCGTCCATAACCGGGCGCACGCCGGCCTGATACGCGGCGTCCCATGTGGGCTGCATCACGAACGCCGTCAGGAACAGCGCCAACGAAACGATCACCACATTCGGCGGCGCCTGCTGCAAGCCGATCGCGGTGCGCAGCAGCGACAGAACTACGACGATCCGGACGAAACAGGTCGTCATGATCAGGATAGAAGGCGCGAGCGACAGCACCGTCACCAGCGCAGTGAGCTGAAGCACCCGTTCGGTCAGCCCCGCGCCGGTGCCGAGGTCGATATTGATGGCAGGGCTGGGCGCACCCTGAGCCGCGGCGACGCCGCCGAACGCAAACAGAGCCCAGGCAAAAACGAGCGGTGCGATCAGGCCGATGGCAAGCCAACCGAGCTCGCGCTTGAGCTGGGCGGGCGTTTTGCGTGCTGGACGGCTCATTGCGGCGCCTCTCCCTCTGGCGCGACGGCGGCTGGCGCCTGGACATCACGGCTCGCAATGGCCCGGTCGCCGAATGGGGACAACAGAAGGAGATGCTCGCGCCCGTCGAACGCCACCAGCGCCAATTGCCGCCGTGGATCGAGCATCAGCCGTTCGACGACCCGCAGTCGCCGCGTCTGGCCATTGAGCGTCGTCTGGGTCGCAGCGACCCTGCGCGCCGCAAGCGCGAGAAGCCCGATCAGGGCCAAGGTCGCGAGCAGTGCAAACACCGCTCGCCCCCAATCGAGCACATCCATAAGCGGCGCCTCCCTTCTGTCGGCAGGCTCGGAAAAGGCTGCGAGTCGCGGACCGGCTCAAGGCGCTTAAGCCGCAATTAACCATGATCGCGCGAAGGTGCGCATTGGAGGCGGATGTGTCCCTGCTCGATCAGCCCTATTTCTCGGCGCTGCGCGCGCGGCTCGAACTATCGGGCCAGCGGCAGAAACTCATCTCGGAAAACATCGCCAACGCCTCGACGCCGGGCTACGTGCCGCGCGACGTCGACACCTCAAGGTTCGACAAGGCGCTCACCGACGCCATGCGCCAGTCTGCGAACGGCGGCCGCGGATCGATGAGCGTCTCGACGTCCCTGGCCCGCGTCATCAAGAGCCCCGACGGGGAAACGACCCTCGACGGCAACGCTGTGCAACTCGAAGATCAGGTGATGAAGGCCGCGCAGACGCGCCAGGACTTCGAGACCTCGATCGCGCTGTACCAAAAAGGGCTCTCGCTGCTGCGCATTGCGGCGCGGGCGCCCGGCCGCTAGGAGCTGATCGATGAGCGACATCAACGCCGCCATGGCCGCCGCAGCCAGCGGCATGCGCGCCCAAACGGCGCGTATGCGGATCGCTGCAGAGAACATGGCCAACGCCAATTCCACCGGCCAGACGCCGGGCTCAGACCCCTATCGACGCCGGATTCCAGTGTTGCAGGGCGCCGAGCTGAAAGACGAAGACGCGTTCGGTGTGCGCCTCGTTGGCGCGATGGACGACAAATCCGATTTCAAGCTGCAGTACATCCCCAGCCATCCGGCGGCCAATGCTTCGGGTATGGTGAAATTGCCCAACGTCGACAGCCTCATCGAAATGATGGATCTGCGTGAAGCTTCGCGCGCCTACGAAGCGAATCTGAGCATGATCGAAGCTGCACGCGCGATGACGAGCAAAGCGCTCGACTTGCTGCGCCGCTGAGCCAGCGCCGCGGCGCTGACTGCAGGGACGAGGGAGCGAGGACATGGCGATCGACCCAATTTCCGCATCCCGCGCGTATCAGGCCGCCGCGCGCGCGTTGAAGTCGGCGCCGACCGACGCGGGCGAAGGGCCGGACAGTATCGATTTCGGCCAGATGGTCAAAGGTGCGGTGGACAC
The DNA here is from genome assembly GCA_049317545.1 of Caulobacterales bacterium. Classification (GTDB taxonomy): domain Bacteria; phylum Pseudomonadota; class Alphaproteobacteria; order Caulobacterales; family Aquidulcibacteraceae; genus REEB506. The sequence goes on along the minus strand of JBMOIB010000037.1, from coordinate 11,849 downwards.
GGCCGCAACGGCGACCAAGAAAGCCGAGACCACCGCCATGCAGGCAGCGGCCGGCCGCGCCGACATCGTCGACGTAGTGACCGCGATCGCCGCGGCCGAAACCACGCTCGAAACCGTGATCACTGTTCGCGACCAAGTGATCCAGGCCTACCAGGAAATCCTGCGCATGCCGATCTGACGCCCTCGCTTCGCGTGTTCGCGAAGGCTAAAGGAGCGTATGCATGATCGTCATTCCATCGCGCTGACAGACGTTCCCGTCGAATTGCGTCTTGGCGTCCCCGAAGCCGAGCGCGCGCACGCGCAACAGGTTCTCGTTTCCGTATTCCTTCACCTGTTCGATCCGCCGCATTTTGCGCGCGCCGATCGCCTTGCCCACACCGTCGACTACGACGCGATCATCGCGTTTCTGCAAAGCGGGCTTGGCCGCCATGGCGAAATCCACCTGATCGAGACGGTGGCCGACGTCGTGGCGGCGCACGTCCTTGCGCTGTCGCCGCGCATTGCCTTCGTCGAAGTGGAGGTCAAAAAGCCAGCTGTCCTGGAGGGGGCTGGCTTGGTCTCGGTCTCGCTGCGACGCTACGCCGAACACGCCACCCATCGCCTCGCCGCAATGGCGACTGAGGAAGATGCGCGCGCGCAGGCCCGGCTGTGAGCGGCTGGGCGCTGGTCACCGGCGGAGCCAAGCGCCTGGGACGGGCGTCCGCGCTCGCACTTGCGGAGACCGGTTACGACATCGTGGTCCATTATAATGGTTCGCGCAGCGACGCCGACGCCGCCTGCCGGGAGATCGAGGCCCTGGGGCGCAGCGCCGTCGCCGTTCAGGCCGATCTGAGCGACGACGACGCGGCGGCGGGGCTTGTCGACGCCGCCGGCAAGCCTTTGCGCGCGCTGGTCAATTGCGCGGCGATTTTCGAGCATGATGCGCTGGAGAGCTTCAGCCGGGCCGCACTCGACCGGCATATCGCGATCAATGCGAGCGCGCCGATCCGGCTGATCCAGGCGTTCGCGCGGGCACTGCCAGACGATGCGCGCGGCGTAGTCGTCAACTTTCTCGATTTCAAGCTCGCCAGTCCGTACCCGGATCATCTCTCCTACACGCTGTCCAAGTACGCTTTGATGGGCGCCACCGATGTGCTGGCGCGCGCACTGGCGCCGCGCATCCGCGTCAATGCGGTCGCCCCCGGCTACACATTGCCCTCGCCCGGTCAGGCGCAGGCCGATTTCGATCGGCTGCACGCGCAGACGCCGCTTCAGTATGGGGCGACGCCCGAGGACGTCGGTCGTGCGGTGGCGTATCTGGCGATGTCTCCCGCGGTCACGGGCCAGACGATTTATGTCGATTCCGGATTGCGTTTGACGAGCCATGACACCGATTTCGCCTTCAGGTGAGCGGCGCGGCGAGGTCGTTCGGATCGAGCAGGTAGACGCGCGCACAGAACTGGCAGCGCGCATGGATGAGTCCATCCGCCTCGGCGAAGCCGGCCAGCTCGTCAGCCGCGTAACCACGAAGAACCGCCGCCAGGCGCTCTCGATCGCACGGGCAGAAATCGCTTAGCGGGCCAGCGGGCGCCAGACGCACACCGACCTCGTTGAACAGGCGATACAGAAGGCGATCCGGGCTCAGGGCGCGATCGGCGAGCTCCGCGTCAGTGACGGTGTCGAACAGGATGACGCTGGTGCGCCAGCCCTCCTCGACGTCGCCGCGTGCAACGTCGCCAGCGATCCTCTGAAGGAGAATTCCGCCGGCCATCCAAACGCCGCCGACGCCCGGGCTCACCTCTTCGACGACGGCGAGCCGGATCCGCGTCGGCGTCTGTTCGGAGCGTTCGAAATAGGCCTCGGCGCAAGCGGCGAGCGTATCGCCCTCCAGCGGAACCACGCCCTGCATCTGATCGGTGTCCGGACCCTGATCGATCGTGAGCGTCAGCGCCCCCTCTCCGATCAGCGCCGCAGGTGAAAGCGCATGCTGGGCAGTGATCGTCGCCGCGGCTTCGTCCGAAATCCGCGCATAGCCGCGCAGGCCGCCGTCGGTGCGATACTCCGCAACGAGCAGGCGCACCGGTCCGTCACCCTCGGCCTGCAAGGTCACGCGACCCTGGAACTTCGCGAGCGATCCGATCAAAGCCGCCAGCGCCAAGGCTTCGCCGAGCAGCAGCGCAACCGGACGCGGATAGGCATGGCGGCGCAGGATGGCGTCGATCGTTGATGCGCCCAAGCGCGCGATACGACCGCGCGCCGGCGCCGTTTCGAGTTGGAACGCGGCGACGCTCTCGCCGGGATCGACGCTGCTCACCGGATCACACGCCGAGACACCAGAGAAGCACGGCTTTTTGCGCGTGCACGCGGTTTTCCGCCTCGTCGAACACCACCGACTGCGGACCGTCGATGACGTCGGCCGTCACTTCCTCGCCGCGGTGCGCCGGCAAACAATGGAGGAAGATCGCGTGCCGCGCGGCATGCGCCATCAATGCGGAATTGACGCAATAGGGCGCGAGCGTTGAGAGGCGCTCCTCGCGATCGAGGTCGCCCATCGAAACCCACGTGTCGGCGATGACAGCGTCGGCGCCTTTGACCGCATCGACGGGATCGTCAGTCACGACGATGACGGCGCCCTCGGCGCGTGCGCGATCAATATCGGCCTGCGGCGGCGCATAGCGCTTGGGCGCCGCGATCGTCAGCTCATAGCCGAGCTTCGGCGCGGCATGGATGAAGCTCGCACAGACATTGTTGCCGTCGCCGACCCAGGCGAGCCGCGCGCCGGCGACGGGGCCGACCTTCTCCTCGAAGGTCAAAAGGTCGGCGAGGATCTGGCACGGGTGGCTTTTGTCCGTGAGGCCGTTGATCACCGGCACGTCGGCGGCGCCGGCGAAATCCGCAACGCTCTCGTGCGAGTTCGCACGGATCATTACGGCGTCGACGAAACGCGACAAGACCCGCGCGGTGTCCTCTACCGTTTCGCCGCGGCCGATTTGGAGGTCAGCGGCGTTGTAGACGGCCGATACGCCGCCGAGCTGCCGGATCGCCACGTCGAACGACGCGCGCGTGCGCGTCGACGGTTTTTCAAAGATCATCGCGAGGAGACGCCCGTCGAGCGGTCGATCCACGTCGGCGCGCGCTTTCGGCAAGCCGGCGCGCGCGGCCTTGCGCGCTTTCGCCGTGTCTAGAAGCGCCCGCATCTCCAAGCCGGATAATGGCCATAGATCGAGGAAATGTCGCGGCGCAGGCCCGAGCGTCCCGCTCACGCCGCCTGCCCCGCCTTCACGCTCGAGAGCGCCGCGTCAAGCACGCCAATCGCTTCGCCGACGTGCGAAGGCTCGATCGTCAGCGGCGGCGCCATGCGCAGAACGTTGTCGCCGGCGACGCCCACCAAGAGACGGCGATCCCGGGCCGCATTCTGAACGGGCTTGGGATCGACAGCGAGTTTGAGCCCCCGCAACAGGCCCTTGCCGCGCACTTCGACGACGAGGCCAGGGTGACGATCCTTGAGGCCCTCAAGCGCCTGACCGAAATGATTGGAGATGTCCTGCACGCGGACGAGGAATTCCGGCGCGTTGAGAATGTCGAAGCAAGCCTCGCCGACCGCCATCGCCAGCGGATTGCCGCCGAAGGTGGTGCCGTGTGCGCCGCGCACCATGCCGCTCGCAGCGTCGCGGGTTGCGAGAACTGCACCCATCGGGAAGCCGCCACCGACGCCCTTTGCGACAGCCATGACGTCCGGTGTGATGCCCGCCCATTCGTGGGCCCACATTTTTCCGGTGCGCCCCGCGCCGCACTGCACTTCGTCGAAGATCAGCAGAATGCCGTGGGCGTCACACAGATCGCGCAGGCCCTTGAGGCAGGACGCGGGGATCTCGCGGCACCCGCCCTCGCCCTGCACGGGTTCGACGATGATTGCAGCCGTCGTTGGGCCGATCGCCGCCTTGAGCGCATCGTGGTCGCCGAAGGGGACCGAGACGTAGCCAGGAAGGCGCGGACCAAACCCATCGAGATAAGAGGGATTTCCGGCGGCGTTGATCGCCGCGTAGGTGCGGCCATGGAATGCGCCGCTGAAGCCGATCACGTCGATGCGTTCGGGACGACCGGCCGCGCTGTGGAATTTGCGCGCCATTTTGAGCGCGCCCTCGATCGCTTCGGTGCCCGAATTCGTGAAGAAGACGACGTCGGCGAAGCTCGAGGCGACGTATTTCGCCGCCAAACGTTCCTGGCCCTCGATGCGGAACATGTTGGACAAATGCCAGAGCTTGCCGGCTTGTTCGGTCAAAGCCGCAACCAGAGCCGGGTGCGCGTGACCGAGCGCGTTGACCGCAATGCCGGCGATGAAGTCCAGGTATTTGTCGCCCGCATCGGTGTAGAGCCACACGCCCTCGCCGCGCACGAAACGCTCCGCAGGCGGCGCATAAACCGGCAAGAGCGGGCTTTGCGAAACAGCGTTCATGGTCGGGCTCCCTTGCGGGCCTAGCGAAAGAAGGCGCGACTTGTGGAGCCCGGGTCCCGCTCCGTCAAGCGCGACGCAACGCGCGCGTCAGGCCTTCAACCGGTACCCCGATTTGAGCATCAGCCAGCATACCGTGCTGAGGCCGGCTGCGATCGCCAAACTCACCGCGCCGCCGACGAAAAGATTCCCGTCGGCATGTCCCGTGAAGCCATATCGAAAGCCGTCGATCAGGAAAAACACCGGGTTCCAATGTCCGATCGTCGAGAACGGCTGCGGCAGCCGATCGATCGAATAAAACGTGCCGGAAAGGAACGTCAGCGGCGTGACGACGAAATTCGTCACCGCCGCGATGTGATCGAACTTTTCCGACCAGATGCCGGCCATCAGCCCGATTGCGGCGAACATGACCGCCGCTGTCACGCCGAAGAACAAGGCGACCAGTGGGACTTTCGGCGCCACGTGCGCGAACGGGGCCAGGATCGCCGCGCCGATCAATCCGACCAGCACGCCGCGCGTCGCCGCCCCGCCCAGGAAAGCGATCGTCAGCTCGGCCGCGGACAGCGGCGGCATCAGGAAGTCGACCGAATTGCCCTGGACCTTGGCGATCACCAGAGACGAGGAGGAATTGGCGAAGGCATTGCTCAGGATCGCCATCATCAGAAGGCCGGGCGCCAGGAAGTCCACGTAGCGAACGCCGGGAAACGGCGAGCCGTTCGAGCCCAGAGCGAGCGAAAACACCGCCATGAACAGGACCGTTGAGACCAGCGGCGCCACAAGGGTTTGTGCCGACACCTTCACGAACCGCATGATCTCGCGGCCCAGCAGGGTCTGCAGCCCCAACCAGTTCACAGCGCCATAGCGGCGCGGGGCCAGCATCAGAGACTTATCCAAGGGTCTTCCACTCCTCGTCCACGGCAATCGTCGGCGTTAACGATTCCTTAGCTTTCATCAAGTCTTCATGTTCGTTAACGACCACCAGTGGCCGACGAGGCCATGGGGCTGAACGACAAGACCGCACGTTAAGCGGCGAATCAATATGTAGGGGCGCCTCGCGCCTGTGAGCATCAACGCACCTGCATCTTGTACATTTCGCAGCCCCGGATACTATAAGTAGCGCATTGCGGCTTCCGAATGAGTCGGTCGTCGCTAGATGTAGGCTTTTCCCGAGCGTCAAAAATGGCGCCGGGTCGAACGCAGAGGGGCTGGTTCGATGGGCTGGACGGATGAACGCGTCAACACGTTGAGGACCTTGTGGGCTGAAGGGCTGTCCGCAAGTCAGATCGCTAAACAATTGGGCGGCGGGGTCACCCGTAACGCCGTGATAGGAAAGGTGCATCGCCTTGGTCTCGCCGGTCGCGCGACGCCATCGCGTCCCGCCAAGCGCCCGGTTCGCCTGGCCCGGCCGCGGCCCGCCGCAACCGGCGTGATGCCGGCCTTGCCGCGCCCTCGGCTCGCAACCGCTGCGCCGGTTCTGCATATCGTGCCGCCGCTCGAGCCGGTTCGGCAGGAAGACGGATCGACGGTTTCGGTCCTCACGTTGAACGATCGCGTCTGCAAATGGCCGATCGGCGACCCGGCGGATCCTGGTTTCGCATTCTGCGGGCGCGGCGCCTGCGCCGGTCCTTATTGCCAGGACCATGCGCGGCTCGCCTACCAACCGCAGCAGGCGAAGAAGAAGCGCAGCTTCGGCGAGCCCGATGAACTGCGCCGCATGCTTCGCCTATCGGCGATGTGAGCGCACAGCATCGACACGGAAAAGGGGCCCGCCGGGCCCCTTTTTTGTTGCGGTCTGCGGCGCCAATTCCGCGTCTCGATCAGGCGTCGAGATTTTCAGGATCAAGCGAATAGCCAGCCGAGCGCACCGTGCGGATCGGATCGCTCTCGGAATCGCGATTGAGCGCGCGGCGCAAACGCCCGATGTGCACGTCGACCGTGCGCGCTTCGACATAAACGTCCGAGCCCCACACCGCGTCGAGCAATTGCTCGCGCGAGAACACGCGGCCTGGATGCTGCATGAAATATTCGAGGAGCCGGAACTCGGTTGGCCCGAGATGGACTTCCTTGCCGCCGCGCTTCACGCGATGGGCGGCGCGATCGATGGTGATGTCGCCGACGATGACTTTGTCTTCGGCGAGGCCAGGCCGGATGCGGCGCAGCACGGCGCGCAGCCGTGCGAGCAGCTCGTTCATCGAAAACGGCTTGGTCAGATAATCGTCGGCGCCCTGATCGAGGCCTCGGATGCGGTCGCCCTCGTCGCCGCGCGCGGTGAGCATGATGATTGGCGTGTTGCGCGCCTCGCTGCGCGTGCGCAGGCGTCGGCAAACTTCGATGCCGGCGACTTTCGGCAGCATCCAGTCGAGCAGCACGAGGTCCGGTCGGACCTCATCGGCGAGCAGGAGCGCCTCCTCGCCGTCGCGCGCCAGCGAAACGCGATACCCCTCTTTTTCGAGGTTGTACTTGAGGAGAAGCGCCAGGGCCTCTTCGTCCTCGACGACCAGAACGTGCGGGATCATGCGGCGCGCCCCTATTGGTCCGTATGCGTCGACTCGTCCGACTTCGGACGGTCGCGGCCGATCTCTTCGCCGGTGATCAAATAGTGCACGGTCTCGGCGATGTTCGTGCAATGGTCGCCGATCCGCTCGATGTTCTTGGCGACGAACAGAAGATGCGCGCACGGCGTGATCGTGCGCGGATCCTCCATCATGTAGGTCAGCAGTTCGCGGAACAGGCTGTTGTAATAGGCGTCGAGTTCTTCGTCGCGGTGCCAGACGCTGAGCGCCTTGGCCACGTCGCGCTGCGAATAGGCGTCCAGCACCTCCTTGAGGAGGTCCATGGCGATCCGGCCCATCCGCTCGATCGAACGCGTCAATTGAATAGGATCGGATTGGTTGAGCACAAGCGAGCGCTTGGCGACGCTCTTGGCGAGATCTCCGACGCGTTCGAGTTCACCAGCCGCCTTGAAGGCCGAAATCACTTCGCGCAAGTCGTTGGCCATGGGCTGACGCAATGCGAGAATTCTGGTCGCGCGGCGTTCGATGTCGCGGTGCGCTTCGTCGGCGCGCGCGTCCTTCACCACAACGGATTGGGCGAGCGACGTGTCGCGGCGAACGATCGCCGTTATCGCGTCCTGGACCTGCGCCTCGACCACCCCGCCCATGCGAACGATGTCGTTCGCAATCTCGCTGAGGTTGTCGCCGTAGGACTTGACCGTGTGTTCGCCCATTCTCGCCCCTTACGGGAGGCTCGGATCAGCCGAACCGACCGGTGATGTAGTCCTGCGTGCGCGAGTCGCGCGGGTTGGTGAAAATCTCCTCGGTCGCGCCGGTCTCTACGAGCTTGCCCAGGTGGAAGAACGCGGTCTTTTGCGACACGCGCGCGGCCTGCGCCATCGAGTGCGTCACGATGATGATGCAATAGTTTTCGCGCAGCTCGTCGATCAGCTCTTCGATCTTCGCCGTCGCGATGGGATCGAGCGCCGAGCACGGCTCGTCCATGAGGATGATGTCCGGGTTGACGGCCACCGCGCGAGCGATGACGAGACGCTGCTGCTGGCCGCCCGAAAGACCGGTGCCGGTTTGGTGGAGGCGTTCCTTCACCTCGTCCCAGAGGCCGGCGCGGCGTAGCGATTGTTCGACGATCACGTCGAGGTCGGCCTTCGTCTTCGCGGTCCCGTGGATGCGCGGTCCGTAGGCGACGTTCTCGTAGATCGATTTGGGGAACGGGTTCGGCTTTTGGAACACCATGCCGACGCGGGCGCGCAGAACGACCGGATCGACATTGCGGCCGTACGCGTCGGCGCCTTCGATGTTGATCACGCCCTTGACTTTGCAGCCCGTGATCAGGTCGTTCATCCGATTGATGCAGCGCAAGAAGGTGGTCTTGCCGCAGCCCGACGGACCGATGAAGGCCGTCACAGCGCGGTCCGGAATTTCGATAGAGACGTCGTACAACGCCTGCTTCTCGCCATAGTACACGCACACGTCGCGCGCGCTCACCTTGGTGGCGCGATCGGCGAGGATGCCCGTCGACGCTGCGACGGTCGGCGCCGTCATGGAAAGACCTTGCGGAGCGCGTTCTTCTGACATGCCATACCCACTCGAAAATGGCCGCTTGGACGCGGACTGGGCGAGCCCGACGCCTTCATAGCGCCGCTCCTACTCCCCCGCGGGTGCTTACGCGGCCACTGTGACAATAGTGTGAAAACTTTAGCGCTAGCCGGGGGATGCGGCCATCACCGGGCGGTCGCCGGCCGGCGTTGGTTCAGGCGGCGCTTGGCGAATGACGACGGCGAACGCCGCGCCTTTGCCGACGATGCTCTCGACGAGCAATCCGCCGCGGTGCCGGTTCACGATATGCTTGACGATCGCAAGTCCAAGTCCCGTGCCTTCACGTTGGGGGCCATCGTCGCGCTCGACGCGATAGAAGCGCTCGGACAATCGCGGCAGATGCCGCCGCGCAATGCCAGCGCCGTCATCTTCGACGCGCACAAATACGAAAGGCCCGGCGGACGGCGGCGGCGCAAGCAAAGCGATCCGCCCAGATTCAGGCCATCGGCGTCCGGCGATTTCGACGGCTTCGTCGCGCGTCTGTGCTGCACCAAGCTCGAGCCGGACAGTTCCCCCGTCAGGTGAATACTTGATGGCATTGTCGACGAGATTCTGAATCACCTGCGCCAGCTGGAAACGCTCGCCGACGACCACGCTGCGCTCGTTCGGGGCGCTGACGACGATCCGCACGCCGCGTTCCTTAGCGACCGGGCCGCCGGTATCGGCGGCCTCGCGAACGACATCGACCAGATTGGTGCGATCGATGGGTGGGATGTGCTCGTTGAGCTCGATCTTCGATAACGACAGCAGATCCTCGATCAGACGGCGCATCCGCCCCGCCTGGACCTGCATCATGGCGAAAAACTGCGTCTGCGCCTGCGGATCGGCGCGCGCTGGTCCGGCCAGCGTCTCGATCAGCAGGGTCAATGAGGCGAGCGGCGTCTTGAGTTCATGGCTGGCGTTCGCCAGGAAGTCGGCGCGCATCCGCTCGGTCGCCATCATAGTCGTTTGGTCGTGGAAAACCATCAGTGCGGCCGTGTTCCGACCCCAGGCGATCGGCGCGACGTACGTCTTGAAGTGCTCTTCGACCGGCGCGGTGACTTCATAGTCGACCGTACGCGAAACACCGTCCTGCGCCGCCGCCTGCGCTGCATCCAAGAGCTCGGGATGGCGCAGGATCGCACTCAAGCGAAGTCCCGAGGCCTCGAACTGGAGTTGGCGGCGCGCCGCGGCGTTTGAGCCGGCAATCCGACCTTCGCGATCGATCAGGAGCGCCGGATCGGGCAGCGCCTCGATCAGGGGAGACAATTGATCAAGTGCGGCGCCGGTTGGGCCAAGCGGGTTCGCGTCTGGGGAAACCTCGGCGACGGATGAGAGCGGCGCTGCGCTGCGCAATATGGCCAAGGCGAACACAATGGCCGACGCGATCGCGAACATCGCGAGGTAGCGAAGATCGAAAACGAGCGAGACCAAAGCGGCAAAGGCCGCCGCAGCTGAAACGGCGGCCGCACGCTTCGCTGGGCTCAGGTTCGGGATCCAGTGCATAAGGGGCTCGATCCGCGGCTCGGTTCCGGCAAGTACATAGAGCGGCCCGAAGGCGCAACGAGGGATATTTCCGAATGGCGGCTTTTCGGTGAGCGGCGGCGGCGGCTTATTGACTTTCGATACGCCTTTATTGCTAATCGTTGAAACTTTCACCTCAGGGAAGGCTTCCATGCTCAAGAAATCCGCTTTGGCGGCGTGCGCCGTCGCGGCGCTCGTCGCTGGGTGCGCAACCGCCGCTAAACCCGTTCCGACGCCCGCTCCCGCCGCCGCACCGGCGCCAGCGCCCGCGCCCAAACCCGCGCTCGGAAGCTTCGGGGTCGACATGTCGGGGTTAGACGCCAGCGTTAAGCCCGGTGACGACTTCTTCCGCTACGCGGGCGGCGCCTGGCTCAAAACCGCTACGATGCCGTCGGACCGCACGCGTTGGGGATCCTTCGATATTCTGCGCGCCCAATCGGAGACGGACGTTCGCGCCATCGTCGACGATCTCGCCAAATCGGCGAGCAATCCCGGCTCGATCGAGCAGAAGATCGGCGATTTCTACAATGCCTACCTCGATACGGCCGCGATCGATGCAAAGGGGCTCGCGCCTGCGCAACCGACGCTCGCCGCCATCGCCGCCGCCAAATCGCACGAGGACATCGCCCGTCTGATCGGCCGACCGGACATTCCGGCCACCTCGCCGATCGGGTTCGGGTTCACGCTCGATGAGAAAAACCCGGACCGCTACATCATCGGCGTCGGTCACGCCGGCCTCGGTCTGGACGAGCGCGAGTATTATCTGAAGACCGATGCTGAATCGAAAGCTCTGGTCGCCAAGTACCAGGCCCATGTCGGCCGTATGCTCGCCTTGGCGGGCTCAAAGACCGCCGACGCGGACGCCGCCAAGATCGTGGCGTTCGAAACCGAGATCGCCAAGCGCCATTGGCCAATCGCCAAGCGCCGCGAGCGCGAATTGACCTACAATCTTAAGAGCCGAGCGGACCTCGAAAAGCTGGCGCCGGAATGGCCGTGGGCCCCGATGTTCGACGCCGCCGGCCTGTCGAAGCAGCCGGAGTTCGTCGTCAGCGAAGTCGACGCGATGCGTCCCTTGGCGCAGCTCTATCGGAAAACGCCCGTCGCGACGCTGCGGGCCTACCTCACCTATCATTACCTCCATGAGAGCGCCGACGTGCTCCCGAAGGCGTTCGACGACGAAAACTTCGATTTCTATGGCCGTACGCTCAATGGGCAGCCTGAGCAGCGCGCGCGCTGGAAACGTGCGGTTTCCGGGCTCGACGACACGCTCGGCGAGGGCGTCGGCCAGATTTACGTCAAACGGCACTTCTCGGCCGAGTCGAAGGCCAAGATGGTCGACCTCGTGGAGAACCTGCGCAAAGCCTACGGTCAGCGGATCGACGATCTGACCTGGATGACGCCGGAAACGAAAAAGGTCGCGCGCGAAAAGCTCGCCGCCTTCCGGGTCAAAGTCGGATACCCGGACAAATGGCGCGACTACGCCAGTCTTGAGATCAAAGCGGGCGATGCGTTCGGCAACGCCGCACGCGCGCGCACGTTCGAATGGAACTACAATCTCGCTCGCCTCGACAAACCGACCGACAAGGGCGAGTGGGGCATGAACCCGCAGACCGTGAACGCCTATTACAATCCGGTTTGGAACGAGATCGTCTTCCCGGCCGCCATTCTGCAGCCGCCGTTCTTCGATCTAAACGCCGACCCGGCCGTGAATTACGGCGGTATCGGCGGCGTAATCGGCCATGAGATGGGGCACGGCTTCGACGACCAGGGCGCGAAGTCGGATGCGCGCGGCGTGCTGCGCGTTT
>JBMOIB010000036.1:0-24695 GCA_049317545.1 Caulobacterales bacterium | reverse complement strand
GCGGGCGCCCGCCGCGAAGCCTCCGGCGCATCGGCGAACGCCGCCCTTTGGTAGGCAGGAAGCAGCGCCGCCGCCTCGATCGCCCGCACGACGGCGACCATGGCCTGAAAGTCTTCCACCGGCAGGAACACGGGGACGCTGGAGAACAGGTGCGCGCGGGTTGCGATCTCGCGTTCATAGAATTCAGCCGCGCCCGCCGCGCTGTTCAGCGCGCGCGCCAATGCGTCGCGATCGAGCGTGATGCAAAAGCAGGTCTGGTTCAGTGAGCGCGCACGATCGAGGACGGCGTCACGCATCTGTCGGTTCCTCGGCTTAGGAGTGCAGGTCTTAGGCTCGAAGGCTTAGGCGGTCCAGGAAACGTACGCCGATCCAAGGAGGATGTGCATGCTGACCATCTATGGTCGCCCCGACAGTTCGGCGGTGGCGAGAGTCATGTGGACCGTTGGAGAACTCGATCTGCCGCATCGCCGGCTCGATTGGGGCGGGGCGCATGGCGGCAACGACGATCTGGCCTATCGCGCGCTGAACCCCGCGGGGCGGATACCCGCCGTCGTGCTGCCTGACGGCGCGCCGCTTTGGGAATCCAATGCGATCATCAGGTGCCTCGCCGACCTCCACGATCCCGATGGCCTGATCCCGCGAGAGCCCGTCGCGCGCGCCAAGGTTGAAGCGTGGATGGAATTCTCCGGCGCGGTGGCCGACGCCGTCAGTGCGGTCCGCGCCGCCTACAAGGCGCCTGAGCCGGATCCTCAAGTCCTCGCGGCGGCGATCGCGGGCGCGGGCCGCACGCTCGGCGTCCTTGACGCGCGCCTCGGCGCATCGGCGCATCTGGGCGGCGCACACTTCAGCGTCGCCGATCTGGCTCAGGGCGTGTGGGTGCACCGCTGGTTTCGCTGCCCGCCCGAACTGCCGGGATTGCCCCATCTGCCGAACCTGCAGGCCTGGTATGCGCGCTTGTGCGCGCGCCCCGCCTTCCAAACCCATGTCGTCGCGCAGGTGTCGGCGGGGCCGCAACGCGTCGGCGGCGCGCAATAGCCTTGGGATGCGCGCCGCGCCGGCAGGGCGGTCCTGAAGTCGCCAGCGACCCCGAGATTGAGGGGCGCCGCAGGCAGTCGCTTCGTGAAAGCGACGGCCGTGCAGATGGCGCATGCTCCCACGTGCAGCGATGGGGACGGCGATGGAGAGTGCGACGAAACTAGCCTGGGGACTGCTCATGCTGGCGCACCTGGCGCCGGCGTCGGTCGCGTTCGCGCCGTCGTTGGCCGCGCGGCTCTATGGCGTGGACCCGGCAGGCGACCTGGGAATCATGATCACACACCGAGGCGCTCTCTTCCTCGCGATCGCAGCCGCCTGCGCACTCGCCGTGATCGACGCGCCCGCACGACGCGCGCTCGGCGTCGTCGTTGCGATCAGCATCATCGGGTTCCTGGTCCTTTATGTTCGGGCCGGTGCGCCGCCTGGTCCATTGCGGAAAATTGCGATCGTAGACGCCATGGCGCTCCTTCCGCTGGCGTTTGTGATCGTGACGGCATGGCGGCGTCAGGCAGCGTAGTAGAGGAGGATCGCGACACCCGCTTCGAGGCACAGATAAAACAGGGGATATCGGCCGATTTGTCGGTCGATCAGCGCAGAGAGCAGGCGCCCGCCCGCCATGCCGGAAAGTGCGGCCGCGGCGGTCAGGCAAATGCCGCCGCGCAGTTCCGGTCGCCAGAGCGCCAGGGCGAACATGGCGGCCATTGCAAGGCCGAAACCGCCGTAGACGGAGCGAACCTCGTTGCGGCCGGCCGCGGTCAGCTCAAGAATGTCGAACTGGCGGGTGACGCGGATCGGCGACACGATCGCGCCCAACCCCATCACAAGGGCCAGCATCAGTGCCAGGAGGATCGGCGCATCTTGGAGAGCAAGGTTGATCATTCGAAAAGGCTAGCCTCCCGGCCGACCCGAGGCTTTCACGAAACGCCTGCGCGCATCTCGATGCGGAGCGCCCGCGCCGCCTATTTCGGGCCTGGGCTCAATCTTTCGCCGCATCGGAACGCCGTCGCGGTCGTCGCCTTGGCGGTGCGCGACCCGTTCGACCTCGCGTTTCTCAAATCAAACCGGTCGGCTCCGGCGTACGAAACGCGTCACGCCGCGCTCATCGCGCCTGGTCGCCTGCATCATGTGCGGGCGCGTGGCGCGATGGCATTCCTCTATCTCGATGCTCTGAGCGACGATCATGCCGCAATCCAACACATCGATCTTGCCGACGCCTCTGAGAAGCTCAGCCGGGAACCGCTAGAGACTTGGACCATCGATCGCGTGTGCGGCGTCATCTGTCTGCCCCAACGACCGTCGCCCGATCCGCGGATTGCCGCGATCCTTCGCGCGATCGATGCGCACCCTGACGCCTTCGCGACGTTCGAGGATGTCGCGAGCGCGGCGGGCCTATCGGCGTCGCGCTGTCGCGCGCTCATTCGAACAGCGGCTGGCGTACCCTTCCGCCGCTATCGGATCTGGCGGCGCATGGCCTGCGTCGCGCGCGACCTCGCGGAAGGGCGAACACTGACGGAAGCGGCCCACGCCGCGGGCTTCGCCTCCTCGGCGCATTTGAGCACAGCCTTCAGCACGATGTTTGGGCTCGCGCCGTCCGCGCTCCTGAAGGCGGAGGTGGCTTTTGATCTGGACTGACCGAAGCTCCGATGGAGCAGCCTTCACTCACCCCGCCGCGCGGCCGAAGAACCCCTTGGGCGGCGCGGTGGATTCCATCAGGCTCTCCTTGATCGCGCGCGCGGCGCCGAACAGGTGTCCTTGGGCGTAGGGCACGTCGAGATCGAGAAGCTCGGAAACCGCGGCTTCGTCCTCGACGAATTCGCCGACGAGATCGACGCCGTAGCGGCGGAACACGGCGGTGACGTCGCGCGGCGAGATTTCGCGCGCGATGTTGGATTTCGGGCGCACGCCTTGGCGCACGAGCTGGTCGATGATGACGGGCGTCGGGGCCTTGAAGTAGCGCACGCCGGCGCGCTCGAGATCGGGCAGATCAACGCCTAGCGACTTCGCCTTGTCGATCGAGAAGAAGAAGCCGAGATCGGCGAGGCGGCCCATGGCGCGCGCCTGCGCCGCCGTGCGCGCCTCGAAGGCCTCGTGGGCGAGCTCGAACACGACGGCGCCGCCGAGATCGCGGTTCTCGTGCATGAAATCGAGGAATTGCGGAAAGAACGCCTCATCCGACAAGGAGCGCGGCGAGAGGTTGCAGACGATGCCGATGCGCCGGTCCTGGCCCATCAGCTTGCGTACGATCTGGACGGCGCGGAACAGAAGCATGTTGTCGATCGCCGACATCATGCCGGCCTGCTCGGCGGCGGGGATGAATTCGGACGGCGCGATGATGCGCCCGGCGCTGTCGCGCAGGCGCGAGAAGCCCTCATAGAAGGCCGTGCGCCGCTGCGGCAGCGCCACGATCGGCTGCAGGTGCAGTTCGACGCGGTTCTCGAGCAGCGCTTCGCGGACCATGTCGATCGGCGAAGAGGGGCGGCTCGGCGCGGACTGCGGCAGCGCCACGCGCTTGATCTCTTCGAACCGCATGTCGAGCGAGCGCCCGATCCGGTCGACGAGCTGCTCTATGGCGCGGACGTCGGATGCAGGGCCCTCGACGCGGCGATGGGCGGCCTCGTTCACCCGCTCGTCGAGCGAGTCGAGACGCTCGGCCACGACCGCCACGTCCTCGGCGATTTCCTTGTGCAGGGTTTTGACCTTGTCGATCTCGCCGCGCAGCCGCTTTTCGGTCGCGCGCACGGCGCCGGTGGCGTGCGCGGCGGTCAAGGCCGCGTGGGTCACCGCGAAGGCGGCGAACACCGCAAGGCCGCCAAGCGTCGAGGACGCCCCGTCGCCGCCGCCGACGACAGCCAAAGCAACGCCGACCGCCGCCGCGAGGACGGCGTAAGCGACGTAGAATAGCGCGTGGGCGACAAGCGGCATGGGCTCTGGCGAATCTCTTCCGGCCAGCATGCCACACCAGGGAGAGTTGCCGCAGCCTTAACCATAGCTGGGAATTGCGCGAAATGCGGGGGCGGATTATTGTTGCACAATAATTTCTTTTCGCGAGTCTCAAGCCATGCCGCAATCGCCCTGGGAAGACGCCGTCGTGCGCGCCGCCGCCGAGGCCAGTCGCCTGCAACCGCTCGCCTGGTTCCTGGCGTTCGCCGCGGCGCTGTGGAGCGCGCTGGCGGGGCTGGGGCTCGTCCTCGCGCTCATTTCGCGCGTCGTGCGCAACGTCGTGGCGGTCGCCGCCGCCCTGAAAGCCGAAAACGAACAGATCGTCTGATGCCGATCATCGTCCGTCTCGACGTCATGCTGGCGCTGCGCAAGATGCGCGCGAAGGACCTCGCGTCCGCGATCGGCATCACCGAGGCGAACCTGTCGCTCCTGCGCACCGGCAAGGTCAAAGGCGTGCGATTTGAAACCCTGGCGCGGATCTGCGTCGCGCTCGGATGCAAACCGGGCGACATTCTCGACTTCACCGAAGGGCCCGAAGACGAGGGCGCTTCAAGCGCCGGGGAAGGCGGCGAGGCGGGCTTCTAGGCGGGCGCGCACGTCCTGCCATTCCGGCCGGATCACCGAGAACCAGGCGGTGTCGCGATACGTGCCGTCAGGCCGCACCATGTGACGGCGGTGGACGCCTTCGAACGTCGCGCCGAGCTTCAGGATCGCCGCCCGCGAGCGCGCGTTTGCTGCGTCTGTTTTGAGTTCGACGCGCTCGGCGCCCTGTGCGAAGGCATGGCTGAGCATGAGCAACTTGCAGGCGGGATTGACCGGCCCGGCCTGGGCGTCGGGCGCATACCAGGTGCCGCCGACCTCGACGACGCGATGCTCGGGCCGAATATTGAGATAGCAGGTCTGGCCGACGAGCCGGCCCGCCCGCTCGACCGCGAAAATGATCCAGCGGCCGGCCGCATGCTCTTCAAGCTGCCAATCGAATTGCGCGTCGAACGCCGCCGCGCCAATCGCCGGCCGCGGCCAATGGCGCCAGATCGCGGGATCCGCGCCGGCGCCGCGCAAGCCTTCGCGCTGGGCGGGCGCCAGCGGAACGAGGCGAACGTGGGCGTTGGCGAGATCGAGCGGGCGCAGGTTCATCGCGACCTTCTCGCCGATTTCCCCGCGCACGGCCACCCGCCGCCGCTTCACCCTACGTGATCCCCCTGCACCGCATTGCTCCGATACCCGGCGCCGCTCTAAGGTGCGGCAACAGACGTCGTCGGACGCACACGTTGATACGCCAGAGGAGGCACGCCCATGATTTTCGAACATTCCGCCGAGACCAAGCACTGGATCGGCCGCGTCCAGGGCTTCATCGACGACCACATCGTCCCGGCCATTCCGATCTATGAAAAGCAGGACAAAGAAGGCGAGCGCTGGAAAGTCATCCAGATCGTCGAGGACCTGAAGAAAAAAGCCAAAGCCGAGGGCCTTTGGAACATGTTCATGCCGCCGCATGCGGGGCATCCCAATCTCGACGACACCTTCGAGTTCGAAGGGCCGAAGCTCTCCAACGTCACCTATTCGTCGCTCGCCGAACTGATGGGCCGCGTCGGCTTCGCGTCTGAAGTGTTCAATTGCTCGGCGCCCGACACCGGCAACATGGAAGTGCTCGAGCGCTACGGCACCCGCGCCCAGAAAGAGCAATGGCTGCGTCCGCTGATGCACGGCGAGATCCGGTCGGCCTTCCTGATGACCGAGCCGGCTGTCGCCTCGTCCGACGCCACCAACATCCAGACCTCGATCGTCCGCGACGGCGACGACTACGTCATCAACGGGCGCAAATGGTGGTCCTCGGGCGTCGGCGATCCGCGCTGCAAGGTCGCGATCGTGATGGGCAAGACGGACCCGTCGCAAAAAACCTACACGCAGCAGTCGCAGATCCTCGTGCCGCTCGACACGCCCGGCGTGAAGATTTTGCGCGCGCTCAACGTGTTCGGCTACGACGACGCGCCGCACGGCCATTTCGAAGTGCTGCTCGAAAACGTGCGCGTGCCGGCGGAAAACCTGCTGCTGCGCGAAGGCGCGGGCTTCGAGATCGCCCAGGGCCGCCTTGGCCCGGGCCGCATCCACCATTGCATGCGCACGATCGGCGTCGCGGAAGTCGCGCTCGAAAAAATGTGCAAGCGCCTGCTCACGCGCAAAGCGTTCGGCAAAATGGTCGCCGATCATTCGATCTGGGAGCAGCGCATCGCCGAGGCCCGCATCGACATCGAAATGACGCGCCTTCTGTGCCTGAAGGCCGCCTACATGATGGACACGGTCGGCAACAAGGTCGCGCGCGCCGAGATCGCCATGATCAAGGTCGCCGCGCCGCGCATCGCGCTGAAGGTCATCGACGACGCCATCCAGGCGCACGGCGGCGGCGGCGTCTGCCAGGATTTCGGCCTCGCCAAATCCTATTCCGGCATCCGCACCCTGCGCCTCGCCGACGGTCCGGACGAAGTCCATTGCCGCACGATCGCGCGCCTCGAACTCGGCAAGCACGCCGGCGAAGCGGCCAAGGAAGCCGCCGAAGCCGAAGCGCGGATGCACGTGCCGGGCATCCGGTAAGGCACAAGCGAGACCAACGGCCGGAGATCCGGCCGTTGGTCCGCTGGCGTCTGATGCCGATCGCGCCGCCGTCCAAATACGCCCGATGGGAAATCGAGCGCCGCTTCCTCCTACGCGACGGCCTGCCGGATGGGATCGACGCGCGCACGCCGTCGGATATCGCCGATCGCTACATCATCGGGGGTCGCCTGCGCCTCCGTCGAATGCAGACCGGGGGCGAGATCGAATACAAGTTCTGCAAGAAGTATCCGACTGATCGGACTTCGGCGGGCCTCATAACCAACGTCTACCTGACGCGGGATGAGTACGCGGTGCTCGCCGCCTTGCCCGGCCACGATCTTCTCAAGCGTCGCTACCGCATCGACGTCGACGGTCAGACTTTTGCAATAGACGTATTTGGCGGCGCTCTCGAAGGCGTAGTGCTCATTGAGGTCGAAACCACGACCCCGGAGGCGTCCGCCGCGATCGCGCCGCCGCACTGGGCAGGCTGCGAGGTGACCGACGACGTCACCTTCACCGGTGGTCACCTCGCCGTTGCGGATCCGACGTCCGTGCGAGACCGGCTGTCCGCTTTGGCGCGAGGAGCGCCTTCGGCGCACTCTTGAGCGCGCCAATTCCCGTTCGCGCTAAACGATTTCGACCTGCGCCGGATATGCTGAAAGCCGCGCATCGTGGGTTACGAGCCGATACGGCTCCGTGATCGCGATCGCGACGAGCAATCTGTCGAACGGGTCATCATGGAATCGCTGCAGCGCCTCGGTCGCCTGGACGTGGTGCGCGAGGATCGGGCGGATAACGAAGCCGGATCGACGGAACGCATCGAGCGCAATCGCCGACGAAACCGGCATGGCGCGCGCGCCTTGCGGCAGCGCATGCTTGATGGCGATTTCCCAAAGACTTGCGACACTGACGTGCAGCACGGCCGCCGGATCGAGAATTAATGCGCGCGCCGCATGCGAAAGGCGCGGATTGTCCTCGATCGCCCAGATCGCGATGTGGGTGTCGAGCAGCAGATTCATTCGCCGCCGCGCAACAAAGCGGCGGCCGCGGCGTCGAGGTCGTGATCGGGCTCCGGCGTTTCGTAGCGTCCCTTGAGCGCGCCGATCCGCCCATGGGAGGGGGCTGGGTCGAACGCCACGAGCCGCGCCACCGGACGGCCATTGCGCGCGATGACGATCTCTGGCTCCGCGCCGCTCTCCAGGGCTTCGACGAGGCGCGAAAGGTGCGTCTTGGCCTCCAGCATATTAACGATCGCCATGCGCGCCTCCTGACCAGAGTTAGCTAAGCTCTAGGCGGCGGCCAGTCAAGCGCTTGCGCCCTATGACGATCGGCTTAGGCGAGCTAAGTCGATCGTATGACCCTCACGACCGGCCTCGCCCTCATCGCCTGCGCCCTCGGCGCCGGCCTCGGCCTCAAGGGCCTCCTCGACCCGGCCTGGGCCGGCCGTCTCCTGCGCCTGCGCGACGATCCCGAAAGGCCCGGCGGTGCGGCCGAATTCCGCGCCACATTCGGCGGCCTTTTCCTCGCGGCCCACGCCGTCCTTGCGTACTTCCTCGTCGTCGGACCAGCGCCAATGGGGCAGGGCGGGGCGGCCGTTCTCGCCTGCGCTTGGATCGGCACCGCGATCGGCCGTGGTCTTTCGATCGCCCTCGACCCGCCCTCCCGCACCGGCTTCAACGCCGCCTCCACGGCATTCGAGATCGTCGTCGGCCTTCTGCTCGCCGCGCCCTTGCTCGTCGGCTAATTTCGCGCAGGGCGCCGTAGCGTCGGGGCTCGCCGCCTCCAGGCCCGAGCGCTATCGTCTCTCCAACGATGCGACGCGCTCTCGATAGGCGCGCAACGGGAGAGACCCATGGACGACGGCGCGACGAAATTCCCCGGCTATTCCTCCGATCGGATCGACGACGCGATCGTCAATCCCGAGCTCTACGCCGACGAGGACCAGATCCACGCCTTGTTCGCCAAACTGCGGCGCGAAGACCCGGTTCGCTTTGTGGAGCCGCGCGGCTTTCGGCCCTTCTGGGCGATCACCAAGCACGCCGACATCCAGGAAATCGAGCGCCAGAACGACATCTTCAGCGCCAGCCGCCGCACCTATCTGTCGCCGATCGAAGGCGAGGAATGGGTGAAGTCCGTCACCGGCGACACCCACCTTTTCCGCACGCTCGTGGATCTCGACGATCCGATCCATTTCAAACTGCGCCAGCTCACCCAGAGCTGGTTCATGCCGCCTAACTTGAAAAAGCTCGAAGCCCGCATTGCGCAGATCGCCAAGGAGCACGTCGATCGCATGGCCGATCTCGGCGGCGAATGCGATTTCGTCAAAGAGGTCGCGGTCTGGTACCCGCTGCGCGTAATCATGGAAATCCTCGGCGTTCCCAAGAGCGACGAGGCCTTCATGCTCAAGCTCACGCAGGAGATTTTCGGTCCTGGCGATCCGGACGTCGTCAAGGAAAGCGAGCGCAGCGCCGACGCCAACAATTTCGCGTCCGCGAGCGGGGATCGCACCGTCGATCTCTTCCAGACGGCGCAGGTCCTGTTCCAATACTTCAGCGCCATCACCGCCGATCGCCGCGCCCATCCGAAGGACGATCTCTCCACCATCATCGCCAACGGCATGATTGACGGCGAGCCGATCGGGGAACGTGAGGCGATGAGCTATTACGTGATCGTCGCCACCGCCGGCCACGACACGACGAGCTCGGCCACCGCCGGCGGTCTGCGCCAGCTGATCCTCAACCCCAGCGAACTCGCCAAGCTCAAGGCCGACCCCGGATTGATGAACGGCGCGGTCGAGGAAATGATCCGCTGGACGACGCCGGTGAAGCATTTCATGCGCACCGCGACGAAGGATTATACGCTCCGGGGCAAGACGATCCGCGAGGGCGACGGTCTGTGCCTGTTCTTCTCGAGCGGCAATCGCGACGAGGAGGTTTTCGAGGACCCGTTCGCCTTCCGTGTCGATCGGCCGAGCAACAAGCAGATCGCCTTCGGCTACGGCGTGCACCTGTGCCTGGGCATGCATCTCGCCCGGATGGAGATCAGGGCGCTGTTCGCCGAACTCCTCCCACGCTTGAAATCCATTGAAATCGCTGGCCCCGCGGTCAATTCTCGCTCGAATTTCGTATCCGGCCTGAAGTCCATGCCGGTGCGCTTTACAATGGCCTGATCCGGACGGTCCGGGTCCGGCGTGCGGCGCTGGCCGGAGCGGGGAGCAGATCGCATGGGGATCGGGATGAAAGCGTCGCTGGCGGCGGGGCTCGCTTTGGCGGCATTGTGCGCAATGCCGGCGTCGGCCGAGACGGCGAAGGTCGTGGCGGTCAAGGCCGGGCGCCTTATTGACGTGAACGCCGCGGTCGTGCGCACCGACCAGGTGATCCTGATCGAGGGCGAGCGGATCAAGGCCGTCGGCCCCGCGGCCTCGACGCCCATTCCCGCCGGCGCGCGCGTCATTGATCTCTCCGACAAGACGGTGCTGCCGGGTCTGATCGACACCCACACCCACCTGACGGGGGATCCGACGGTTTCGTATCTGGATTCCTATCATATCTCGGCGCCGCGGGCGGGGCTGTTCGGCGCGGCGGGCGCCTGGCGGACCTTGCGGGCGGGCTTCACCACGGCGCGCAACGTCGGGGCGGGCTTCTACGCCGATGTGGCCCTGCGCGACGCGATCGCGCAGGGCGACGTGCCGGGCCCGCACGTGTTCGCGGCCGGCTCCATGATCTCGATGACCGGCGGTCACGGCGACGACAATCACCTCGCGCCGCATTATCGCTACAGCGAGGAGGGCGTCGCCGATGGAGCTGATGCGGTCCGCAAGGCCGTGCGCGAGCACGTCAAGTACGGCGCCGACCTGATCAAGATCGCCACCACGGGCGGCGTGTTCTCCTCCAACACCCGTCCGGAAACGACGCATTTCTCGCTCGAGGAGGCCAAGGTCATCGTCGAGGAGGCGCACAATCTCGGCAGGACTGTCGCCGTGCACGCGCACGGGCCGGGCGGCATCAAGACGGCGATCCGCGCCGGCGCCGATTCCGTCGAGCACGCCAGCCTGATCGACGATGAGGGCATCGCACTCGCCAAGGCGGCGGGCACGGTGCTGTCGATGGACATCTACAATACCGACTACACCCAGGCGATGGGCCGCGCGAATGGCGTGCCGGAGGTCAATATCCAGAAGGACAAGGATATCGGCGACATCCAACGCGAGAACTTCCGCAAGGCCGTGAAGGCCGGCGTGAAACTCTCCTACGGCACCGATT
The DNA here is from genome assembly GCA_049317545.1 of Caulobacterales bacterium. Classification (GTDB taxonomy): domain Bacteria; phylum Pseudomonadota; class Alphaproteobacteria; order Caulobacterales; family Aquidulcibacteraceae; genus REEB506. Next base: position 13,866 of record JBMOIB010000036.1, on the reverse strand, counting down.
CCGGCGTCTATCCGCACGGCGACAACGCCAAGCAATTCGCGGTCATGGTGCGCTATGGCATGACGCCGATGCAGGCGATCGTGGCCGCCACGAAAACCGGCGCCGAGCTGCTCAAGAAGCAATCCGACATCGGATCAATCGCGCCGGGCCGCTACGCCGACGTCATCGCCGTGTCCGGCGATCCGCTCGCTGACGTAACGCGTCTGGAGACCGTCGCTTTCGTCATGAAAGCCGGCCAAGTCTATCGCGGCGCCCCCGCCCAATGCGCCGCCGCACCCTCCGCCTGGCCCTGCGACGCGCCAGCGCAATAAAGCGCTGCAGCGCACCTGCCTCGTCATCCCGGGCGAGCGTAAGCTCGACCCGGGACCTCACACCGTCCCCCACCCCGGATTGGCCGAAGGCCAAGTCCGGGGCCCATGACCTTCGCCCTCTCCGGCCGGCGCCGAGTTCATGGGTCCCGGACTGCGCTTGCCGCGCATCCGGGAAGGGGGAGCTTTGCGAGGGGCCAGCCTAATGTTCGTCATCCTGGCCGGCGTGAGCCGGCCGGGACCCAGGGGCCGCAGCGCTTCCGTCTGGGTCCCCTCACGCGCTGCGCGCGTACTAGGATGACGAGGGCGTTAGTCGCGCAGCAATTCGTTGACGCTCGTCTTCGATCGCGTCTGGGCGTCGACGCGTTTGACGATGACGGCGCAGGACAGGCTCGGTCCGCCGTGGGGATCGGGCAGGGAGCCCGGCACCACAACGGCATAAGCGGGCACTTCGCCGCGATGGACGGCGCCGGTCGCGCGGTCGATGATCTTGGTCGAAGCGCCGATGAAAACGCCCATCGAGATGACGGCGCCCTGGCGCACGATCACGCCCTCCGCCACTTCGGAGCGCGCGCCGATGAAGCAATCGTCCTCGATCACGACAGGCCCGGCCTGCAGCGGCTCCAGAACGCCGCCGATGCCCGTGCCGCCGGAAATGTGCACGTTCTTGCCGATCTGCGCACAGGATCCGACCGTCGCCCAGGTGTCGATCATCGCGCCTTCATCGACATAGGCGCCGATATTGACGAACGAGGGCATCAGCACGGCATTGCGCGCGACATAGGCGCCGCGTCGCACGACGGCGCCGGGGACCATGCGGAAGCCCGCGGCCTGAAAGGCGCCGGCGTCCCAGCCGGCGGTCTTCGGCTCCACCTTGTCGAAATGCATCGGCCCGCCGTCGCCGCCGAACGCCATCGGACGGCTGTCGGTCAGGCGAAACGAGAGGAGAACCGCCTTCTTGAGCCATTGATGCACGGTCCAGGCGCCGTCATGCGCCCGCGTCGCGACGCGGGCCTTGCCGGAATCCAGAAGATCGAGCGCCGCGGCGACGGCGTCGCGCACGGGGCCGGTCGTCGTTGCGGAGAGAGCCGCGCGGTCATCCCAGGCGGCGTCGATGGCGGCGGTGAGTTCGTTCGTCATCGCGGTGGCCTAGTCGCCGGCGGCGCCGGATGCAAGACGCGCGCGGACGAGACCCGTCTCGATCGCCGCGCGAACGTCCGCAACTTGGTGATGGACATAGGCTGGCGCCGCACGCGCCGCCGCCGGTCCGACCAGGATCGTCGTGAAGCCGAGCGCGGCGGCGGGCTCGAGATTGCGGGCGTGGTCTTCGACCATCACGGCGCGCTCTGGATCGATCCGGGCCTGCGCGACCATGAGGTCGAAGGCCCGCGGGTCGGGCTTCGGGGCGAAGTCGATGTCGTCGAGCGCGATCACGCGCTCGAACAGATGCGCGATGCCCAGCCGCTCGAGCACGCGCCGGGCGTAGGCGTGCGCGCCGTTCGTGAACACGAACCGTCGCGCAGGCAGCGCTGCGAGCAGGCGCGCGAGGTCCGGGTCGGGTTGCACTTCCTCCAGGGGGACGTCGTGGACGTCGTCCATGAAATCGTCTGGGTCGCAGGCATGATGGCGCGCGAGACCGACGACCGTCGCGCCGTAGAGTTCAAAATAGCGCTCGCGCAGCGCCTCGGCCTCTGCCTCATCGGCCAAACCGACGAGCCGTTGGATGTGCGCCGTCATGCGCCGGCCGATCGCGTCGTAGACGGTCAGGCTCGCCGGATAGAGCGTATTGTCGAGGTCGAAGACCCAGGCCGCGCGATCGTCCAGGCGGCTCATGTCGCTGGAGCGGGAGGCGCTGGCGGTCGCGGCCTCGGCGCGGGTTGGGCCGCGGCGTCGGGCTTGATCGGCGCCGAGCCGCCCGGCGGTCGCCCGGCGCCGTCCCCGATCGCAGGCTGCGGCGCGCGCGGGACCGGGGCGCCGGCGGTTGCGGGCGTCACGCCGCGCGCGATGCCGGCGTCGCTCGGGCGGGCCTTGGCGTCCTCCTTGGCCATCTGGTTCGGCATTTCGATCCGCCGCGGCTTCAGTCCCGGCGCGAGAAAATCGCGATCGTTGAAGTCCACGACCATGCCCTCGCGGCCTTGCGGGCTGATCGGGGTGAACAGGGAGATGTCGTAATGCCGCCGCTCGCACGCCTCACGGCCGATCACGGCGAACCGCGTGCGCGCGGTGCAGAACGCCTCGCCGGGCGCGGCGAGGTAGCGCTCGCCGGCCTTGGTCTCGAGAACCGCGTGGACGAAGTAGACGCCCTGCACGAGCGGATCGTCGATCGTCTTGGAGCAGCTCGTCGGCGCCAGCACCCACCAGCCGCGGCTCTCCCAGCCTTCGCCGCGGCGGCGAGCGATCGCCGTCCAAAGCCTGCCCTCGGTGCGATTGCACAAGGTCAGCCCGAGGTCGCCCGAACGCCGGCGCGCGAGCGATTCCAGAGCGTCGACCAATTGGTCCTGGGTCGCGTTGGGCGCCACGCGCGCCTCGGCGCGGAAACGCCCGATTGCGGCCGCCATCCGGCGCGGGTCCGAGCCAATGCCGCTGTCGTAACCAGCGTCAGCAAGGAGACGCGCAAAGCCCGCCGACCGCGCGCGATCCATAGAATAGGGCTCGGCCTCGGACAGGTAGGTGCGCCAACCGTCGCGCTTATTGATCCGCACTTCGCGGAAATTCCGCGCATCCAGCCCGATCGCCTGACACTTGGTCTGGCTCTCGACCTGGAACGAGCTCTGCCAATTGACGCACAAGGGCGTCTCGCCGCCCCATTGCCGGCGTCCGCCGCGATGGGCGGTGGAGGTGCGCGCAAACACGTAGTGGACGCCGCGTGCGAGCGGGGCTTGCGCAACCAGAACGCATTCGCCTGGGCGTACGCGGTCCCAGCCGCGCACCATCACGGCGCGGCCGTCCGGCCGGGCCGTCGCGGCTTCGACGACGTAGCTCGTGGCGTTGCACAAAGACCAGCCGCCCGCGGCCGCCGTCTGTTGAGCCTGCGCCGGCGCTGCGCTGAGCGCGGCCGCGCCCGCAATGCCCGCCAGCGCGAGAATCGCAACGCGCGCGATGTTGCGCATCGCCTTGAAACCAACGCGCGCCCGACCGAATGCATCCATTCGATCGTGGGCGCCGTTAGCGGATGAGAGTGCCGGAGCCATGATCGGTGAACAACTCCACGAGGAGAGCGTGCGGCTTGCGTCCATCGAGGATGACCGCGGCTTCAACGCCGGCGTCGAGCGCGGCGATGCAGGTTTCGAGTTTTGGAATCATGCCGCCGGTCGCTGCGCCGTCCGCGATCAACTGGCGCGCGTCGGCGCGCGACATCTCGCGGATCAGCTTCTTGTCCTTATTCATGACGCCTTCAACGTCCGTCAGCAGCAAAAAGCGCTTCGCCGAAAGCGCGCCGGCGACTGCGCCGGCTGCTGTATCGGCGTTAACGTTGTAGGTCGCGCCGTCGAGGCCCGCCGCGACGGGGGCGATGACGGGAATGTAATCTTCCTCGGCTTCGATCAGCGCGCGGATCAGCGTCGGGTCGACGTGCTTGGGTTCCCCGACGAAGCCCAGATCGACCGCGGCTTCGATCATGCTGTCCGGATCTTTCGTGGTGCGCTTGACCTTCTCCGCCATCAGGATGCGGCCGTCCTTGCCCGACAGGCCGACGCCGCGCACGTCAGCCTCTGCGCCGGCTTGGCTGATGAGGTGCGCGAGTTCCTTGTTGACCGAACCGGCGAGCACCATTTCGGCGACTTGCATCGTGGCCTCGTCAGTGACGCGCAGGCCGTCGATGAACCGCGACTTGACGCCGGCGCGTTCGAGCATCGACGAAATCTGGGGACCGCCGCCGTGAACGACGACCGGCTGGATTCCCACCAGCTTGAGCAGCACGACATCCGCGGCGAACTTCCGCGCCGTTTCGGCGTCGCCCATGGCGTGGCCGCCATATTTGATCACGACCGTCTCGCGATCGTAAATCTGAATGAAAGGAAGGGCTTCCGCGAGCGTCTTGGCGGTCGCGAAGCCGTTCTCGAGACGGTTGGCGAGGTCTTGGGGCGAAATGGCGGTCACGCAAGCCGTTTAGGGCGCCGCGCGGCGTTGCGCCATAGCCAACAGCGGCCTGCGCCGCAGGGGCGTTCAACAGCCATTGGCGCAGCGCGGATCGGACGACATCGTCAGTACACGGACAAGGAGGCCGCCGGGCTCGCGCAGCGGATCGTCGCCGATCGAAACGACGCGGCCGGCGACCGGCGCGGCGTAGCGGTCGGTCACGCGGCCGAACGGGTCGCTGATCGTGGCGACTGGCTGGCCGGCCTTGACCTCGTCGCCGATGCCGACGAGCACGTTGGCGATCCCGCCACGGCGCGCACGGACGCTCACCGCCTGGTTGCCGATGAAGGGGGCGGACCCTCCAAGGCTCGGTGCGCCCTCCAGCATCTTCATGTCACGCATGACATTTTTCACGCCCTCGACGCCGCGGGCGATCATTTTCTCCTGGAAGACTTTCGGGGCGCCGAGTTCGAGCGTGATGGCGGGGATCCCGGCCTCGTTGAGCGCGGTCTCCAGCGTGCCCTTCTGACCGGGGTCGAGCTTGATCATGTCAGGACGGACAAGGTCGGCCATGCGCCGCGCCGCCGGCACGGTGGGGTCGGCGAACGCGTACATCGGATACAAAGTGCCGCGCGACTGGGTGTGCAGATCGATGGCGCGGTCGGCTCCGCGCGCGAGCACGTTCGACCACAGACGACCGGCGTAGAAGGCGCCGAAATCGTCGGAATCTGGGTTGCCCGGCATGATGCGGTTGAGGTTCACGCCGCCGCCGCCGTCGTTGCTGTAGGGCAGGTTGCGATTGTGAGCGATCATGCCGGGTGTGTTCATGCCGGGGACGGCGACCAACGTGCCCGCCAACGTCTTGGGATCGATCTCGGCGAACAGGCGATGGATCACCGCGATGCCGTTCAGCTCGTCGCCGTGGATTGCGGCCGTGAGCAGAAGGCGCGGGCCGGGCTTTGCGCCGGCGAGGACCATGACTGGCACGTACCAGCCCTGGCCGGTGTTCTGGTCGCCGGCCCGGAAATAGAAGCGATGGACCTGACCGCGGGCCAGCGCCGCAGGATCGAGGCGATCGAGGATAGGTGCGCCGTTGATCCGGTCGCCCGGGTCGGCGAGCGCCGGCGCGGCCCAGCTCGCGAGCGCGCTGATCGCCGCCAAGGCCATCATTTTAATCCGCATTTTTCATCTCCGACCGGGTCGTCCTGCACGCAGTTTGGCGCCGCTGCCCCCGAAGCGGTAGCCTGGAGGCGTCGAATCGCGCTTTCGGGCCGCACAATGCGGCCGCCGGAGCCTGAACCAGGTGGGCGATGAAGCTTTCGGACGTCGACATCCTCAACGCCATGCACGACGGGCGGATTCGCATTGACCCGGGCCCGGCCGAGACGGCGATCAACGGCGCGTCGGTCGATCTGCGGCTGGGGCCGAAGTTCCGGCTATTCTCGATGCACACCGGGTCCCACATCGACCTCGGCATGTCGCGCGCTGAGATCGCCGCCGCCATCGATCGGGTGATGTCCGACGAGATCACGATCGGACCCGACGAGACGTTCTACCTGCATCCGGGCGAACTGGTGCTTGGTGCAACGATGGAGCGCGTCGAACTCGCGCCTGACATCTGCGGCACGATCAACGGGCGCTCGAGCCTCGCGCGTTTGGGACTGACGGTTCATACCACGGCGCATTTCGTCGATCCGGGCTGGTCGGGCGAACTGGTGCTCGAATTCTACAATTGCGGCCGCCTGCCGCTCGGGCTGCGGCCGGGCATGGCGGTCTGCGCCATTGCCTTCGAACCGCTGTCCTCGCCGGCCGTGCGCCATTACGGCGCTCGCGCCGATGCGAAATACGTCGGCCAAAGCGGCGCGACTGGGAGCCGGATCGCCGCCGAAGGCTCCTAGATTGCGTCGGCGACGGTCCAGAACGTCACCTGCCCAATCGCCATGCCGGGCTTCACCAGGATCGGCGCGATTGGAACGAGCTGAAACGTGAAGGGCGCCACGAGCCCGAGATCGACCATGTCGCCGTTGACGTGCACGAACAGGCCAGCGCGCGCGATCGAAGATTTGCCATGCACGATCGGCACGAAGCGCGTGGAGCCGAACGTCTCCAGGCTGTCGGCGGTGTAGAGCCCGCCGGGCTTGAGCCAAATCCCGTCCGGAGGGATCGGCGTCGCGGCGGGCGGCGAAGATTGTGTTGCCGCGTCAATCGTCGCGCTCGAATGGTCGCGGATCGTCGCCCCTAGGCGAATGTCGATGCTGTTGGGATTGGTCGCGCCGTTGAACGGCGAGAAGACGATATCGCCGGCGGCGATGGCGGCTTGGATGCGCGGTCCGGTGAGGATCATGGCCGTACGCCCGTGTGCAAAGGCGACATCAGCGGGCGATCGGTCGCCGCAAAGGCGCCTGCATAGGGCGCCGCTTCGCCCAGAGCCCGGCAGAAGGCGACCTGTCCGATCGGTTGATGCGGCGCGAGCCGCGTCGGGCGGGTGGCGACGATCTCCAGCGTCCAGGCGTGGCGGGCGCCCTGGTGGCCAAGATCGGCTGATATCTGCAGGAACAATCCGATATGGCCGAGCGCGGGACGTCCGACGAGACGCATGGCGTAGCGGTCCGAACCGATCCGGCAATCGGTGGCGGCGAGGTAGAGGCGACCGGGCTCCAGCGTCCAGGCGCCGTCGGTCAATTCGACCGCCCGTGAAGCGAACGAAAAGCCCTCGCCGTCTGGCGCAGCTTCAACCTCGAGCATGTCCAAGCCGACGCCGAAGACATAGCTCGCGCCGGTCAGCCGGGTCGGGTCGAAGGGATCGATCGTCACTGCGCCTGTCTCGACGGCGCATGCGATTGCGGACTTGGACAGGAACACCGCGAGCCTCCTGGCCGGCGATGAGCGCGCGGCGGGGGCGGGACGATGCCGATCTGGAACGGCGCCGGCAAGGGCTCGTGCACGGGGGCGCGTCCATCCCCTCTGGCTTATGCGGCGGGCGTACGCGGCAGGCGCAAGGTCAGCATGCCGGCAACCGCGAGTGCGACGCTGACTCCCACGAGCGCGCCGATCCAGCCGGCGCGTTCGAAGGCCGGTCCGAGGAGCGCAGTGCCGACGAGACCGCCGCTAAAATAGAAGGCGAGGTAGAGCCCGCTTGCCGCGCCACGGTCGTGCGTCGCGGTGCGGCTGATGAATCCGGTCGCTGCGGCCTGGGCGAAGAACAGACCGCACGCGGCGAGCGCCATGCCGGCGATGACGGCGGGGAGGTTCGGAAGGGCGAGGAGAACCAGCGCCAGTCCGGATACGGATAAACCGAGCTGCAAGGCGCCTCGGGCGCCGTACCGCGCCGTCAGGCGGCCGGCGAGCGGGGTCGTCAGGATCGACGGCGCGAACACGAAGTAGACGATCCCGAGCGCGCCCATGGACAAGCCGAGCGGCGGGCGCACCAGCACGAAGTTCACGAACGTGAAGATGCCCAAAAAGGCGAAGAGAATGCAGAACCCGATCGCGAAGCCGGCCAAGAGTTGCGGGTTTCGCAGGTGGGCGAGGAGTCCTGCCCAAGGGCGAAACTCGCCAGCCGAGTGTATCGGCGGCGAACGACTCAATGTCGCCCACGCCAGGACTGCACCTGCGGCGTTGAGCGCAGCGAAGACGTAGAAATTGACATGCAGGCCGGCGGCCCCGACGAGTGACGCCGAGAGCAGGCGACCAAACAGATTCGACGCGACATTGCCGGTCACATAGGCGGCGAACGCCGCCGGCGACGCCGACGCCGAGCATCGCTCGCCCAGATGCGCGAGCGTCAAGGTGAAGGCCGTCGACATCAACAGGCCCTGGACGATCCGCAGCGCAGTGAACGTCGCAAGATCAGGCGCGTGCGCGAGCAGCGCGGTGGGCACAGCGAGCGCGAGGAGGCTGCCGGCGATCACCGCGCGTCGATCCACACGGCCAGACGCCATGGCCGCCAAGACGGCCGCGATCGCCATGCCGATCGTGGTGGAATTGACCGCAATGCTCATCGCGCTCGGCGTGACATGATAGGACGCCGCCAGCGCGGGAAGGATCGCCTGGGTGGCGAACAGATCGACCACCGTCAAGAACGCCATGAGCCCGATGACGACCAGATTGAATACTGGGCGCGGGGTCATCGCGTGCGCGATTGCAGTAAAGGCGTTCGCCATGGCGATCCCTCCCGAGCCGCGCGTTACATGGATTCCGCGGGCTTGCCGGCCGGCGGGAGAATGTCGGCGGAGATCAGCACGACCTTCTGCTTGCTTTCATTCTTCCACCAATGGGTCAGCTCGCCGCCCTCAACGGCGTTGTCGCCGGCTTTGTGCGTGATCGGAACTTCGCAGGTGCTGCGGTGTTCGACGATCGAACCTTGCACGACGTAGATGTGCGCCGGGCGTTCGCCGTGGCTGTGCTGCGGAACGATTCCGCCCGGCATGATCTCAAGGCGGCGAAGACGGAACAGACGGTCTGCGACCTTGTATTGCGGACCGAGATCGATCGAGCCGATGACGACGTCGGTCACTTTGCTCGGCATGGTCGGGCCGTTGAGCTCCGTTGTCGGACGTTCCTTGCCAGCCGGGCATTCGCCGGCGAAGGCGGGGGCTGCAGCGCAAGCGAAAGCGGCGACGGCCGCTGCAATGAAGATCGAAGCTTTCATGGTCTTCTCCTGGAAGCGGGGCGAAAGGACCGCCCGCCACGGCATCAAGCCACGTCCGGTGCGCGAGAAAAAATGCCGTCGGGGCCTGAATTCGATGCGCATCAGGCATTGGCGGTGGAACGGGTCGCCATGGTTGGTGGAGGTGCAGATTTTAAGCCGATTTCGGCGGGAGGGGATAAGTGTATACGCGTTCGCCTTCGTCAGCCTTCGGTCGCGCAGCGCCTGCGATTCACGCATCGGCGTCAGGCCGCGTCACGCTCGGCGACGGCGCCGGCGCGAAGCAGCGCGAGCAAGGCATTAGCCGGAGCCGGACGAAGTCGACCAGCTATCGTATAAGCGCTCACGTCGCGAACAGCGTTCATGCCGGCGATCTGAACCGCGCGCAGACCAGGCCGCACGTCGTTGCTCGACGCCTGGATCGCGAGCCCGAGGCCGGCCTCCGCGAAGGCCGCGGCCTGGGCTTGCGTCGAGACTTCGTGAAGCGTTGGACTGAGCGCGTGTGCGTTGAGCCAGGCGTCGAACTCGACGCGCGACTCGCATTGGGACTGAACGACCAGCGCGCGGCGGCCGAGGTCGCAGGGCGTGATGCGCGCGGCCGCCGCGAGGGGATCATCGGCGCGCATCATCGCAACGAAGCCTTCGCGCCACAGTGGCCAGACCTCGAGGCGGTCGAAGTCGGCGCGGACGGGCCCGGCGATTGCGATGTCGGCGCCGCCGCTTTTCAAGGTGTCCGCCAGATCGGCGCCGCAGCCCTGGATCATGCGCAAATTGGCTCTCGGGAAGGCGCGGAAAATCTCCGAGATCGGCGCCATCAGGCGTTCGAGATTGACGGTGTTCGAGACCGCAAGGCGCAAAGGCATGGCGTCCGGCTTGGCGACCGCACGGGCGAGCGCCTTGGCGCTCATGGCGCTGTCGTAACTCGCCTGCAGCAGAGGCAGCATGCGCTGTCCAAGGTCGGTGAGGTGCGAGGTCCGGCGCTCGCGGCAGATCAGCGCGCCGCCAAGCTCGGCTTCCAGCGCCTGGATCGCGCGCGTCAGAGCCGGCTGGCCGACGCAGCATTCCTCGGCGGCGCGGGTGAAGTTCAACGACCGCGCCAGCGCCAGAAAATAGCGAATTTGATGGATTTCCACGGCGCTCCCCGCGTCTCGGCGTCCTGCCCGCCTGGGGTTACGCCGGTGGGGCTCTCACGGTTACGTCGCCTTGGCGCGGCGAGCCCGACCGTCTCCACCTTTCTCCAAGGACTTCAATGATGCGCCGCACCCTTCGCCTCGCCAGTCTCGCCGCATTTGCGTCGCTGGGCGTCTTCCTGATCGGCTTTGGACTGATCTACGCAAACGCCCAGGCCATGCTGCCGTTCCATGCGGCCGCCGTGCCGGTCGAGATCCGGGCAGCCTTATTACCGCTGTATGTGGCGCTGATGGCGCTGATCGGCGGATCTTCCGTCGCGCTCGGCGGCCTTGGGCTCTACCTCACGATCGGCCCACTGCGAAGCGGGGCGGGCGGCGCGGCGACTGCGCTTGCAAGCGCCTATTCGGTCGCTTTCCTGACGGCCGCATTTGTCGCCGAGCGCTTGGCCCGCGACGCCGGCGCGCCAACGTCGTGGCACATCATGGGCATTCTTATGGCGATCAATGCGTTCGCGTATTGGGGGTGGTCGCGCCGCGATCGTTGATCCCAAAAACATTGACCAGCATGGCCAATCCCGCCGGATAGAGCGTGGCCATGACGCCCGCCAGCGTTGCGAGCGCGAGCGCTGTCAGGGGCGACTTCTCCACCATGTTCTGCGCCGCGGCCGCAATCGCGCTCAGCGCGGTCTCAGCGCCATCTGCGACCAGGCGCGGTGCAGTGTCTCGTTTCCGCGCTTTCGCCCAGGCCATGGCGGCGAGCACGACGAGCGGGGCCACCAGCAGCAGTCCGACGATCGCCGGCGCCCAGGCGTGGCCCAGCACCGCAGCGGCGCTTTCCACCGCTGCGATGCTCAGCCAGGCGACGCCGACGGCGCCCATGACGACCAGCAATAGGCCTCCGGCAATCGGCCCCTGCAGCGCGCGAAGGTTTTCCGGAAGCGACAGCATGGATCAACGGCGTCCGTTGATGAGGAAGCCGACCAGCATGCCGATTCCGACAGCCGCGCCGAGGGCCATGGCCGGGTTGCTGCGCACTTGTGATCTAACCTTGGAGTAGACGGCCTTCGATTCATCGCGAACCGCGTCGCCGATTTCGTCCGCACGCGCCTGAACATCCTCGCCGATGGATTTGGCGACCTTTTGGATTTCGCGGCCGAATGACTTCGCTTCGTCACCGATCGCCTTGGTGGCGCCGTCAATCGCTTCGTTGGCTTTATACATGATGATTTCCTTGGCTAGGGCCCATTCGACCCTGAAGAGCAAATCTGCGTTCAGGCGCGGCATACGAGCCGTTCGCGTGTCCGCCAGCGTGTGACGGAAGCTCGAATGTCGGCTGCAGTGGCGCGCTCATGAAAGACGCGCGGGAAGCCTTCGGGGTTCCCAACACGGACGATCATTCCGCGGGCTTCTGCGGTGTCGAGCTTCGCCGGCCTTCCGTCGCGCGCTTTAGTCGCGCAGGAGCACGGTCAGAAGCGAGCTGTGGACTTCCAGATGCCCGTTGTATTCGATGAAGCCGAGACGCCGGAATTTGTTCATGAAGAAGCTGATCCTCGAGCGTGTCGTGCCGACGATGCTCGCCAGCGTTTCCTGGCTCACCTTCGCTCTGATCGGCTGCGGCGCGCCGTCCTTGCCGAAACTGGCGAGGAGAAGCAGCGTCCGGGCGAGGCGCTTTTCGCTCGAATTGAACAATTGATCGACGAGATCGGCTTCAATGCGTCCGTTGCGCGTCAACAGATGCGCCATGAACGTCTCTGCGAAAGCCGGTTCGGCGTGGAGGGCGCGGTTCATTTCGGCCTTCTCCACGCGCATGACGCTGCAATCGGTCATCGCCTTCGCGGTCGCCAGGCGGGTCGGCTGTCCGATCAGGCAGCCTTCGCCAAGAAATTCGCCGGCCTTCAGAACGCCGACGATGGCCTCCTTGCCCTGCGCAGATGTGACGATGACTTTGACCTCGCCGCCGCGGATGTAGAAGACAGCGTCAGCGGGATCACCTTGCGAATATATGATCTCATCTTCATTGAAGTTCTCAGGGGTTCGAACATGCTCGACTGTTGCTAGGAATGTGCTTGTATCGAACGCAGGCGGTGTGTCTTCCGAATTTGTCATGTGGAAAGATTTATCACGCATGGAGAATAATTCAAAGCGCGCGCCGTAAATCCATGGGCTCGTTGCTTCAAATCAGCTTAAGAAAACTTGCGCTTGCTCCTGATTAACTCAGAAGACAAATCGTCATCTGTTTGAACCGCGCATGCGTCACGCAGGCGCGCGACGTCTTCGAAAGAAGCCGGCGCCGAGGACCGACGGGCCGCCAGCGATCCCCAGATAAAAGCCGATCTCATAGAGCAGCGTCGCATGGGCAGTTTCGAAGAATCCGAAACGCCAGGGAATGAGCGTCGGAAAGAGCTGATTGACGATTGCGCCGATCAGCGTCACGGGCGCGATGACGCCATGCCAGAGCCCCAGCAGCAGCAGCTGGAGCGCGCCTGACTGGGCGACGTCTTGGGCCTCCGGTGATCCCGCCATGCACGATGCCGTTGCGGCGGCGAGCGCGATCGGCGCGAGCACGCGCGGAATCTTTCCAACAACGGTCGACATGGCGGTTCTCACCTTTGGAAGCGGGCGTGCTTGCGCCTATTGCGCGCGGATCGCGGTGCGTTGGAACAGGCTCAGGACGACGAGCAAGACGACGGCGCCGACCGTTGCGCCAATGATGGCGCCGACGATGCCGCCACCGGTTGCAATGCCGCTCGTCGTGAACAGCCAGCCGCCGATGAAGGAGCCGATGATCCCGACGACGATGTTGCCGAACAGGCCGATGCCGTAGCCGCGGACGATGACGCCCGCCAACCAGCCGGCGACGGCGCCGACGATGAGCCAAAGGAGGAGGGTTTCTGCTGACATGATGTGCATCCGTTTTCTGTGGCGGCGATGCCGCCGCCGGTTCGGTTGAGGTGATCAATGCGGTCGCAGAACCGGCGCCGCGCGGCCAGGCAGCGCGCGCGACGCCAGTCCGGCGGCGTCAATCGCCGTTGAGAATGACGCTGGCGATGATCCCGCTGGCGATCGCGGCGAGCAGATAATTGCCCTGGTCATCGCGGACCCAATGGTAGCCGCGGCGGGGCTGACGGAGGTTGGCGGAGCGATAGTCAACTTCCGAATACCGGTTGTTGTAATAGCCGAGGCGCTGGCCCCGCACCCAGGGACGATAGCCGGGCGAAAACCCGTCACGTCCGTAATAGCGTTCCGGCGGCTGCCCGACGTGCCAGCGGTTCTTCACGTAATAGCCATTGTGCTGGTTGTTGTCCCAGCGCACGCCCTGGCGCGTCTCCCGCCATTGCTGGCGACGGCTGCGATGTTCATCGTCGCGGCGCGCCTCATTGCCTTGCCTTTGGTCGTACGCATTTCGCCCTGGATCCTGGCGCGACTGGTCTCGGTTGTAGGGTTGCGCGACAGCGCCTGACGTCAGCGAGGCGCCAAGCACGATCGCTGCGACCGCGGAATTGATAAGTCTCTTCATGGTGGGCGTCCTTCTATGCTGGATAAACAGTCGCAGCGGCTGAAGGGGTCCGGCCATGCCGAGGGATTCGCCATTCGCATATAAATCGCCTGCAGAAAGCGGATCGATATCAGCGCCCTTTAGGTTCGTGAATATTCCGCCATTCGCGCTCGGCAGCGGTTTTTCCAGCTAATGAACGATTTTGGT
>JBMOIB010000035.1:0-24883 GCA_049317545.1 Caulobacterales bacterium | reverse complement strand
GAAAACGCACCCGAGCCCAGGCCCGACAACGCGCTCGTCAGCGTGAGTTTCGTCAGTTCGGCGCTCATTCCACCACCTTCGGCACGACGAAGAACCCGTCTTCCGCCTTCGGCGCGTTGGCGAGCACGCGATCTGGCGCGCCGCCGTCGGCGACCACGTCCTCGCGCATAGGCAGCGCGACCGCGACCGCGCTGGTCATCGGCTCGACGCCCTCGACGTCGACCTCGTTGAGTTGCTCGATCCAGGCGAGAATGCCGTTGAGTTCGGCCGCCATGGGCGCGACGCGCTCCTCAGGGAGCGCCAAGCGCGCCAGGTGCGCCACGCGGCGCACGGTGTTCTCGTCGATGGCCATAAAAGATGGGTCCTTGCGAAGGGGGACCGGCTAGCAGCGCCGCGCCGGGCGCGCAAGCCGCCGGGATCTAGCCGGCTCTCAACGCATCTTCCTTGAGCCGATCGAGCACGCCCTGCAGCATGTAGGCGGCGGCGAGTTTGTCGACCACGTCGCCGCGGCGGGCGCGCGAGGCGTCGGCCTCGATCAGGGTGCGGGTGACGGCGGCGGTGGTCAGGCGCTCGTCCCACATGAGAAGGGGCGCATCGCGCACCGCCATGAAATTGCGGGCGAAGGCGCGCGCCGATTGGGCGGCTGGACCGGCGCCCCCGTCCATATTGAGCGGAAGGCCGATCACGTACCCGACCGCATCACGCCCATCGGCCAACTCGAAAATATGGGCCGCATCGTCGGAAAACCGCGTCCGGGCGATCTGTTCGAGCGGCGATGCGATGATGCGTTCCGGGTCGCAGACCGCCACGCCGATGCGCTTGGAGCCCGGGTCGATCCCGATCAGCGCGCCTCTGGGCGGCAGCGCCGCGGCGAATTCTTTGAGTTCGAGGACGGGCACGCGCGGACCATGGGTGTTATGCGGCCGGGACGCAACCGAATGCGCTCCGCAAGGCTACGACCCCGACCGCCTTGCGCCCCCCGCTTACGCGAACGGCAGGTTCAACTGGACCGCCGGCGCCAGCGGCACGTCGGCGGAGACGGAGTCGAGGTCGGCGAACACGTCGGCGTCGCCCATGGGTTCGGCGGCCGGGAGCGAGGCGTAGTCCACGCCGACCGCTTCGGCCTCCGCTGCGGGCGCAGGGGCCGCGGCTTCGGCCTGCTCGACGCCCGGCGCAATGCCCGCAACAATCGCCGCGAAGGCGGCGCCGGCCGGCTTGAACGCGAAGTCGCTCATGGGTCGCTCCTGTTAACTGCCTTTTAGCATCTTGGACCGATGCTTGGGAGTTGCAGTTTCGTTCCGAGTCGGGGGCGGAAATGCGGCGCTGTGGATAAGCGCGCGCCGCAATCTTGACGCGCTTGCCGCCGTTGCGCCCCAGGGCTTAAAGCTGGCCCAATATGGCCAAACCCGTTCGCCCCCCCGCCGCGCCCGACCAGCCCGGCCCGCTCTTGCTGCGCTCGCGCCACCTTTTGTCGATCGCCGATCTCGACCGGGTCGAGGCGCAAGCCCTGCTCGACCGCGCCGAAACCTTCGTGCCGTTCGTCGAGTCGCGGGTGAAGAAGTCCGACGTCCTGCGCGGCCGCACCCTCATCAATCTGTTCTTCGAGAACTCGACGCGCACGCAAAGCTCGTTCGAACTCGCCGGCAAACGAATGAGCGCCGACGTGGTGAACATGTCGGTCCGGCAGTCTTCCGTGTCGAAGGGCGAAACGCTGATCGACACGGCCGCCACGCTCAACGCCATGAACCCGGACATTCTCGTCGTCCGCCACGCCTCTTCGGGCGCGGCCCAGCTCTTGGCCCGCAAGGTCGATTGCGCCGTCATCAACGCCGGCGACGGCGCCCACGAGCATCCGACGCAAGCCCTTCTCGACGCGCTCGCCATTCGCCGCCGCCTCGGCGCGGTCGAAGGCGTGACGGTCGCCATCTGCGGGGACATCCTGCATTCGCGCGTGGCCCGATCGAACGTGGCGCTGTTGTCCCTGCTCGGCGCGCGCGTCCGCCTCATCGGGCCGCCGACGCTCCTGCCGGCCGGCGTCGATCGCTGGGGCGCCGAGGTCTTCACGGACATGCGCGCTGGCCTCGCCGGCGCCGACGTCGTGATGATGCTGCGCCTCCAGCTCGAGCGGATGCAGGGCGCGTTCACGCCCTCGCCGCGCGAATACTTCTGGTTTTATGGGCTCGACGGCGAAAAGCTCGCCTTGGCCAAACCCGGCGCTCTCGTGATGCACCCTGGCCCCATGAACCGCGGTGTTGAGATCGATTCCTCTGTCGCGGACGATCCCTCCGTCAGCCTGATCGAAACCCAGGTCGGCATGGGCGTTGCGCTGCGCATGGCGGTGCTCGAAAGCCTCGCCGCGCGCGAAGGCGGCAATTCGTGACCCGCCCGCTGTTCATCGCCAACGCGCGCCTTCTCGACCCGGCGACACGCCTGGATGCGCGCGGCGCCATCCTCGTTTCCCGTGCAGAGCCGCGCGGACCCGACGATTGCGGCGGCGAAATTCTCGCGGTCGGCCCGAACGTCGAAGCGCCGGCCGATGCCGAGGTTCTCGACGCCGCCGGCCTGTGCCTGATGCCGGGCCTGATCGATATGCGCGTCGTGACGGGCGAACCGGGCGCCGAGCACAAGGAAACCTTCAAGAGCGCCGGGCGCGCCGCGGCGGCGGGCGGGGTGACGACCCTCGTCGTGACGCCCAACACCGCGCCGGTGATCGACGACGTCAGCCTCGTGGATTTCGTCCTGCGCCGCGCCACTGCGCGCGGCCATGTGCGCATCCATCCCTCCGCCGCGCTCACCAAGGGGCTCGAGGGCCGCGCCATGAGCGAGATCGGGCTGCTGGCCGAAGCGGGGGCTGTGCTGTTCTCCAACGGTGATGTTCCGATCACGGACAGTCGCCTCCTGCGCCGCGCACTCGCCTACGCCAGCGCTTTTGACGCGCTCGTCGCCCATCGTCCGGAAGACCCCTATCTCGCGGCGGGCGGCTGCATGAACGAGGGCGAGTTCGCCGGGCGCCTCGGTCTGCCGGGCATTCCCGCCGCCGCCGAGACCATCATGGTCGAGCGCGATCTTGCGCTCGCCGAACTGACGGGCGGCAGGCTGCTGCTCGATCTTTTGAGTTCGGCCCGCTCGCTTGCGCCGCTGGAGCGCGCCAAGGCGCGCGGCGTGCGCGCCCACGCCAGCGTTTCGATCCATCATTTGACGCTCAACGAACTCGAAGTCGGCGACTACCGGACGTTCGCCAAGCTTTCTCCGCCGCTGCGGGGAGAAAGCGATCGCCTGGCGCTCGTCGAGGCGGTCGCCAGCGGGCTGATCGATGTGGTGGTCTCGGGCCATGATCCGCGTCCGGCCGAAGACAAGCGCCTGCCGTTCGACGAGGCCGCGTTCGGCGCCGCGGCGCTCGAAACCCTGCTGCCGGGCCTGTTGAGCCTGCACCACAATGGCGAGGCGCCCTTGCTCGACGTGCTCGCCGCCGTCACCTCCCGACCGGCCGCGCTTCTTGGCCTGCCGCAAGGCCGCCTCGCTGTCGGCGCGCCCGCCGATCTCGCGCTGGTCAATCTGGATGCGCCGTTCCGCTTCGACATCGCGAACCTGCGGTCGAAATCGCGTAATTCGCCGTTCGACGGAAAGCTTTTGCAGGGCCGGGTCGTGCGCACATTCGTCGGCGGCGAGGCTGTGTTCCCGCCGCAGTCGTGAACGCGTCTTCACCATCGGTCCGAACGCGGATGTAACCAAGCCCGGCCTATAAGCGTCCTCAAGAGGGAGCCGTCCCCCGGAGGAAACGCCATGTCTGCACGCACCGCTTTCGACGAACGCCGCGACGCTTTCGAACGCCAGTTCGCCCATGAGCAGGACCTCGCGTTCAAGGCTCGCGCCCGCGCCAGCCACGACTTCGGCCTCTGGGCGGCCCGCGAACTGAAGCTCCTCGAAGCTGACGCCGACCAGTACGCCGCCGCCCTGCGCGCTCGCGAGGTCGAAACCGGATCGCTCAACCGCGTGTTCGAGCAGGTCCGCGCCGACTTCAACCGCAGCGGCCTTCCCCATAGCGACGCTTGGCTGCGTCGGCGCCTCGACGAAACCGTCGCCGCCGTCGCCGCGCGGACCCGAATCGAGGGCTGAGACGGGACCGCCCTAGACCTGGACGCGCCATTTCCGCTGGCCTTTCGCTGCGGATTTGGTCAGATCGCGCTCACTCTAAAGTGAGGGAGAAGCGATCGTGGCGCCGGATTTCGTCGCATGGCCCGTGTCGGCGATCGTCGGCTATCTGCTGGGGTCGGTTCCGTTTGGTCTCGTCCTGGTCAAAGCGGCGGGACTTGGCGACATCCGCGAGGTCGGCTCCGGCAATATCGGCGCGACCAATGTGCTGCGAACCGGGCGCAAGGATCTTGCGCTCGCCACGCTCCTGCTCGACAGCGGCAAAGCGGCGATCGCGCTCATGCTCGCGCGCTGGCTGTTCGACGAGGGCCGGCTCGGCTCCGGCGACCTCGCCGCCCAGGCCGGCTTCATCGCCGGCGCGGCCGCTTTTCTCGGCCATTGCTTCCCGGTCTGGCTGAACTTCAAGGGCGGCAAGGGCGTCGCGACGTTTTTCGGCGTTCTGCTGGCCGGCCTGCCGCTGGTCGGGGTCGCCGCTGGCGCCATATGGATCCTCACCGCTCTCACCTTCCGGATGTCGTCGCTGGCGGCCCTGACCGCGGCTGCGGCTGCGCCCTTCCTTGCCCTTTTCCTGCATGACGGCCCTTGGGGCGTCGGGTTTTGCCTGCTGATCGGTGCGCTCATTTTCTGGCGTCACCACGCCAACATCGACCGCATACTCAAGGGCCAGGAGCCCAAGATCGGCGCCAAGTCCGCGGCGCCCGCCGCCCCAGATCCGGCCCCATGAATCCGGCCCGCCCGCTCGCGCACGTCGAGCGGGTGGCCTGGCTGCGGCTCGCACGCACGCCAGGACTTGGGCCTTTGACCTTCGCTCGACTGATCGGTCGGTTCGGCGACGCCCGCGCCGCGCTCGAGGCCCTGCCGCGTCTGGGCCGCTTGACGCCGCTGGCGGCGGCCGTCGCAGAGGCCGAACTCGACGGCTGCGACCGCATCGGCGCACGCCTGATCGCCGCCTGCGAGCCCGCGTTTCCGCACCTCCTCGCCGCGCTCGATCCGCCGCCGCCGGTCGTGTCCATTCGCGGCGATCTTAGCGTGCTCGATCGCCCGACCGTGGCGCTCGTCGGCGCGCGCGACGCTTCGGCGGCCGGTCTCGCCATGGCCGGCGCCCTTGCGCGTGACATCGGCGCGGCGGGGGCGACGATCGTCTCCGGCCTCGCTCGCGGCGTCGATGCCGAGGTCCATCGCGCTAGTCTCGCAACCGGAACCGTCGCCGTGCTCGCCGGCGGCGTGGACCAGCCCTATCCGCCGCAGAACCTTGCGCTTTACGACGCCATCGCCGCACGCGGCCTGATCGTCAGCGAAATGCCGCTTGGCCATAGGGCGCGCGCCAAGGACTTCCCGCGCCGCAATCATTTGATCTCGGGCCTGTCGCTCGCCGTCGTGGTCGTGGAAGCCGCCGAGCGCTCGGGCTCTTTGATCACAGCGAGGGCCGCCGCCGAACAGGGCCGCGAGGTGATGGCGGTGCCGGGCTCGCCGCTCGATCCGCGTGCGCGCGGCGCCAATGCGCTGCTCAAGGAGGGCGCGGTTCTCGTCGAGAGCGCGAACGATGTGTTCGCGGCCCTGGGCGCCGCTCCGCGGGGGCCGCGTCCGCCGCGCGCAACGCCGCTCCTGGAGCCCGCCGCGCCGTCAGACCGTTCGCTCGCCGGCCGCCTGGCCGCGCTTGTCTCGCCAACTCCAGTCCATCTCAACGTACTCGCTCGCCTTCTGCAGGCGCCGATAGGGGCGGTCGCGGCGGCGCTCACCGAATTGGAGATCGAGGGCCGCGCGACCTCCCTGCCAGGCGGTTATGCAGCCTCATCGCCGCCGTCGGGCGAATGAGCCCGTTCGGCGCGCGCCGCTTCGAGCGCCGCACCGCGGCAGAGCGCTGCGAGGACCGGAAGGCCCGCGGCCTCCGATATCGTCGCGAGTTGGCCTTGAACGTCCTTGATGTAGCGTGCGATCTGGCGTGGCGACGGGCGCGGCGCATCGGCTCGGTTTGCAACCATGGGTTTAACATTAGGCATATTCGCGCACAGAGGGAAGTGCCGCAGGTTGACTCGCCGCACACACGTCTCCACTTTCCCGGGCCGCACGCCCCCCCATCGAGAAAGACGCCCCGCGGATGAACGTCGTCGTCGTTGAATCGCCCGCCAAGGCGAAGACGATCAACAAATATCTCGGCAAGGATTTCAAAGTCCTCGCGAGCTACGGGCACATCCGCGACCTGCCCGCGAAGGACGGTTCGGTCCGCCCGGACGACGATTTCGCCCTCGACTGGGAAATCGATCCGGCGAGCCAAAAGCGCGTCCGCGACATCGCCGAGGCGATCAAGGACGCAGATAAGCTGATCCTCGCCACCGACCCGGACCGCGAAGGCGAAGCGATTTCCTGGCACGTCTACGAGGCGCTCGACAAACGCCGCGCCCTCAAAGGCAAGGAAGTGGTGCGCGTCACGTTCAACGCCATCACCAAGGAAGCGGTGCAAAAGGCCATGGCCGCGCCCCGCCAAATCGACCAGGCGCTGGTCGACGCCTACCTCGCGCGCCGGGCGCTTGATTATCTCGTCGGCTTCACGCTCTCGCCGGTCCTGTGGCGCAAACTTCCGGGCGCACGGTCGGCCGGCCGCGTCCAATCGGTGGCGCTGCGCCTGATCGTCGAGCGCGAGATGGAAATCGAGCGCTTCAAGCCGCAGGAATATTGGTCGGTGGACGCGCAATTGCGCACCAAGGCCGGCGATGTCGTGCCCGCGCGCCTCTCGGCGTTCGAAGGCAAGAAGCTCAAGCGCCTCGACATCCCGAACAAGGACATGGCCGACGCGGCCCTGGCGGCCGTGCGCGCCGGCCAGTTCAAGGTCAGCGAAGTCGAATCCAAGCCGGTGAAGCGCACGCCGCCGCCGCCCTTCACGACATCGACGCTGCAGCAGGAAGCCGCGCGCAAACTCGGCTTTTCGGCCACGCGCACGATGCAGGCCGCGCAGCGGCTCTATGAAGGCATCGACATCGGCGGAGAGACGGTCGGCCTCATCACCTATATGCGGACCGACGGCGTGCAGATGGACGAAGGCGCGCTCCATCAATTGCGCCGCGCCGTCGCCTCCAATTTCGGCGACAAATACGTGCCGGAAAACCCGCGCCGCTATTCGACCAAGGCCAAGAACGCGCAGGAAGCGCACGAAGCGATCCGCCCGACCGACGCGTTCCGCAAACCGGATTCTCTGCGTCTCGACGGCGACCTCTCGCGCCTCTACGACCTGATCTGGAAGCGCGCCATGGCCTCGCAGATGGAGGCCGCGCAGCTCGAACGCACGACGATCGATTTCGCCGATGGCCGCGGAACCGAATTGCGCGCAACGGGTCAAGTGGTTCTGTTCGACGGCTTTTTCGCGCTCTACCAGGAAGGCCAGGACGACGCCGAAGACGAAGAGAACCGCCGCCTGCCGCGCCTCGTCGTCGGCGAAAGCGTGCAGACGTCCGAATCCAAGGCCGACCAGCACTTCACCGAGCCGCCGCCGCGCTTTTCCGAAGCGAGCCTCGTCAAACGCCTTGAGGAACTCGGCATCGGCCGGCCATCGACCTACGCCGCCACGATCGAAAAGCTGCGCGAGCGCGAATATGTCCGCATGGACCGCACCCGCTTCATCCCGGAGGACAAGGGCCGCGTCGTCACCGCGTTCCTGGAGAACTTCTTCCGCCGCTACGTCGAATATGATTTCACCGCCGGGCTCGAGGAAAAGCTCGATCTGGTTTCCGCCGGCGCCCTGGAATGGAAGGCGCTGATGCGCGATTTCTGGCGCGACTTTTCCGCCGCCGTCGCCGACATCGGCGATCTGCGCATCACCCAGGTGCTCGACGCTCTCAATGATGCGCTCGGCCCGCACATTTTCCCGCCGCGCGCCGACGGCTCGGATGTGCGTTCCTGCCCGACCTGCCACACCGGGACCTTGTCGATCCGCCTGGGCCGCTTCGGCGCCTTCATCGGCTGCTCGAACCATCCGGAGTGCAAGTTCACGCGTCCACTGGCGCCGACCGAGGGTGACGCCCAATCGGGCGATCGCGAACTCGGCGTTGATCCGACAACGGACGAAGCGATCACGTTGAAGAAGGGCCGGTTTGGGCCGTACGTCCAACAAGGCGATGGCGAAAAGCCCAAACGCGCGAGCCTGCCCAAGGGCTGGGACGCGGCCGGGATCGATCTTGAAAAGGCTTTGCGCCTGCTCTCGCTGCCGCGCGAAGTCGGCTCCCATCCCGAGGACGGACAGCTCATCCTCGCCGGCATCGGCCGCTACGGCCCCTACGTCCAGCACGGCAAGGTCTACGCCAATCTGCCGAGCGTGGACGACGCGTTCGAAGTGGGCCTCAACCGCGCCGTCGCGGTGCTCGCGGAAAAGGCCGCGGGCGGCGGGCGCGGGCGCTTCCAGCGCGGCGGCGGCACGGCGACCCCGGCCCTCAAGGAACTCGGGACGCACCCAGACGACGCCGCGCCCGTGCGCGTGATGAGCGGCCGCTACGGCCCCTACATCGCCTGGAACCGGGTGTTCGCGAACGTGCCCAAAGGCATGGATCCGGCGGCGGTGAGCCTGGAGGAGGCGCTGCCGCTGCTCGCCAAGAAGCTCGAAAGCGCGCCGAAAAAGGCCGCGCCCAAGAAGGCGAAAGCCCCCGCAGCAGCGAAGCCGAAGGCTGAGGCGGCAGCGAAGGCGGCCAAGCCCAAAGCCGCAGCGAAGAAACCCGCCAAGTCTGCGCCGGCGAAGAAGAAGCGCGCCGGCGGCGCCAAGACCTGATGGCGCGCCGGCCGCCGCGGCCCGCGGGCGATCGCCCTGAACTCACCCGCGAGCGCGTGCTGGCGGCCATCGAAGCCAATGGCGGCGCGCTGGACAAGAACCGCATCGCGCGCGTGCTCGGCGTCTCTCCCGACGAACGCAAATTGCTGCGCGCCATTCTCACCGAACTCGAAGAGAGCGGCGCTCTTGGGCGCGTCGGCCGGCGCGGCTACCAGAGTGCGGCGGCCCTGCCCGACGGCGGCGTCATGGAAATCATCGACCGCGATCCCGACGGCGAGCTGATCGGCCGCTATCGCGGCCGCGACGGGCTTTTCGGTCCGGGCGTGCGGCTTGCGCCTGGTCAGGCGCGCGGCAGGCCCGGCGAACCGGCGCTCGGCATCGGCGATCGCGCCGTGGTGCGCATCGTGCGCGAACAGGGCGAACCCGTCGCCCGCGTCGTCAAAAGGCTGGGCCAGAGCGCGCACAAGATCCTCGGCGTCTTTCACGCCCACCCCCAGGGCGGCGGGCGCGTCGAACCGGCTGATCGCAAGGCGCGCGGCGACGTCATGATCTTCCGCGAGCACCAGGGCGAAGCGCGGGACGGCGATCTGGTGCTGATCGACCTTCAGGGCGGCGCACGTCCCTCCGGTCCCAAGCGCGGCGTGGTGCGCGAGGTCGTCGGCGCGATGGATGATCCACGCGCCGCCTCGATCCTCGCCATCCATGCGCACGGCATCCCAATCGGCTTTTCCGAGGAGGAAGAAGCCGAAGCGCGCGCCGCCAAGAAGCCGACCCTGCGCGGCCGGACGGACCTGCGCGACCTGCCCCTGATCACGATCGACCCGGAAGATGCGCGCGACCACGACGACGCCGTCTATGCGCAGCCGGACGATGATCCGAAAAATCCCGGCGGCGTGCGCGTCTGGGTCGCGATCGCCGATGTCGCCGCCTACGTGACGCCGGGCTCGGCGCTCGATCGCGGCGCCTACAAGCGCGGCAATTCCACCTATTTCCCAGATCGCGTCGCCCCGATGCTGCCGGAAGCGCTTTCGGCGGACTTGTGTTCGCTGCGCGAAGGGGAGGAGCGCGCCTGTCTCGCCGTGGAGATGGTCTTCACACGCGACGGCGTGAAAAAATCCCATTCGTTCGTGCGCGGACTGATGCGCTCGGCCGCGAAGCTCTCCTATCGCCAGGCGCAGAACGCCTTTGACGGAGCGCCAGACGAAAAATCCGCGCCGCTCGCGGACCCGATCCTGAAGCCCCTATGGGACGCCTACCAGATCCTGAAGAAAGGCCGCGAGGCGCGCCAGCCACTGGCCTTGGAAGGCCACGAGCACAGGGTCACTTTCGGCCCCGACGGGCGCGTCTCGGGCGTTGCGCGACGCGAGACGCTTGAGGCCAACAAGCTCATCGAAGAAATGATGATCCAGGCCAACGTCTGCGCCGCCGAGACGCTGGAAGCCAAAACCACGCCGCTCGTCTACCGGATCCATGATGCGCCCTCGAAGGAGAAGATCGCTCAGCTCACGGACTTTCTGCAGACCGTGAAGCTCACCTGGGCGAAAGGCCAGGTCGCGACGCCCGGACGCTTCAACCGCCTCCTCGAACTCGCGCGCGAAACCGAGCACGCCGACATCGTCAACGAGGTCGTTCTGCGCAGCCAGGCGCAGGCCGTTTACGCCGCCGACAACATCGGCCACTTCGGCCTCAACCTCGCCAAATACGCCCACTTCACCTCGCCGATCCGGCGCTATGCGGACCTTATCGTCCATCGCGGCCTGATCCGCGCGCTGGGGTTCGGCAAAGATGGGATCACCGATTCCGACATCACCCGTCTCGATGAAACGGCCGAGCACATCTCGATGACCGAGCGCCGCTCCATGGCCGCCGAGCGCGACGCCACCGACCGCTACGTCGCCGCCTTCCTGGCCGACCGCGTCGGCGCGACCTTCGCCGGCCGCATCAGCGGCGTGACGCGCTTCGGCCTGTTCGTGAAGCTGAAGGACACCGCCGCAGACGGCCTCGCGCCGATCTCGACGCTCGGTCCCCAGCATTGGACGCACGACGAAGCCGCACATGCGCTGGTCGGCGACATGTCGGGCGGGCGCTATTTGCTTGGCCAAGAGGTCGAGGTGCGGCTCGAGGACGCCGCGCCCGTCTCCGGCGGCCTCGTGTTCCAGATGCTCACCGATCCCTTGCCGCCGGCGGCGGGGTGGTCCCGCTCTCATCGGGGTCGCGGCGGCAGGCCAGGCCCACGCACGGCCGCGCGCCCCAATCCGCGCCCGACGCGTCCGCCGCGGCGCGGCAAGCCCTGAGACCGCGACGATGACTTCCCAACCTGGTCCGCCCGAAAACCGCGACGACAGCCCCTTCGACCCCGCCGATCCCACGCGGCCCGCGCGCGCGCCGACGCCCAAGGACGCAGCGACCCTCATCCTGATCCGCCGGACGCGGAGCGGCCCCGAGGTGCTGATGGGCCAGCGCTCCAAGGGCCACGTCTTCATGCCCGACAAATGGGTGTTCCCCGGCGGTGGCGTCGATCGGACTGACGGCCTCGCCGGCGCCGCGACCGAGCTTCATCCGGAGACGGACGAGAAGCTCCGGCTCCACAACCGCCGCCGCGCGCCACGCGCCTTCGCGCTTGCCGCCGTGCGCGAGACCTTCGAGGAAGCGGGCCTGATCGTCGGGCGGCGCGGCGCGCGCGGACCTGCGCCGACGGGCTGGGCGGAATATTGTGCCCACGACGCCGCGCCCGAACTCCACAAGCTCGCGTTCATCTGCCGCGCGATCACGCCGCCGTACCGGCCGCGCCGTTTCGACGCGCGCTTCTTCCTGGCCGACGCCGAGGACGTGCTGCTCGACGACCGCCCGATCGCCGGCGGCGAGGAACTCCTCGACACGCGCTGGTTTTCCTTCGAAGAGGCCGAAAAGCTCGATCTGCCAAGCGTCACGCGGTTCGTGATCGGCGAAGTGCGCGCCCGGCTGGCAGGGGAGACGTCTGAAGGCCCGCCCTTCTTGCGCTGGACCCGCACCGGGCACCGCATGGACCGCCTCTAGGCGTTAAGGCGCGTCAACCACGCCGGTTAGGCTTATTTTTCCGGAACCGGACTAAACAGACCCTGTTCCGGGGTCCGCACAATTGAATATTCTTTCCTGTCTCGCCCAGACCCACGACCCCTGGCTGGCGGCGCTTGCAGCGGCGTTCTGCGTGGTCGGCGCCGCCGTCGTCGTGCGCCTCTATGTGCGCGCTCGCGCCACCGCCGGACCGGCCCGAGCCGCCTGGGTGATCATCGGCGGCATCGCGGCGGGATCGACGATCTGGTGCACGCATTTCGCCGCCATGCTCGCCTACGGCGCCGGCGTCGACGTTCAGTACGACACCGCGACCACCGCCGCCTCGCTCGGCATTTCGATCGTTCTCTCTTGGCTCGCCTTCGCGCTCGGCGCCTCGCGCCTGCGCGGCGCGCCTGAACTCGGCGGCGCGCTGCTCGGGATCGGCGCGGCCGCGATGCACTATGTCGGCATGCTCGGCTTTCGCGCCGAAGCGCTGCTCACCTGGGACGGCGCCCTCGTGGCGACGTCGGTCGGCGCCGCCATCGCCTTCGGCGCCTTGTCGTTCAGCAGGTCGGCGCGGCCCGTCACGCGCTATTGCCGGGTCGGATCGGGCGCGGCCTTCGTCGTCGCTGTCGTTTCGCTGCACTTCCTGGGCATGGCCGCGCTCACGGTCACGCCGCTGGCGCCTGCGCAAGGCGTGGCCCAATCGGCGGCGGCCCTTGCCTTCGCCGTCACCGGGGTCGGTCTCGTCGTGATCGGCTTGGGCTGGGCGAGCTACGCGCTCGAGCGCCATCTCGCCTCGCTTGCGCTCGTGCGCCAGCGCCAGCTCATCGAGGGCGCCATCGACGGCATGGCGATCGAGCAACATGGCGCGATCGTCGACGCCAACCCGGCGTTCGCCGAGCTCCTAGGCGCGGCGCCGGCGGAGATCATCGGCCCGCCATTCGCGCATTGGCTCGCAGCGCCGATCGATCTGACGCCCGGCGCCCTGGCGCGCGCCACCCTGACCGGTGCGCATGGTCCGGTTCCGGTCGAAATCGCGATCCAGGCGGGCCGCGACGGTCTCAAAGTCTACGCCGTACGCGATCTGCGCCCGCGCCTGGACCATGAGCGCCGCCTCGCCGCCGCTGCGCGGATCGACGCCTTGACGGGCTTGCCGAACCGGGCCGCCTTGACAGAGCGCCTGGCGAGCCCCGCCGCGCACCGGCCGCATACGCAGCTCGCTCTGCTCGCCATCGATGTGGCGCGCTTCAAGGATTACAACGACGTCCACGGACAATCGGCCGGCGACGCCGTGCTGCGCCGCACCGCCGAGCGCCTGGCCCTCGCCGCGCCGGAGGCCGGATTTACGGGCCGCATCGGCGGCGACGAGTTCTGCGTTCTCGCCGACGTCGACGGCGTCGAGGATGCAATCCGGCTGGCGGAGCGGCTCGAGGCCGCACTGTTGGACGGCGAGAGCGCCGAAGCCCTGCCGCGCGTGAGCTTTCACATCGGCGTGGCGGTCGGACCTGCCGACGCCACGGCGCTGCGTCTGGTCGCCGATTCCGAGATCGCACTGGCGCGCTGCAAGGATTCCGCTGGCGAAACGATCTGCTGTTTCGACGCCGCCACGGACGAAGCCGTGCGGGCGCGCCGGACGCTGGTGCGCGAGCTTGAGGTCGCAGTACGCGAGGGGCAGTTCGAGGTCGCCTACCAGCCGCAGGCCTGCGGGCTCACTGGGACCATCATGGGCCATGAAGCCCTGGTGCGCTGGCGCCACCCGGAGCGGGGGATCGTTTCCCCAGCCGCCTTCATCCCGATCGCCGAGGAGACCGGGCTCATCAACGCCATCGGCGCCATCGTGCTCGAAAAGGCCTGCCGCATGGCCGCCGCGGCCAAGGACGGCGGCAAGATCGCGGTCAATCTGTCGGCCGTGCAATTGCGCAATCCGCGCCTGGCTGAGGAGGTGGCCGCCGCGCTCGCCGCCAGCGGGCTCGATCCGCGCCGGCTTGAACTCGAAATCACCGAAACGACGATGATGGGCGATCGCGATCTCACTGTGCGCGCGCTCAACGCCATCAAGGCGCTCGGCGTCAGCGTGGCGATGGACGATTTCGGCGCCGGCTATTCCTCGCTGGGATCGCTGCGCGCCTTTCCGTTCGACAAGATCAAGATGGACAAGAGCTTCGTCGATGACCTGCCCGGCGACGCTCAGGCCGTCGCGATCGTCATGGCGGTCGTCGCACTCGCCCAGAGCCTCAAGATCCAGGTGCTCGCCGAGGGCGTGGAAACCAAGGCTCAGCTCGATTGCCTGACGGCCTGCGGCTGCCTCGAAATCCAAGGCTACCTAATCGGGCGTCCGGCTCCGCGCATGGCGGCCTGCGGGGCCGCCATGGACAAGGCCGCCTGACGGCGCCGCGCCGCTAGATCGGCCGGATCTCGGCCATGGCGCGCTCGCGGATCTGATCGCTCAATTCCTTCAGGAGCGCGCTCAAATCGGCGCCGATGCTGGCGCCAAGGATGGTGAGCGTGTCGGCGACCTCGATCATGTGGTTGGCGAATTCCGGCGCGCCGTCGGATCGAACGCCCTGAACGATGGCCGGCGTCAGGGTCGGCTGATCTCGCGCCGCGTCGCGCGCCTTCTCGATTTGCTCAAGCAGCGACTGGAGCTCTGTCGCCAGTTCGGGGAAATCGGCGCCGGCAAGCGTTTCGGCCCTGACCAGGAGCAGGTGCATTTGGGTCAAAGTCGAGATCGCGTTCATAATTTATTTTGCGATATTTTTGCGGCCTTGCAATTCCCTTTGGGCCGCTCTTCACCGATAGCCGAAGCCGCGCCGTCCTTGACATCGCTCGCCGGTTCGGGCATCAGCGCGCCTTCGTTTTCCGAGGCGCCCCACCAATGGCCAAGCCGACTACTATCAAGATCCGCCTGAACTCGTCCGCCGGCACGGGCTTCTTCTACGTCACGAAGAAGAACCCGCGCACGAAGACCGAGAAGCTCAAGCTGAAGAAGTACGATCCGGTCGTGCGCAAGCACGTCGAATTCGTCGAAGGCAAAATCAAATAAGCCTTTGAATCCAGGATTTAATCAGCGCCCGGCCGCAAGGTCGGGCGTTTTCATGTCAGGCGGCCTCAGCGACGACCCGGTTGCGCCCAAGCTGTTTGGCCCGGTAAAGCGCCTCGTCCGCCCGCTTGAGCAGGCGCTCGGCGGTGTCGATCCCCGGACCCGACCCGGCGACGCCAAAGCTCGCCGTAACCGCCAATTCCTCCCCGCCGCCGACGTTGAACGGCATGGCCGCCACATCCTGGCGCAGCCGCTCCGCTACCAGCGCGGCGAGATCCTGGGCCGTGTTCGGCATGACGATGACGAATTCCTCGCCGCCCATCCGGCACGGCATGTCGGCCGGGCGCAGATTGGTCGACAGCCGCGCGGCCAACTCCTTGAGGACCGTGTCGCCGACGTCGTGACCGAAAGTGTCGTTGATCATCTTGAAATGATCGATGTCGGCTATGATTACCGAAACCGGCTCCCCGCCGCGCGCCGCTCTCAGGATCAGGCCCTGCAGCTGGTTCATCAGGAAGCGCCGGTTGTTGAGCCCCGTGAGCTGATCGGTAACCGCCATCTCCAGGCCGCGGTCGAGGAAGCTGCGCATCTGGTCGATGTAGCGCTTGCGCTTGACCATCGTTCGGATGCGTGCGGCGAGTTCGTCGGCATCGATCGGATAATAGGTGACGTCCTGGGCGCCGAGGTCCAGCGCGCGCAAGGCGAGGTCCTGGCGATCGATGTCGCACAGGGCGAGGATTGGGATCGAGCGGCCCATCGCGCTTGAACGCAGGCCCGCTGTGACCCGTAGGCCATCAAACGTGGCGCAGGCCGTCGCGACGATGAACAGGTCGGGGCGGGTCTGGCCGGCCGTGACTGTTTTGCGCGTAACGGGGATCAAGGTGTGGGTGCGTCCCACCGCCTCGTCGACGTCGGCGATGCGGGCTTCGTCGTCGTCGACCAGGACGATTCGCGCCCCGCGGCCCGCGTCGCGCCACGGATCGCCGTCGATGGCCCCGATCTGGCGCCCGGCGGCTTCCCGAAGACGCAATTCATCGACCACAACCTTCAGCCGCACGAGAGACCGCATCCGCGCCGTCAATTGCGCAGCGTCGACCGGCTTGGTGAGAAAATCGTCGGCCCCAAGGTCTAGGCCGCGCAGCCGATCGACCCGTTCCTCCAGGGCGGAAACGAAAACGATCGGGATATGGCGGGTCGCCGGATCGGCCTTCAGACGGGCGCAGACCTCGAACCCGTCCATTTCCGGCATCATGACGTCGAGCAGAATGACGTCAGGCTGCTCGGCCGCCGCGATCGCTAGCGCCTCGGCCCCGGATGAAGCCGACAGGACCTGATAATATTCGCGCGCGAGCTGCGCTTCGAGCAGCTTGCGGTTCAGCGCCACATCGTCGACCAGAAGGACACGGGCGCTCACAGCGCGGTCTCAGCCGATGAATTTCTTGACGGTGTCGAGGAACGAAGAAACCGAAATCGGCTTGGAGAGATAGGCTTCGCAGCCGCCGTCGCGGATCTTCTGCTCGTCGCCGCGCATGGCGAACGCCGTCACCGCCACGACCGGAATATTCTTCAGGGATTCATCGGCCTTGATGTCCTTGGTGACGTCCAGGCCGGAGCGATCGGGCAGCTGGATGTCCATGATGATCAGGTCGGGATGGTGTTCGCGGGCGAGCGGCAAAGCGGCCGCGCCTTCCCGCGCTTTCAAGGTCCGATACCCGAAGGCCTCCAACAGATCGTTGAAAAGCTTCATATTGAGCTCATTGTCTTCGACAATGAGGACCGTTTTGATGGTCATGTTCAGACCGTCCGCCATCAGGGCGCCTTCCCGTCCAGCCTGCGTCCGCGGGCCGCTTGCTGCGGATACCTACCGCCCAGATCGTTAATCGAGCCTTGCCCTTCGCGCCACATCTGCAAATTGCCCGCGCCCAGGTCAGGCGACACAGGCGGCTCACTTTTCGGCTAAATTGCGGCCCGTTCCCGTTTTGGACTAATCTCCGTCGATGCGCGCCATTTGTCGGGACTGTGGAGAATTGACGGTCCAGGCCGCCATCGCGCCCTGCCCGGCGTGCGGCGGCGGCCGGCGGATCACCCATCCTGAAGCCATGGACCTGACCATCGCGCACCTGGATTGCGACGCCTTCTACGCCGCCATCGAAAAACGCGACGACCCCACCCTCGCCGCCAAGCCGGTCATCATCGGCGGCGGCCGACGCGGCGTCGTCGCCACCGCCTGTTACGTCGCCCGCGCCTTTGGCGTGCGCTCGGCCATGCCGACCTTCAAGGCCCTGCGGCTTTGCCCCGGCGCCGTCGTTCTCAAGCCGAACATGGCGAAGTACGTTGAAGAGGGGAGGAAGGTCCGCGCGCTGATGCAGGATTTGACGCCTGCGGTGGAGCCCCTGTCGATCGACGAGGCCTTCCTGGATCTGTCCGGACTGGAGGCCCTGCACAAGGCCGCGCCCGTGCAAACCCTCGCCCGTCTTCAGCGGCGCGTATTCGACGAGATCGGCATCACGGTCTCGATCGGGCTGTCGTTCAACAAATTCCTGGCCAAGACCGCCTCCGATCTCGACAAGCCGAACGGCTTTTCGATCATCGGGCGCGCCGACGCGCTCGATTTCCTAGCGCCCCGCTCGGTCGCTTCGCTGCCGGGCGTCGGCCCGGCCGGCGCCAAGACGCTCGCCGCGATGGGGATTGCAACGATCGCCGACCTGCGCGCCGCCGATGTGAAGGCGCTCTCCGCGCGACTCGGCGAGTGGGGCTATCGCTTGTTCGAATTCGCCCATGCCCGCGACCCGCGCAAGGTCGACCCCGAGGGCGCGCGGCGCTCG
Source organism: Caulobacterales bacterium (assembly GCA_049317545.1). Taxonomy (GTDB): domain Bacteria; phylum Pseudomonadota; class Alphaproteobacteria; order Caulobacterales; family Aquidulcibacteraceae; genus REEB506. The sequence goes on along the minus strand of JBMOIB010000035.1, from coordinate 7,077 downwards.
ATCTCAGCCGAGACAACGTTCGGCGAGGACATCCGCGCCTGCGATGCGCTGGAAGACCGGCTGTGGTTGCTTTGCGAAAAGGTCGCCGCCCGCGCGCGCGCGTCGGACGTCGCCGGCTGGACGGTGAGCCTGAAGCTCAAATCGTCCGACTTCCGCACGATCAGCCGCGCGCGCCGCCTCAACGAGCCGACGCTCCTCGCGAGCCGCTTGTTCGACGCTGGCCGCGCGCTCCTTGCGCCGGAAGCCACGGGACGAACCGCCTTTCGATTGATCGGGATCGGCCTCTCCGACCTGACGCCCGCCGCGCAGGCCGACCAGGGCGACCTCGCCGACCAGGAGACGCCGCGCCGCGCCGCCGCGGAAGCTGCGATCGCCAAAGCGCGCGCAAAGTTCGGCGCCGGCGCCGTCAAAACCGGCCGCGCGCTGCGCATAGAAGACGAGGACTGAAGGCTCTTAGCCTCGCGTCTTGACGCGTCGCTGCGTTCGCGTTTGCCTCGGCTCGCCCCTCGTTGCTTCGGAGTTGTCGATGGCGCTCACGATCCGTGCGCTCGCACCGGCGGACATTTCGCCCCACATCGAAGACCTCGCCGACGTCCTCCTGGATTGCGTCGCGCACGGCGCTTCGGTGAACTTCATGGCAGATTTGTCGCGCACGCGCGCCCTGGCCTTTTGGCGCGACATCGGCAGCGCCGACGATGGACGCGTGGTCGCGATCGCGGAAGCCGGCGGCCGCGTCGTCGGCACGGCCCAGATGATCCCGGCGCCGCAAGACAACCAGCCGCACCGCGCCGACGTCGCAAAAATGCTGGTGCACACCAACGCGCGCCGCAGCGGGCTTGGCGCAGCGCTGCTCGCCGTTGTTGAAGACGCCGCCCGCGCCGCGGGAAAGACGCTGCTGACCCTCGACACGGCGAGTGAAGACGCCGCCCGCCTGTACGAACGCAGCGGCTACCAACTGGCCGGACGCATCCCGGGCTATGCGCTGTTTCCGGACGGAACGCTCTGCGACACGCTACTGTACTACAAGCCGCTGGATTGAGCCGAACGGCGCAACGCCTTCGCAAGATGGGATTCGCGGAAACCGCGCCCGGACATCAGGCGGCGGAAATCTTCGGCGTGGTCGAAGTGCTGGAGCTGGACGATGTAGTAGTTGACGTATTCGAGGACGGCGAGCGCGGCCAGCGCGACGGCCCCGATGCCGGCGGGCGTCCAGCCGCCGTCGCGCTGCACTTGCCAGCCTGCGGCTGCAACGCCGAGCCCGCACAGGACCATCGCCGGCGCGCGCGACGCCCGCGCGAAAGCGAGCAGCCGCGCCGCAAGATCGGGGCGGCGTTCGAGGTCGGCGAGTTCCATCCGCAGCGCCGCGGCGCCAACGACGAGCAGCGTCGAGCACGCCAGGGCCGCGACCGCAAATGGCCAAGTGAGCACGCCGCCGGTCTCGACGATCACGAAGCTCGTGAACGCGGGCACGAAGACGACGTTCAAGGCCTCCATTTTCCAATAGGGCCGCAGACGTTTGATGAGGCGAGCGCGCATGCCCGGGCTGGTATCACATTCGCTAGCCACAGCAATTGGCGGCGCGCGCGCCGACGCCATCTTGATCGCCGCCCATCCTCCCGCCATCAAACGGCGCACGCGCAGGGCGCGGAAGGGGAGAGACCATGAGCCGGATCGAAACGCGTCTGAAAGAGCTGGGCATAGCATTGCCCGCGCCGCCGGCGCCCGTGGCGAGCTACGTGCCCTTCACGATCACCGCGGGCGGGATCGTGCATGTCGCCGGCCAGGTCTCGCGCGATGCGGCGGGCGGCGGCGTGACCGGCAAGCTCGGCGCGGCCGTGAGCCTCGAACAGGGCCAGGCGGGCGCGCGCATCTGCGCCGTCAACCTGATGGCGCAGCTCAAGGCTGCGACCGGCGGCGACCTCGACCGCGTGAAGCGCGTGCTGAAGCTCAATTGCTTCGTCGCCGTGACACCCGACTTCGACCCGATCCCGCAGGTGGCGAACGGCTGCTCGGACTTGTTCGTCGAGGTATTCGGCGACATCGGCCGTCACGCGCGCTCGGCCGTCGGCGTCGCCAACCTGCCGATGGGCTTCGCCGTCGAAGTGGACGGCGTCTTCGAACTGGCCTGACCGCGGCGCCGGCGCCCCTGGCGCCCGGCGCTGAGCCAGCTACCTTGCCCGCATGGCCCCATCGTTCTCCGTGCGCGTCGATCCGATCGACGGCCTCTCAGCAATCGCGCGCGACGAATGGGACGCGCTCGCCAATCCGCCCGGCGAGCGCTTCGATCCGTTTCTCAGCTGGGACTTTCTCGAAGCCCTGGAGAAGGCGCGCTGCGCCTGCCCGCGCGCCGGCTGGGCGCCGCGGCACCTGATCGCGCGCGACGCCGCCGGCGCGGCCGTCGGCGCCATGCCGCTTTATCTGAAGGGCAATTCCTACGGCGAATACGTGTTCGATCATTCCTGGGCCGATGCGCTGCACCGCGCCGGCGGGCGTTATTATCCCAAGCTGCAGAGCGCCGCGCCGTTCACGCCTGTCACCGGCCGCCGCGTGCTTTCGCCTGACCCCGATGTGCGCCGCGCACTGCTGGCCGCGGCGCTCGATCAAGTCGACGCGCTGGACGCCTCGTCGCTGCACATCACCTTCCTCACCGGCGAGGAGCAGGCCGAAGCGCGCGGCGAGGGCTTTCTTTCGCGCGCCGGCGTCCAGTTCCATTGGAGCAACGAAGGCTATGGCTCGTTCGACGATTTCCTAGGCGCGCTGTCGTCTCAGAAGCGCAAAAACATCCGCAAGGAGCGCGAACGCGCCAACGAGGCGTGCGTCATCCGCTGCGTGTCCGGACGCGACGCCAGCGAGCGCGACTGGGATCATTTCTTCGCCTGCTACCAGGACACCGGCGCCCGCAAATGGGGCCAGCCCTACCTCAACCGCGCCTTCTTCCGGCTTGTCGGCGAACGGATGGCCGACCGCGTCGTGCTGTTCATCGCCGAGCAGGACGGCCGGCCGATCGCTTCGGCGCTCAACTTCCTTGGCTCCGATACGCTCTACGGCCGCTATTGGGGACGGCTCGACGACGTGCCGTTCCTGCATTTCGAGCTCTGCTATTATCAGGCGATCGACTACGCGATCACGCACGGTCTGGCTCGGGTTGAAGCGGGCGCGCAGGGCGAGCACAAGCTGGCGCGCGGCTATGCGCCCGTCGCCACCTATTCGGCGCACTGGATCGCCCATCCCGGACTGCGCCGCGCGGTTGCGGATTATCTTGAGCGGGAGACGCCAGCAGTGGCCGATGAGATCGAACATCTCGATCAGCACACGCCGTTCAAGCGCATTGGCGATTAGGGCGGCGGTTCACCCCTCATCCGGCGCGTTCCGCGCCACCTTCTCCCACAAGGGGAGAAGGGCGCCGCAGAACTCCTTCTCCCCTTGTGGGAGAAGGTGGCCCGAAGGGCCGGATGAGGGGTGGCTCACCGCCCCGCCTCGTAACGCCACCGCGCGAGCGCGATCGCCGTCGCGTCCCAGGCCTGCACCGATCCCAGCAGCAGCGTCGCGCCCGGCTTGCCCCGATCCGTCGCCATTGCGATACCTGTCCCTCAAACACCCGAGGTGGACCATGAGCCTGACAGGCGCCTATGACGACGGCAACGTGTTCGCCAAAATCCTGCGCGGCGAGATGCCCTGCGTGAAGGTCTACGAGGACGAGATCGCCCTCGCCTTCATGGACATTTTCCCGCAATCGCGCGGCCATCTTCTGGTGATCCCGAAGGGCGTGAAGGCTCGCAACTTCCTCGATCTGCCGCCGGACTTCGTGGGCCCCTACCTCGCCCGAGTTCAGCGTTTGGCGCAGGCCGCGACCAAGGCGCTGTCTCCCGACGGCGTCGTCGTCATGCAGTTCAACGGCGCCCCCGCCGGACAGACTGTCTTCCACCTGCACTTCCACATCATCCCCCGCTGGGAAGGGGAGACCCTCAAGGGCCATGGCGCAGCGCCCAAGGGCGATGTCGGCGAATTGCAGACGTTGGCGGAAGCGATCGCCGCGGCGCTTTAGGCCTTGAACCTGAGGTGGGCGGCCGACGAAAGCCCGATCGCCGCCAACATGAAGGCGCAGCCGACGAAGCCGATCCAATCGTCGCGCTGCGCTTCGATCAGGCGCGCGCCGACCGAGGCGCCGATGGCCTGACCGAGGTAGAGAAACGACGTGTTGAACGCGACCGACGCGCTCGCGAGCGCCGGCGCCACCGCGATCAGCCGCGCCTGCTGCATCGAAATCGCCGCAGCGAAGCCGAGCCCCCAGATGAACACGGCCGCGACCGCGGCGATGTAATTGTGCGCCACCAGCGCCCATGCGACGAGGCCAACAGCCATCGTCGCGAGCGCGAGGACCTGCACGCGCGCGGCGCCAAGCCCGCCGACAAAACGCTGCGACGCAGCCGCGCCGATCAAACCGGCCGCGCCGTATACGGCGAGCGCCGCCGCTACTCCGCCGGCGTCGGCCCCTGCGACGCGCCGAAGCTCCGCGGCGAGATATGGAAACAGCGTGAACTGGCCGATGACCTGCACCATCGTCGTCGCCAGCAAAACGACGATGGCCGGCGTCATCAGCGTGCGGCGCCAGTCCGCAAGCGACACGCGCGGCGGCACGAGACCACCAGGCGTGCGCAGCAAAACGCCGATGGCGGCGAGCCCCGCCGCGACCGCGAGCCCGGCGTAAGCCACGCGCCAGCCCACCTGATCGGCGACGATCGTCAGGAGCGGCGACACCAATGCCCCCGCGATGCTCCACCCGATAAAGACGTAAGCGATCGCCGCGGCGCGGCGCTCGGCGCCGATCATCAAGGTCACTGCACTCGCCGCCTGGGGCGTATAGACCGCCGCGCCGACGATCATCAGCACCCGGATGGTCAGAAGCTGTGCGTAATCCGTCGCGAACGCCGACGCCGCATGCCCCACCGCATAGAGCGCAAGCGATCCGATCAGCACGGCGCGGCGGTCGAGGCGACCGGTGAAATAGGCAAGCGTCGGCGCGCCGATGCACAAAACGACCGCGCCCCACGCGATCAGCGCCCCGATCTCGACCGGACTGACGGCGAGATCAGCCGTCAGGGTGTTCATCATCGCCGCCGGCGCGAGCACGCCCGCGCCAATGACGATGTTGCCGAGCATAAAGGCGGTGAGCGTGAACGGCGCCGGAGCGCGGATTTCGGCGGCGGACGTCATGCCGCACCGTTGCCGGTTCGGAAGCGCCCGATCAAGCCGTAATCGAACGCCTAAACCTGCGCAGCTTTCGCTGCGCAGGTGGCTGAGGCGTCGTTAAACCGCTTCCTGCGTCCGCTGCGGCGGCGGCGTCGCCGGCGGCTGCTCGGGGAAGTAGGTGAAGGACAGCTTTTCGGCGTCCGCGCCTTCGACGTCGATCTTCACCAGACCGCCGTGACGCAGTGCGCCGAACAGCAATTCGTCCGCCATCGGCTTTTTCACCTGCTCCTGGATCACGCGGCCGAGCGGACGCGCGCCGAACGCCTCGTCGTAGCCGCGCTTGGCGATCCAATCGGCCGCCGCCTCCGAGATCTCGATCGTGACGTTGCGCTCTGACAGTTGCGCCTCGAGCTGAAGCACGAACTTCTGCACGACCGAGCGGATGATGTCCGGCGTGAGTTGGCCAAACGGAATGACCGCGTCGAGACGGTTGCGGAATTCCGGCGTGAACAGCCGCTTGATCGCTTCGTCGTTCTCGTGGTCCCGCTTGCCGGCGCCGAAGCCGATGCCGTGCTTGGAGGCATCCGACGCGCCAGCGTTCGTCGTCATGATCAGGATCACGTTCCGGAAGTCGACCTTCTTGCCGTTGGCGTCGGTCAAAGTGCCATGATCCATGACCTGCAACAGGATGTTGAACAGGTCGGGGTGGGCCTTCTCGATTTCGTCGAGCAGCAGCACGCAGTGCGGATGCTGGTCGACGCCATCCGTGAGCAGACCGCCCTGATCATAGCCGACATAGCCGGGAGGCGCGCCGATCAGGCGGCTCACGGTATGGCGCTCCATGTATTCCGACATGTCGAAGCGCAGGAGCTCAATGCCCATGATGTTGGCGAGCGAGCGGGCCACTTCCGTTTTGCCGACGCCCGTGGGGCCGGCGAACAGATAATTGCCGATCGGCTTCTGCGGCTCGCGCAGGCCGGCCCGCGACATCTTGATCGCCGCGGCGAGCGCGTCGATCGCCTTGTCCTGGCCGAACACGACCCGCTTCAGATCCGCATCGAGCGAGCGCAGCATTTCGCTGTCGTTCTTCGAGACGGACTTCGGCGGAATCCGCGCCATGCGCGCAATCACTTCCTCGACGTCGGCCTGGTCGATGAGCTCTTTGCGCTGATCGGCCGGCAGCAGCATCATCGAGGCGCCCGCCTCGTCGATCACGTCGATCGCTTTATCGGGCAGCTTGCGGTCGTTCATGTGGCGCGCGGAGAGCTCGACCGCCGCTTTGACCGCGTCGTCCGTGTAGCGAACCTTGTGATACTCCTCGAAGTAAGGCTTGAGCCCCATGAGGATCTTGATCGCGTCCGGCACGCTCGGCTCGTTCACGTCGATCTTCTGGAAGCGCCGCGCGAGCGCGCGGTCCTTCTCGAAGTGCTGGCGATATTCCTTGTAGGTCGTCGAGCCCATGCAGCGCAGGTTGCCCGACTGCAGCGCCGGCTTGAGCAGGTTCGACGCATCCATCGCCCCGCCGCTGGTCGCGCCAGCGCCGATGACGGTGTGGATCTCGTCGATGAACAGCACCGCCTTCGGGTGGTTCTCGAGTTCCTTCATCACAGCCTTGAGGCGCTCTTCGAAATCGCCGCGATAACGCGTGCCAGCGAGCAGCGCGCCCATGTCGAGCGAGAAGATAGTCGCATCGGCGAGAATCTCGGGCACCTGCTTCTCGATGATCTTGCGCGCGAGGCCTTCCGCAATCGCGGTCTTCCCGACGCCCGGGTCGCCGACGAGAAGGGGATTGTTCTTCTGGCGGCGGCACAGGATCTGGATCGCACGCAGCACTTCGGCCTCGCGCCCGATCAGCGGGTCGATGCGGCCGTCCTTGGCCTTCTTGTT
>JBMOIB010000034.1:0-24973 GCA_049317545.1 Caulobacterales bacterium | reverse complement strand
GCGCGCTCCGGCCTCAGATCTTGAGGGATCGCGTAAGCGGTCCGCCGGGTTGACCAAACCGGCGCGTCGAACAAGGCGGAGCGGCGAAAGCCGAACTACCCAACCAAAACTTCTATCGGCCGAGGGCTGAGCTGCTCCGCCTTGTCCCTATTCGAACCCGCAGACGCGCAGCGTCGTGCGGACGTCGGCGTGCACGGCCCTTGCGGCGGGGCGGGGCTTCTGATACCTCGCGGCTCCCCCGGATGCGCTCGTGGCGGAATTGGTAGACGCGCTAGCTTGAGGTGCTAGTGGGTAACACCGTGGAGGTTCGAGTCCTCTCGAGCGCACCACCGGGAACCTCCTCATCGCACTGGCCGCCGCCCGACTTGACCTCTGCGACGAACCGCGCCCTTGAAGGGCGGTGAACGGAGCGCCGGATGGCTGAAGACACGCGCGACGCCGAAAGCGAGACCGCCGCGCGGTTCGAAGTCGACCCACATTTTGTGACCCAAGTGATCGGCGCCGCCTATGACCGCGACGCGCCTGAACTGCGCCGCCTGCTATCCGGTCGCCACCCCGCCGACGTCGCGGACGTGGTCGAGCAATTGCCGGTAGAGGCGCTGCGCAGCCTCTACCGGCTGATCGGCCTCGAATTGCCGCCGGCCGTTCTGGCCGACATTTCCTGGGAAAAGCGCGAGCAGGTGCTCGAACTCCTGCCGGCCGATTACGTCGGCCGCGCGCTCGGCGAAATGGACACAGACGACGCCGCAGCCGTCGCCGCCGACGTCGACGAAGACAAGCTCTCCGAAGTGCTCGCCGCTGCGCCCGAGGACGTGCGTCTGGCGGTGCGCGAAAACCTCTCCTTCGAAGAGGACACCGCCGGCCGCCTGGTGCAGCGCGAATTCGTCGCCGCCGGCGAGGATTGGTCCGTAGGTCGCGCGATCGATGCGATGCGCAACAAGGCGGAAGATCTGCCGGATCTGTTCTTCGAAGTGTACGTGGTCGATCCGCTCTATCGGCCGGTCGGGGCGGTGCAATTGTCGACGCTGCTGCGCCACCAGCGCGAGGTGCGCCTCGTCGAGATCATGCGGCCGGTCCAGGCGATCATCACCGAGGACATGGACCAGGAAGAAGTCGCCTACGCCTTCCGCAAATACAGCCTCGCCTCGGCGCCCGTGGTCGATTCCGCCGGCCGTCTGCGCGGCATGATGACCGTCGACGACATCGTCCACGTCATCACCGAGGAGGGCCAGGAAGACCTCTTGCGCCTGTCGGGCGTCGGCGAGACCGGGCAGGCGGAGACGATCTGGGCCTCCGTGCGCGCCCGTGCCCCCTGGCTCATCGTCAATCTTGCGACGGCCATGGTGGCCTCCTCGGTGATCGCCAATTTCGAGGGCTCGATCGAAAAGCTCGTGGCGCTCGCCGTGCTGATGCCGATCGTCGCCTCGATCGGCGGCAATGCGGGCACCCAGACGCTTGCCGTCGCCGTGCGCGCCATCGCCGCCCGCGAACTGACCGCCTCGAACGCGCTGCGCCATATCGTGCGCGAAGCGAGCACGGCCGTCGCCAATGGCGTGATGCTTGCGGCGATCCTGGCGCTCGCCGCCGGGCTCTGGTTCCGCAGCGAGGGGCTGGCGCTGGCGATCGGGCTTGCGGTGCTGATTAACCTCACAGTTGCGGGGCTAGCGGGCATTCTGGTGCCGCTGAGCCTGCGCCGGCTCGGTGCGGACCCGGCGGTCGCCTCGTCGGTGTTCGTCACCTTCTGCACCGATTGCGTCGGCTTCCTGTCCTTCCTCGGGCTTGCGACCCTGATCCTGATGTGAGCGGCGCGCGTCTTGCGGATGGGGTGGGGCCAGTCATTAGCCTGACCCTTTTCGGAACGCCGAGCCGTAATGAACTTCCGCCTCTCCCCTTCCGGGTTCGACGCCATCCGCGCGTTCGAGGGCTTTGCGCCGCATTCCATCCCGGCGCCCAAGGGCCGCTTCGTCATCGGCCATGGCCACGTCGAAGACCAAGCGCGGGCCGCGCCGATCGAGCCGGGCGAAGCAGAGGAATTGCTCCGCGCCGATCTCGCGCCGGTTGTCGATGCGGTCGCCGCCGCGATCTATGCGCCCGTGACGCAAACCCAGTTCGATGCATTGGTTTCATTCGCTTTTTCAATCGGCCTGGAGGCCTTTCGCGGCTCGCCGGTGCTGGTGTCGCTGAACGCCGGACATCCCCTGGTCGCGGCCCAGGCGATAAGCGCCTGGCGCTACAGCGCAATGCGCGGCGCGCCTGCCGAGATCGATGCCCTGGTCCGCCGCCGCGCCGCCGAGCAGGCCATGTTCCTCGCGCTCGACCCGCCGGTGGCCGCCGCCTCGGCGCTGGTGCGCCCGGTCACGCCCTCGGCCGAACCGCCAGCGGGGCTCGAAACGTCGGAAGCGACCGCCCGCCTGCAACGCATCCTGGCGTCCCGTCCTGAAACGGCTGTCGCGCTCTCGCCGCCGCCGCACCCCCACAATGAGCGCCCCGAAGCCGAGACGCCGCTGGCCCGCGCCCTCGGCGTCGCCCGAAATGGTGCAGGCGCCGACGCCATCGCGCTCACCGCTCTGGCCGCCTTCGGCCTGACGCTGCTGCTGGTCGGCGCCGTCGCCTTCGCCGCCGGCGGGCCGTTCGCCGGCCTCGCGCTCATCCGGTTCGGCGGCCCTGGCGCGCTCGCCTCGCTCATCTCGCTCTATTACCTGTCGCGCCTCGGCGCTTGAGGCGGGCGCCCGCCGCGGGCATGGTCGGCGGATGCTGCGCAACGCCCCCTCGATGCTGGATTTCGACCTCGGCGAGACCGCCGATCAGATCCGCGATCTCACCCGTCGCTTCGCCGACGCCGAAATCGCCCCGATCGCCGACGAGATCGACCAGACCAACACCTTCCCCCGCCACCTCTGGCCCAAGCTCGGCGCGCTCGGCCTGCACGGCATCACCGTCGAAGAGGAATGGGGCGGCATAGGGCTCGGCTATCTCGAGCATGTCGTGGCCGTCGAAGAGATCAGCCGCGCCTCGGCCTCGGTCGGGCTTTCGTACGGCGCCCATTCGAACCTGTGCGTCAACCAGATCCGCCGCTGGGGCACGCCGGAGCAGAAGCAGCGCTACCTGCCTAAGCTGATTAGCGGCGAGCACGTCGGCTCGCTCGCCATGAGCGAAGCGGGCGCCGGCTCCGACGTCGTCTCCATGAAGCTGCGCGCCGAGAAGAAGGGCGACCGCTACGTCCTCAACGGGACCAAATACTGGATCACCAACAGCCCGCACGCCGAAACGCTCGTCGTCTACGCCAAGACCGACCCCGATGCCGGCCCCCGCGGCATCAGCGCGTTCCTGATCGAGAAAGGCATGAAGGGCTTCTCGGTGTCGCCCAAGCTCGACAAGCTCGGCATGCGCGGCTCCGACACCGCCGAACTCGTGTTCGAAGACTGCGAAGTGCCGGCCGAAAACATCATGGGCCCGCTCAACGAGGGCGTGCGGGTGCTGATGTCTGGCCTCGACTACGAGCGCGCCGTGCTCGCCGCCGGCCCGCTCGGCATCATGCAGGCCGCGCTCGATCTCGTCCTGCCCTATGTGCGCGAACGCAAACAGTTCGGCCGCCCGATCGGCGATTTCCAACTGATGCAGGGCAAGCTCGCCGACATGTACGTCGCGCTCTCCACGAGCCGCGCCTATGTCTATGCGGTCGCGAAAGCCTGCGACGCCGGCAAGACCACGCGCAAGGACGCGGCCGGCGCGATCCTTTACGCCGCCGAACAGGCCACCCGTGTGGCGCTGGAAGCGATCCAGGCGCTCGGCGGCGCCGGCTACGTGAACGATGTCGGAACCGGACGATTGCTGCGCGACGCCAAGCTCTACGAGATCGGCGCGGGCACCAGTGAAATTCGTCGCTTCCTGATCGGCCGCGAGATGATGAGCGAGGGCTGAGCGCCCCTGCGCCAAACGGCCGAAGGAGAGGCCGACCCTGAGCCGTTGGGTCGGACCTCTCCCCCGCCGACGCCGCTGCGGAAAACTTATCCGCAGGCGGACGGACCTGAGCTATTCTCCCGTCAGGCGCGGAGCACGTCGATCACCAGACCATCGCGTTGGCGCACCAGGACGAGGCGGTGACCGAGGCGCATCCAGGCCGCGCCACGCGGTGGCGGCGGCAGGCGCCAGTTCCAGAAATCGCGGATGAATTCCGCGCGGCGGAACTGCCAGGGCGTCAGTTGATCGCCGCGCTGGATCCAGCGTTTGCGCTCCCAATGGTCGCGGCGGTGGTCGTAGGCGCGTCCGTCATAGCCGTAACGGAAGTCGTTCTCGACGATGATGACGCGCCGATCCACATGGCCGCGGCGGTCGTCATAGCCGCGCCGGTCTTCATAGCCCCTGCGGCCGTCGTCGAAGCGCGGATCGGCGATGGGCGCGGGGCCGCCATAGGGGGCGCCGGCAAGCGCTGGAGCGGGCGATCCCGGAGGACCGAAGCGGCCGTCGCGCTGGTCGGCTCCGGCTGTTCCGGCTGCGAGCAGGGTGAAGGCCAGGGCGGCGAGCGCGCGGTTCATAATGCTTGGTCTCCTCTGTGCGAAGCGGCTGTTCCGCGTCGACGAGATGACCCTAGGCGCGCCGGGCTGAGCCGATCCTGAGCGCGCGGTTGTCTGAGGTTCAGGCGGGTCGAGGCGCCGCAACGCGCCGAACGAACGCGCCGAGATCGTCGAGCACGGGCGCGCGCCCGCGCAGAGGCCTGGAGAGCGCAAGCAGGATGTCGGCGTGATCAACCTTGGGATATTCGCGGGTCGCGACGTCGCAACCGGCGGCTTTGAGTTTGGCGGCGAGCGCGCGCGTATTGCGTGGACGGACGGTTTCGTCGTCGAGCCCGGTCAGAAGCAACGTCGGCGGCGCGCCGGGCGCTACGAAGTTGATCGGCTGCGTCGCTGTCGGGTCAGGCGCCTGGCCGAACGCATCGCGTGTCGCGTCGACGTCGAACGGATAAAAGTCGTAGGGCCCCGCAAGGCCGACTGCGCCGCGCAGGCGGGCGCGGTCGGCGCCGGCGGCGGCGAGATAGCGCGGGTCGAGCGCCGTCATCAAGGCGTTATAGGCGCCGGCGCTGTGGCCGCACAGAACGACGCGGTCTGGATCGCCGCCGAAGTCCTGCGCATGCGCCATTGCCCAGGCCGTCGCGGCCGCGCAATCCGCCAGGAAGGCCGGGAATCGAACGTCCGGGACAAGGCGATAATCCGGAACCATCGCAATGCAGCCGAGTGCGGCCAGCGCGCTTCCCGCGAATTCGTAATCCTGCCGACGTCCCGATTTCCAGGATCCGCCGTAGAAGAACACCACGACAGGCAGTCGGTCGCGCGCCGCCTCCTTGCGCGCCGCCGGGCCATACACATCGACGCCGCCGCGCGGGCCGGGCGCATAGGCCGCCCGCGCGAGCCGGCGAACGCCCGGGTCTTTCGGCGTCACGTCGTCAAAGGCGGTCAGCGGCGCACAGGCGGGCGCGGCCAGAGCGAAGGTCGATGCGGTAATGAGGGTGCGGCGGTTCATGCCCGCAATATGACCCGCCAGCAGCGGGCGTCGAGCGCGTCGCAAAAGTTTCAACCAGTCCGCCGCCAGCGGTCGCTCAAACGAAAGGGCCGCCGCGTTTCCGCGACGGCCCTGGCATTGTCGGACCGCGTCGGTCGCGACGATCAGGAGGCGCGCTCCTCCAGGATCACGATCCCAGGCGCTTGCATCCAGGTCGAACCGCTCTGCGGCGAATGACAATGAGACACTGGATCACCTCCTTTCTGCTGATTGATGGTGGACTAAAGATAGCGCGCGAGGGCGTCCGCGCAACGGCGCACGGACGCAAATCTCAAAGCAGTGATCGATGGGCTGTGGACGGCGCGGCGCGGCGGCGCTCAGGCTGCGGCTTCGGTCTCGAAATCGGCGTCCATGTCCGGGATCTGGCCCTCGACGGCGGCCCGGTCCGCCTCAGACACCGGCTTGCCAATCGTGGGCTGGCGCTTGAGGGCTGCTACCGCGGCTTCGTACCCAGCGGCGACCGCCTCGTCGAACCGGCGCCAATCGCGCAGATCGACGTCCGGCATTTCCGGCGTCACCAGCAGATCGGTCCGCTCGCGGCCTTGCCAGGGATCGACCGAAATGGTCGCGGCGCGCATGAGCACCGAAGCGATCGGCGGCGGCGACTGCAAGCCGTGCTGAGTGACCCAGCCGAGAAAGTTCGGCGGCGCGAGAAAGTCGGCCGGGTTGATCGAACCGCGACGCGCGACGTCGACGCCGATGATGGCGCCGCGATGGAGCGCGCGCATCACGTCGACCGGGAAATTCTTGAGCACCGCGCCGTCGACCAAAAGGCCGTGTTCGCCGTCGACCACCGGCGGCAGGATGCCGGGCAGCGAAATGCTGGCGCGCAGCGCCTTGCGCAGGAGGCCGGCTTTGTGGACCCGCGGCGCGCCGGCGACGAGGTTCGTCGAGATCGCGAAGAACGGCGTGTGCAGATCTTCGATCAGCGTCTCGCCGAAATGTTCTTGCAGGCGGTCGTCGACGCGGCGGCCGCGCGACAGGGCCACGACGGGCAGGACGTAGTCGCCGAGCGGGTTGGTTTCGACGAACGCCTTGCGGATGCGCATTTCGATTTCGTCATCGTCCCAGCCCATGGCGAGGCAGGCGGCGACGATCGCGCCCATGCTCGTGCCGCCGACCTGATCGATCGGCACCTGCGCCTCACGCAGCGCCCGGATTACGCCGATGTGGGCGTAGGCGCGCGCGCCGCCGCCGGAGAGCACGAGACCCACCGACTGTCCGGCGACCTTGCGCGCCAGACGGCGGCAATCGTCGTCGTTGAGGCCGCGCCAATGAAAGAGGCGGCTCGCATCGCAGGAGGCGCGCCATTCCTCCGAACTCGCCGCCTGCCGATCGGCGCCATGGTGCAGCAGGATGAGATCGACGAGGCGCAGCTGACGCGCCGGGGACGGATCGTCCGGAAGCAGCGGAACCGAGGGCCGCGCATCGGCGCGCGCCATGACCCAGATGCGGTCAGCCTGGCGCAGGCACGTGCGGAACCAGACATTGTCCGCGATCGGCGTAAGCAGGAACACGATGTCGTGGGTCCGCTCCAGCGCGTCGAGCCGGCCCGCCGCCTGTTCGGGCGCGTCGTCCTCGCTCATGATTGCGCAGGTCTTGCCGACTGCGGCCAGCGCATCGCGCAGCGCACGCGCTCGCAGCTTCAGGTCGATCGTCGGCGAGGTCGAAATCAGCGTGTAAACGCGTGGTTCAGTGCGCGGATTGCGCCGCCGATTGGGTCTCGTGCGCGCCAGCATAAGGCGGGCGATCGATTGCATGAGTTCCGGATAGGCGCGCGCAAGCCTGTTGAAAGCGCCGCGCGACAGCCGCAGGAGTTCTGTGTCGCGCACGGCATAGACGGCCGCGGAATGGCGCTCACCGGTAATCAGGGCCATCTCGCCGACCGGCTCGCCCGAACGGATGTAGCCGAGCAGGCGACGCTCGCCGCTCGCCAGCGTGCGGAAAGCGCCCAGGGCGCCGGAGGCGACGAAATAGATCGAATCTGCTTCCTCGCCGACCTCGAACAGGGGCCAGCCGCCTGGGAGGGAGAACCACTCGACCTCCTGCTCGGCGGCCGCGAGCGCCTCAGGCGAGGCGCCGCGCAAGAACGGGATTTCAGCGAGCGACGGGGTCATGACAAGGCGTCCTTCTGCGCCCGACCTCACCGTAAACCAAGACGGTTAAGGCCACATGATAAGTTCGCCGCCAGGCGGAGATTTGTTGCGGTGGGGAATAGATTTTTCGTCCGGTTAAATATCGTCAACGGCCTGCATAAGCAGAGACACCAAATGTCGCTCCATCTCGGTGAGCTCAGGGCGCCAGACATTGAAGATCAGCACCACGCGAGTGTCCCTGGTTGGGTTTTTCGCCTCGTGCTCGATCGTGTCGTCGAACACGAACGCCTCGCCCCGGCGCCAGCTGCGGGTTTCCGCGCCGACCCTGAACCAGCACCCGTCCGGAACTATCAGCGGCAAATGAGCAACGAGCCGGGAGTTGAGAAAGCCGTGATGCGGCTGGATCCACGCGCCCGGGGTCAGCTTGGAAAACAGCACGAACGGAGCGCGCCGCGGGATCGTCTCGAGCGGAATGGCCTCCATGGCGGCCATAGTCCGAGGACAAAGCGAGGCATACGGCTCGTTGCGCACGCCGTCGCGCCAGAGATAGCAGGCAGTCCATTCGGCGTTGTCGAGCAGTCGGTAGTCGCGGTCGGTGGGGCGATTGGATTCGGCTTCCACGTAGGGCGCGAACGCGCCCGGCGTTTCGAGCAGCGGCGCGAGCTCGCCGGCGATCGCGTCGGTCTGCGCTTCGAGCGCAGCGAGCCATGGGAAGCGCTCGCGCGGGTGGAACGCGATGCTCGGAAGCTCCGGGAAGAAGTAGGACCGCGGCCGCGACTCGTAGCGCTGACGACGGCCGGACAAGAGGTCCAGAGACTGGGTGAAGCGGCGGGTTTCGGCGGTGTCGCGATAGCCGCCGGCTTCCAGCTGGGCGCGCATATGGTCTTCCATGCGCCGGCGCACCTGCGCTTCCGCAGTTCGGGCGCGGTCGATTTCGCGCTGGATCGGGCCCGGCAGGGATACGCCTTCGGGAATCTGGCCGAGCGCCGCGGCGTAGAAGCTCGCGGCGGCGCGCACGTCGCCGGCGCGTTCGTGCAGCGCGGCGCGGATCAGGAGCGCCCGCAGGTTCTGGCTGTCGTCGGCGAGCACGCGGTCAGCGGCGGCGGCGGCGGCGGGATCGTCGCCTTGCGCTTGCGCCGCGATTGCAATGCCGAGCCACACGGCGGTGTCGGCGTGGCCAAGACGAACTATTTCCTCGAACGCTTTTCGCGCGCCGGCGGCGTCGCCTCGATTGAGGGCGGCGACAGCGGCCTGCCCGAGCGCTTCGATCGACTGCCTCATCGGACGCTTGTGCCACGTACGGCGGCGAGCGTGAAGCCGGCCCATTGCCCGGCGGATCGGGCCTTGGCACAAGGTGTCATGAGCCGAATGCAATCCGAGCTGGACATCGAAAGCCCAGCGCAACGCGCCAATGCCGAAGCTATGCGCGCGCTGGTCGATGATCTGAAGGCACGCACCGCACTCGCGGCCTTGGGAGGTTCCGAAGAGGCGCGGGCGCGTCACGTCGCGCGCGGCAAGCTGCTTCCCCGCGAACGTGTCGAGCGGCTTCTCGATCCTGGCGCGCCTTTCCTCGAGATCGGCGCGCTTGCCGCCAATGGCATGTATGAGGGCGACGTGCACGCCGCCTCGATAATCGCCGGCGTCGGCGCCGTCGCCGGGCGGCCGGTCATGATCGTGTGCAACGATCCGACCATCAAGGGCGGCGCCTATTATCCGATGACGGTGAAGAAGCATCTGCGCGCGCAGGAGATCGCGCGCGAAAACCGGCTGACCTGCGTCTACCTCGTCGATTCCGGCGGCGCCAATCTGCCCCATCAGGCCGAGGTCTTCCCGGACCGGGAGCACTTCGGGCGGATCTTCTTCAATCAGGCGCAGATGAGTGCGGCGGGGATTTCCCAGATCGCCGTCGTCATGGGCTCATGCACCGCAGGCGGCGCCTACGTTCCCGCGATGAGCGACGAGACGGTGATCGTGCGCCGGCAAGGCACGATCTTTCTCGGCGGGCCGCCGCTGGTGAAGGCTGCGACCGGGGAAATCATTTCGGCCGAAGATCTCGGCGGCGCCGACGTGCATGCGCGACGGTCGGGCGTCGCCGATCATTACGCCCTGAACGACGACCACGCGCTCGCGATGGCGCGGGCGATCGTCGCCAACATTCCCAAGTCTGGGCGCGCCCTGGATCCAGAGCGTTCGCGGGCTCCGATCTATCCGTCCTCAGATATTTACGGCGTCGCGCCCACCGACCTGCGCACGCCCTACGATGTGCGCGAGGTCATCGCTCGCATCGTCGATGGGTCAGAGTTCGACGAGTTCAAACGGCTCTACGGCGAGACGCTCGTGACCGGGTTCGCGCGGATCGAGGGCTTTCCCGTCGGCATTCTGGCCAACAATGGCGTGCTCTTCTCGGAGAGCGCACTCAAGGGCGCCCATTTCATCGAATTGTGCTGCCAGCGGGGGATCCCGCTTCTGTTCCTGCAGAACATCACGGGGTTCATGGTCGGCTCGAGCTACGAGGCTGGCGGCATCGCCAAGGACGGGGCGAAACTCGTCATGGCGGTGTCCTGCGCGCGCGTCCCCAAAATCACCGTGGTGATCGGCGGATCCTACGGGGCCGGCAATTACGGCATGTGCGGGCGGGCCTATGGGCCGCGGTTCCTGTGGATGTGGCCCAACGCGCGGATTTCGGTCATGGGCGGCGAGCAGGCGGCCAGCGTGCTCGCGACCGTCAAGCGCGACGGCGTCGAAGCCCGCGGCGGGACCTGGTCAGTGGAGGAGGAAGAGGCGTTCAAGGCGCCGATCCGCGCAAAATATGAGGACGAGGGCTCGCCCTATTTCGCAACCGCGCGGCTGTGGGATGACGGCGTGATCGACCCGGCCGATACGCGGCGCGTCGTGGCGCTCTCGCTCGCGACCGCGCTCAATGCGCCCATCGAACCAACACGGTTCGGCGTGTTCAGGATGTAGAAGGCGTCAGTTCAGCGCGGCGACGATCATCGCGCTCTCCACGACGCGCCCGCAGGCGCCGTAGCCAAGCGCGATCACGGCCGCGATGAGAGCAATTCCGAACGCGCACTCGCCGAAGCTGCGAACCTTGTCCATGGCTCTTTCTCTCCCGTCGTCGCGCTGTCCCGCGCAATCGAACGGCGTTCATCCTGCAACGCGTTTTGCGGATGCTGCAATGCGAAATTTACGGCCTATTCATGTTGCGGCGCCACTCGCGCGGCAGACTAGAAGCCCCTATCTCCTCGCGGTCGAAACCGAGGGGGCATCGATGCCGAAAAACGAACCGACCAAAGCCAAGCCGTCCGTGAAGAAGCCCGCTGCGCAGCCGAAAGCGGCGGTGAAGGCGAAGGCGCCGGCCGCGAAGGCCAAGACCGCCGCCGCCAAGCCAGCGGCGCAGGCCGCGGCTGCGGTCACTGTCTGGCACAATCCGGCCTGCGGCTCGTCGAAGAACGCGATCGCCTATCTTGAGGAAAAGGGCGTCCAGCCGGAGATCTTCGCGTACCTGAAGGCCCACCCGACGAAGGCGCAGATCAAGGCAGTCCTCAAACAGCTCAAGCTCAAGCCGGCGGATCTGCTGCGCCCGAACGAGGCCAAGGGCGAGGCGCTCGGCGTCTACGCCGGCGCAAGCGAGGAGGCGATCCTCGAGGCGATGGCCGCCGAGCCGATCCTCATCCAGCGGCCGATCGTGATCACCGAAAAGGGCGCCGTCATTGCGCGGCCGAAAACCCGGATCGACGACGTCCTGTGACATTGGCGCGCGGCGGCGGCGGGGGCTATTGATCGGGGATGACGGTCTTTGTGGTCCATGCGCCCGGCGACGCCGCGCTCGCTGAAAAAATCGCGCGGGTGTTCGAGCGTGACGGCGCCTTCGTTGAGACCGAAGACGGCGCCCGCGCCGGTCCGGCGCTTAAGGGCCGCGACATGGTGGCGCTGGTCTGGACCGCCGCCGCCGCCGCCGATCCCGCCTCGGACGCCTTGACCACGCGCGCGCTGGACGGCTGGGCGCTCGACCGGCTCGTGATTGCACTGGTCGACGGCGCCGCCGCGCCTGCGGCGCTCGCCGACCTGCCGGCTTTGACCACAGCCGCCGCTCAGGCGCCCGCCGTCGTCGCGGAAGCCGTCGCGACCCGCATCGCCGCACTCGCGCCAATCGCGGAAACGGCGGCGATCCCGACGCCGCGCGTCGAGCCGCGCGCCAAGCCTGCGCCTTTCGCCGCCTTGGCCGCGCTTGCCTTCGCGGTCGCCTGTGCGCTCGCCGCCGCACAACTCGCCTTGTCCGCGGGGTTGATCGCAGTCGGCGGCTTGCCGTTTGCCGGGTGGGCGCTCGCCGCCGCCGCGGTCGCCGCCGTGATCGGGCTCGTCCTGGGCGTCGCGGCTCTAGCGACGCGCCGGCCAAAAATTGCAGGCCCCGCGCCGGACCGTACACTTGCCATGGCCGGCGAGGCGGCGCGCTGCGCCGAGCTGGCGCGCGCGCTGGCCGAGCGGGGGCTCGGCGCTGTTCCGGTTGCGCAGGTGCGGGCGCGCATGGGCGAGGCGGACGGTCTGGTGATCGTCACGGGGCCGGGCGGCGACGGGCGTCTCGATGCGCCGACGCTGCGGGCGCTGCACCTGGCCGACCGCGCCGGCAAGCCGATCGCCGTGCTGCGCGTCGGAGGGCCCGATACGGGCGGCGCAAAGCCGGCTAAGCTTGCGGCCGCGCCGAACGCGGCCTGGCCGGGCGAGGCGCGCGCGGCCGCAGCGCTCGCGCTCGCATTGATCGACGACGCCCAAGGAGAGGCCCCATGACGCTCGCGCCCGATCCGGTCCTGCTCGACGTATCGCCCGAGGGCCTCGCCGTCGTGACCCTCAACCGGCCCGCAAAGCGCAACGCTTTCGACGAAGCGATGATCGCGGCCCTCGCCGACGCCTTCGAGACGCTGCGCGCAGCCGATCATGTGCGCGTCGTGTTCCTGCGCGGCGCGGGCGATGTGTTCTGCGCTGGCGCCGACCTCGAATGGATGCGCCGCCAGGGCCAGCACTCGCGCGAGGACAACGAGGCCGATGCGCGCGCGCTCGCCGGCATGCTGAAGGCGCTGCACGATCTGCCTCAGCTCACAGTCGCGCTTGCGCACGGCGCGGCGATGGGCGGCGGGGCGGGCCTGATCGCAGCCTGCGACGTGGCGGTCGCGCTCAATTCGACGGCGTTCCGCTTCTCAGAGGTGCGGCTCGGCCTCACGCCCGCGACGATCAGCCCATACGTCATCGAAGCCATCGGCGCGCGCTGGGCGCGGGCCCTGTTCGCCACCGGCGAGGGCTTCGACGGCCGGTTCGCCGAAAAGATCGGTCTCGTCCAATACGCCGTCGACACCGAGGCTGATCTCGAATCGATGATGAAAATGCTCGCCGGCCTGGCCTTCGAGGCCGCGCCCGGCGCCGTCGCCGACGCAAAGCGGCTGGTGCGCGACGTCGCTGGTCAGCCGATCACGGACGGATTGCTGCGCGAGACGGCGCGTCGGATCGCCGAGCGCCGCGCCAGCGCCGAGGGCAAGGAGGGCGTCGCCGCCTTCCTTGAGCGTCGCGCGCCGTCCTGGAAGAACGGCTGAAGCGGTGGGATTGCGGGAACGGGCGCTTGAGCTGCGCACGCACCTCCATGCGGCGCGCGAGGCCTTGCGCGCACACGCCGTGCGCGGGCCGATCGGCGCGTTCGCCTTCGAGGTTCTCGCCTTCGGCATCAAGCAGGCCTGGGCCTGCATTTTCGGCGGCGCAGTTCTGGCGCTGCTCCTGGCGACGCACTTTTTCTATCCCGACAATGCGCCACTCGCGCGCTACGACGCGCTGGTGATCGCCTGCGTGGCGCTACAGGTCCTGCTGCTCGCGACCGGCCTTGAGACCTACGAAGAGGCCCGGGTCATTGCGGCCTTCCACATCGTCGGCACGGCGATGGAGATCTTCAAGACGCACATGGGTTCCTGGATCTATCCCGAGCCGAGCCTTCTGCGGATCGCCGGCGTGCCGTTGTTCTCCGGGTTCATGTACGCGGCCGTCGGCTCCTACCTTGCGCGGGTCTGGCGGATCTTCGACTTCCGCTTCGATCGCTTTCCGCCGCTCTGGGCGGCCGGGCTCGTGGCCGGCGGCGTCTACGTCAACTTCTTCACCCACCATTACATGTGGGACGCGCGTCCGCTGCTGTTCGCCGCCACGCTGGTGGTGTTCGGGCCCTGCGTCGTCTGGTTCCGTCCGGACCAGACGCATCGGCCGATGCCGTTGGTCGTCGGTTTTGGACTTGTGGCGCTGTTCATCTGGCTTGCTGAAAATCTCGGCACGTTTGCGCGCGCCTGGGTCTATCCAGGCCAGGAGGGCGCCTGGTCGCCCGTCTCCCTCTCCAAGCTCGGCGCGTGGTATCTGTTGATGATCATCAGTTTCGTCCTGGTCGCCGCCGTGCATCGGCCGGCCGCGGGGCGCCGATCCGGGGGCGGGCCATGAGCGGAGAGATCGAGGCGGCGGGCGCGGCGATGACGGCTGGGCTCGCCGCCGGCGCCATCGAGGGCCGGCGGGGCGCGCGTTCCGGGCATGTCGATCAGGCCGACTGCCTCAATTGCGGCGCGTCGCTCGTCGGCGCCTATTGCCACCAGTGCGGGCAACACGGTCACGTGGAGCGCAAGCTCGTCCACGTGTTCGAGGAGTTCCTGCACGGCATTGTGCACTTCGACGCCAAGGCTTGGCGCACCCTGCCCAGGCTCGTCGGCCGTCCAGGGACGTTGACGTCCGATTACATCCACGGCAAGCGCGCACGCTTCGTCTCGCCGCTTGCGATGTTCCTGTTCGTCGTTTTCATGATGTTTTTCGTGTTCGCGTTCATCGGACAGCCGGAGATCAACGGCCCCTCTACCGCCGCGGACTTGCGTCAACAGGCGGCCGCGGCCGTCGCCGAGCAAAGCGAGGCTGAAGCCAAGCTCGCCGCCGCGAGCTCGGCGCGGGACAAGCTCAAGGCCGAAGCCGCAAACGAAGTCGCGCTCGCGGAAGCGGATGAGGCCGTCAAGGACGCGCAGAAGGCGGTCGATACGGCTGTGAAGGATTCCGCCGCGATGGCCGGAAAGCTTGCACGGCGAGAAGAGATGATCGCGCAATTGCGCACCGCGCGCGCGCAGCTGGACGTGAACGAAGCCAAGGCCAAGGCGGCGAACGACGCGCAGACTTTGTCCGAGATCGCCGTATCACGGGGATTGCTCGATCGAGCGCTGGCGCGCGCGGATCAGGTCTCGGGCGACAATGTCGTCGCCAAAGTGTCGCCGTCGGGCGAGGTCGAGGTGGACGTCGTCGCCGGCGGCGCGGAAGGGCTCGACTCGATCTTCGCTGAGATCAAACGCGCCGAAGCGCTCGGGAAGATCACGGTCAATACCGGCTCGAAGAAGCTCGACGAAAAGGTCCACGCCAAGCTCCGGAACCCCGAGCTCGGTTGGTACAAGATCCAGAACGCCGCCTACAAGTTCTCGTTCCTGCTGGTGCCGCTTTCGTTGCCGTGCCTAGCCTTCTTGTTCCTCTTCAAAAAGAACGTGACGCTCTACGACCACGTCGTGTTCATCCTCTATTCCCTGAGCTTCATGTCGCTGCTCTTCATCGTGATCGCTCTGGTCGGAAGGTTCGCGCCGCCGCTCGAGTCCTCCTTGGCGACGCTCGCGCTCGTCGCGCCGCCGGTGCACATGTTCTTCCATCTGGGCGGGACCTACCGCTTGAAGCTCGTTTCCGCGCTCTGGCGCACGTTCGTGCTCTGCATCTTCGCGCTCATTTGCCTGGCGATCTTCATCGGTCTCATCGTCATCCTCGGCCTCACCGGATGAGCGCGCCGTTCGAATCCGTTCTGGTCGCCAATCGCGGCGAGATCGCCTGCCGGATCTTCAGGACCGCGCGACGCATGGGCGTGCGCACGATCGCGGTCTATTCCGACGCCGACGCCAACGCGCTGCATAAGCGCAGCGCCGACGTTGCGGTGCGGATCGGGCCTGCGCCGGCGCGCGAGAGCTATCTCGACGCGAACGCGATCCTCGCCGCCGCCCGCGAGGCCGGCGCTGCGGCTCTTCATCCGGGCTACGGGTTTCTCTCCGAGAACGCCGATTTCGCGCAGGCCGTGATCGACGCCGGTCTGATCTGGATCGGGCCAAGCCCGGACGCGATCCGCGCCATGGGCCTGAAGGACGAGGCCAAGCGCATCGCGGAAGCGGCCGGCGTGCCGGTGCTCGCCGGCTATCGCGGCGAGGACCAGGGCGAAAAGCGGTTGGCCAAAGAGGCCAAGGCGATCGGGTTCCCGGTGCTCATCAAGGCCGTCGCCGGCGGCGGCGGACGCGGCATCCGCGAAGTGCGGCGTGCAGACGATTTCGCCGAAGCCTTGGCGTCGGCCAAGCGCGAGGCCGCCGCCGCGTTCGGCGACGACCGTGTGCTGATCGAGAAACTGGTCGAGCGACCCCGCCATATCGAAGTGCAGGTGTTCGGCGACGCCCACGGAAATCTGGTTCATCTGTTCGAACGCGACTGTTCGCTCCAGCGACGCAGGCAAAAGGTGATCGAAGAGGCGCCGGCGCCCGGCATGACGCCCGCCGTGCGCGAAGCGATGACGGATGCGGCGCTCGCGGTCGCGCGCGCAGTCGGATATCGCAACGCCGGCACGGTGGAATTCATCGTCGACGGGACGCGCCCGCTCGCCGCCGACAGCTTCTGGTTCCTGGAGATGAACACGCGCCTCCAGGTCGAGCATCCGGTGACCGAGGAAATCACCGGTCTCGACCTCGTCGAGTGGCAGTTCCTGGTCGCCGCTGGCGCGCCATTGCCGCTCGCGCAGGACGAGATCGCGATCGACGGCCATGCGGTTGAGGCGCGCATCTGCGCGGAGGATCCGAGCGAGGATTTCCGCCCGAGCGTCGGCCGCATTCGCCGCTTCGACGCCGATCCCTACGGTCGCCTCGATCAGGGCTTCGACGCCGGCGACGTCGTGCCGGCGGCCTACGATTCTTTGATCGCCAAACATATCGTGCACGCGCAATCGCGCGACGCGGCGATCTGGCATCTCAAGGTTGCGCTCGGCCGGCTGCAGGTCGACGGCGTCGCCACCAACGGCGCCTTCCTGCAACGCTGTCTCGCCGATGCGGACTTCCAGGCCGGCGCGCATCACGTGGGTTCCATCGCCGAGAAAATCGATGTTCTGGCTGATCGCAGCGCAGGCCGGGCGCGCGCTGCGGCGGTTCTGGGCGCGCGGCTCGCCGCGACGCCGGCGGGCGGCGACCCTTGGGCGGCGCGGGACGGGTGGCGCCTCAACGCCCCGGCGCGTCGCGTCGCGCACATGGAGGAGGGCGGCGTCGCCATCGCCGTTGCCCTGGATGGCGAACCTGGACTGATCATCGACTGGACTGATCCGGAGGAAATCCAGGCCGATTACGCCGGCGCGCCGTTCCGCGCCTTGTTCGTGGACGAGGGCGCTGCGACGCGGGTCTTGATCGCCGGTGAGACCTTTCTCTTCACGCCGGCCGGGGCCAGCGCCGACGCCGCCGGCGGCGAGGCGGGGGACGACGTCAAGGCCCCTCTTCCGGGGCGAATTGCGGCGGTTTCCGCGGCCCCTGGTCAAAGCGTGCGGAAGGGGGCCCCGCTCGTGGTTCTCGAGGCGATGAAGATGGAGCACGCGCTGAAAGCGCCGCGCGACGGCGTGATCGCGACCGTCGCCGTCGAGCCGGGCGCGCAGGTGAAGGAAGGCGCGACGCTCATCCGCCTGGAGCCGCTCTCGTGAACGATCTCGTCGTCATCGCGGCGTCGGCCGTGACGGTCGCGATCCTTTCCGGGATCGCGGCGGCCATGGGCTTTCGCGTGCGCGGCCGGTTCGCTGATGAAGCGGCTGTGCGCGGAGCGATCCTGCATCTCGATCCCCAAGCCAAAATCGCTGAACTCGCGATCGACGGCGGCTGGGCGCTTGCTCGGCTGTCTGATGGGGGCCTCGTCGTGGCCCGCGCGCTCGGCGATGGCGCAACGGCGCGGCGTCTGCCGGCGGCCGCACGGGCGGTGCGGGTGAAACCAGACCGGCGCGGCGTGCGAATCCTCGTGGCGGGCCTCGACTTCGGCTTTCCTGGCGGCGCGCTGCGCTTGCCCGAATGTCCGCCTTGGCTCGACGCCCATGTGGAGGGTCGCTAGGAGACTCTGATGCCTGACCCGATCCAGATTCCCCCGATCGTCACCTACGCCGTGCCGGCGTTCGTTCTGCTGATCCTCATCGAGATGGTCGTCGTGCGGTCGCGTGGCGGCGGCCGCTACGAAGCTGCGGATTCGGCGGCGAGCCTGTCGATGGGCCTCGGCAACAGAGTTGCGGGCATCCTCACGGGCGGCGTCGCCATCGCCGGTTACGCCTGGGCGCACGAACACCGGTTGTTCGACATTCCGTGGGCGTGGTGGTCGCTGGCGCTGTGCTTCTTCGCGGAGGACCTCGCTTATTACTGGTTCCACCGGGTGAGCCACGAGCGCCGCTGGTTCTGGGCGAGCCACGTCATCCACCATTCCTCGCAGCACTACAATCTGAGCACGGCGCTGCGTCAGACCTGGACGGGCGCGATCAGCCTGACGTTCGTGTTCTGGCTGCCGCTCGTCTTGATCGGCTTTCCGCCGGAGATGGTGCTGATGTTCTCGGCCATCAGCCTCGTCTACCAGTTTTGGATCCACACCGAATTGATCGACCGCATGGGCCCGCTCGAATGGGTCTTCAACACGCCGTCCCATCACCGCGTGCACCACGCGACGAATCCCAAATATCTCGACGCCAATTACGCTGGCGTGCTGATCATCTGGGACCGGATGTTTGGAACCTTCGTGCAGGAAGAAGAGCGGCCGACCTACGGGATCATCTCCAATCTCGCGACGTTCAATCCGCTGCGGATCGCCTTCCACGAATGGGTCGGCATGGCGCGCGACGTCGCCAAGGCGAAGTCCCTCCGCGAAGCGTGGCTCTATCTGTTCGGGCCGCCGGGATGGAGCCCGGATGGCTCGCGCGCGACAAGCGCCAGCCTCAAGGCGCGCTGGCGCGCGGCGCAGTCGGAACCAGCGACGTCCGCATGAGCAGAACACCAGCGCCTGCCGCGGGCGTGCATATCGTCAAGCTCTGCGTCGGCGCCGAGTCGATCGAGGACCTTGAAGCCTGGCAGGCGCGGCAGGTGCGCGAGGCCAAGCGTCGTCGCCTCCCGCGTCAGACGCCTGTCTGCGGCACGCGCGCCTGGCCCAAGCGCGCCGCGGACGTGCTCGCCGGCGGCTCGCTCTATTGGGTGATCAAGGGCGCGATCCTGGTGCGCCAGCGGATCATCGCCATCGACGAGGTCGAGGACGATCACGGCCTGCGCTGCGGGCTCTATCTCGATGCGGAGCTTGTGCGCACGGCGCCGGCGCCGAAGCGGGCTTTCCAGGGGTGGCGCTATTTGGAGCCCGGCGACGCGCCGCGGGATCTGGATGCGCTGCGCGACGCCGCCGGAGGCCTGCCGGATGAATTGCGCGCCGAACTGATGGCGCTCGGCGCCTGGTGAGCGCTCAGGGCCGCATGATCCCGACGGCCACATTGTCGATAAGGCGCGTTTCGCCGGCCCAGACCGCCACGAGGAGGCGCGCGGGGCGGCGCACGATCGGGCTCGCGATCGGCAGGAAATCCTCGTCGCCGCGGATGGCGACATAATCGATTTGGCGAAAGCCCGATTTGAAGATCTGGCGCTCGATCTTGACCAGGGTGGTCATGATGTTGGCGCCGGATTCGAGCTGCTCGACGGCTTCGCGCAGGATGAGATTGAGCCGCGAGGCGATGATCCGCTCCTCCCTGGAGAGGTAGGCGTTGCGCGAGGACATGGCGAGGCCGTCGGCTTCGCGCAGGGTCGGGACCGCCAGAATCTCCACCGGCATGTCGAGGTCGCGCACCATGCGCTTGATGACGAGGAGCTGCTGGTAGTCCTTCTCGCCGAACGCCGCGACGTCGGGCAGACATTGCAGGAGGAGCTTCGTCACCACCGTCGCCACGCCGCCGAAGAAGTGCGGCCGCGCCTCCCCTTCCAGGGGCTCGGAAATGCCGGCGACCGAAACGCTGGTGGAATGGCCGTCCGGGTACATTACCTCGCGGGGCGGCGCATAGATGAGGTCGCATCCGACGCCCGCGAGCAGGGCTGCGTCGCCGGCCTCATTGCGGGGGTAGCGGTCGAGGTCCTCATGGGCGGCGAATTGTTTGGGGTTAACGAAAATGCTGGCGATCGTGCGGTCGCACCGCCGCTGCAGCGCGCGGACGAGTTCGAGGTGCCCGTCGTGCAAGGCGCCCATGGTGGGCGCGAAGCCGACGGTCAAATTCTGATTGCGCCAGCGCGCCACATGAGTGCGCAATTCGCGGACGGTTCGGGCGATGGGCAGGGCGTCTGTCATGCTGGGTTTAAGGCCGCCTTAATCGTCAAGCGCAAGAGTCCGCCGCGTGGTTGGAGAGCGTTCATCCCGATTCGGCCTTTTTTCAGCCGCGGCGGCGTCTGGGGCGCTGTGCGTCGCGGCGACCGGTTGCGCGGGCGTTGCGCCGATCGGGCTGGGGCAGGCGCAGGACGCCCGCCTCGAGGCCCAGGCGATTCGCCTCTTACATGATCTCGACCGCACGCCCGCCTTCGATCCCGGTCGTCGCGCCGCCGAGCCGGCGCTGGTCGCGCTGGCCGCCAAAATCGCTGCAACCCTCGGCGCCGGCGACCCGGCGTACGGCTTCGCCCCCTTCGACCTCGCTGACATTCAAGCGGCTGAGCTTTCGCCCTTGAGCGCGCCGCCAGCCGTCATCGCCGCACCGGCGACCATCTGGGCCGTCGAGTTCGGCCAGTTCGACGACAATGCACTTGCGCAGGCCCTTTGGGTGGAGATCTCCGCGGCCGCACCAGATGCAGCGCGGGGCCTGTCCCCACGCGTAGCATCTGGTCGGGACGGGGTCTCGCTGCGGGCGGGGCCGGTCGAGGATCGCGAGAAGGCCGCCGCCCTGTGTGCTGCATTCGCCGCTGCGGGCGTTGGCTGCACACCCGCCCGCTTCGTGGGGGCGCCGTTGACGGGTGCCGGAGGATGATCGGTCACGCCGAAGACATCGCGACGCACGCCGCCGCCGCGCACATCATCGTCACCGGCAACGAAAAGGGCGGCGCCGGCAAGTCTACGGTCGCCATGCATGTCGCCATTGCGCTGACGCGGATGGGACGCCGGGTGGGGATCATCGACCTCGACGTGCGCCAACGCACGCTCACGCGGTATCTTGAGAACCGCCGCGCCTGGGCGGCCGGGCGCGGGGTTCCATTGCCGTCCCCGAGCATTGCGGTCGTGCAGCCGTCCGGTCTACGCGACGTGGACTCGGCGGAGGCCGAAGACCAGTCCCGGTTCGACGCCGCCCTGCGCTCGCTGGCGCAGGCCTGCCAGTTCGTCATCGTGGATGCGCCGGGATCGGACACATTTCTGTCCAGGCTGGCGCACGCCTCGGCGGACACGCTCATTTCGCCGATGAACGACAGTTTCGTGGATTTCGACCTGCTCGGCGAGATCGACCCTGAAACCTTTGCGGTGCGCCGGCCGAGCCTCTACGCGGAACTCGTCTGGGAGTGCCGCAAGCGCAAAGCCGCCCGCACCCGTCGGCCGATCGATTGGGTGGTGATGCGCAACCGCACTCCGACCGGGATCGACAGCCGCAACGGCAAACGCGTGGGCGAGGCGCTCAAGGCGCTGTCGACGCGGATCGGATTCCGAATCGCACCGGGTCTCGCGGAGCGCGTCATTTTCCGCGAATTGTTCCCGAAAGGGCTCACGCTCCTGGATCTCGAGCCGGGCGTGATCGACCACGGCCTGTCCATCGCCCACGTCGCGGCGCGGCAGGAATTGCGCGACCTTATGATCGTCCTGAAACTGCCTGGGCTCGAAGGCGAGCCGCTGCGCTTCTAGGCCGCGCATGGCGCTGATCGTCGTTCCAGGCTAACGAGCGCCGGTGTTGCGCGCCCTCATAATTCTTTGCGTCCTGTTCTTCGCGCTGTTTGCCTTACGCAGCGCGCTGATCGCATTGCGCGGGCGGGTGCGTCGGCGCGGATTGAGCGCGATCGACCATGCGCGGCGGCTGCTCGGCGTTGGTCCGGAGGCGACGGTCGAGGAGATCAGGGCCGCCTATCGCGCCAAGGCCGCCCAGGCGCATCCCGACGCTGGAGGTTCGGCGGAGGCGATGCGGGCCTTATCGCTGGCGCGCGACCTGGCGCTCAGTAAAGCGGGTCGGAGTACGGCGCCACGAGGTTGAGGCCGGCGCCGCCGCCGGTGATCGAACCGATGCCGCCGCCGCTCGGCGCGGGGGCGGTATAGAGCGGGCGGTCTGGCGCGGCCGGCTGCACGGCGATGCCGGAAGCGGGCCCCTCGGTTGGAGCGCCGTCTTCGCCAGTCTGGCCTGACTGCCGATCCGCGAACTCGACCGCGACTCGGTTGATGGGCAGGCTGACGAACGTCGCCGAATTCAACGGCTGACCGGTGCGGCGGGCGATCTCTTCGAAGGCGCCTTCAATCAGGTGGGCCATTTGGGCGTCGCGGGTAGCGGCCGACGTCCCGCCCATGACCACGGCGATGATTCGGTGGCCGTTGCGCTCGACGGACGAGGTCAGGTTGAACCCCGACATCCGCGTGTAGCCGGTCTTGATGCCGTCCATGCCTTCGACGCGGCTGAGCAGGCCGTTGTGGTTACGGGCGTACCTTGTCCGCCACGTCATCCCCGGCGTCTTGAAGTAATTGTAGTATTGCGGGAAATCGCGGAGCAGCGCGCGTCCCAAAACGGCCATGTCCTTCGCTGATGTGCGCTGCTGGACGTTCGGCAGGCCGCTGGCGTTCACGAATCGGGTCGACGCCATGCCCAGTTCGCGCGCGCGCGCCGTCATCCGGGCGGCGAATCGCCCTTCGGAGCCGCCGAGCCGTTCGGCGACGACGACGGCGACGTCGTTCGCGGACTTGGTGACCAGCGCCTTGATCGCGGTCTCGACGCTGATCTGGTCGCCGCGCTTGAGGCCGAGCTTCGACGGCGCCTGCAGGGAGGCGGTGCGCGAGGCCGTCATTTTATCGGAGAGGGAAATCTCTTTGCGCTCAAGGGCTTCGAAAAGCATGTAGAGCGTCATCATCTTGGTGAGCGAAGCCGGGTAGCGCGAATCTTCCGCCTGATCGGCGTGCAGGACCTCGTTGGTCTCAGCATCCATCACGAAAGCGGAATAACGCTCGACCGCTTGCGCGGCGCTTACGTTCAAGGAGACCGCGGCGAGCGCCAAGCCGAAGCCGGCCCAGCTGCGCCCCAATCCAAAACCGGTCGAGAACCTAACGTCGTTCTTCATAGACTCTCCGCTCGCGCAGCATCTCGACGATTTAGAGGCAAACCCTATGCCGTCCAGCTTACCGGTTGGTAAAGCGCAGCGGTTGATCCTTGCGCAGCCGAAATGCCTGTTAAGGGTGAACATGATTTTTTGTGCGGCGCAACATTGGCCCCGTTGACTTCGCACCTGCAGCATGCGACACCGCGACTGCAGCGGCAACATCCTCAATGAGCCGCAAAGAGCCTCAAGACGACGGAGACACCGATGGCCACCGCCAAAGCAGCCCAAACGACGAAGTCCGTTAAAGAGCCGATGCAAGCGGCCGCTGAATCGATCGAACATTTCACCTCGGCGAACCAAGAGCGCTTCCGTGAGACGATCGACCGCAGCGTGACGGCCATGTCGGAAGTCGGCGCTTTCGGCAAAGAGAACGTCGAAGCCGTCATCGCGTCGGCCACGGTCGCCACGAAGGGCATCGAACAGCTCTCCGCCCGCGCGGTCGCCTATTCGAAGTCGGCGATGGAGAACCACGTCGCCGCCACGAAGGCGCTGATGTCTTCGAAGTCGGTCCAGGAAGCGATCGAGCGCCAGTCCGACTACGCCCGCACGGCGTTCGACGGCTACATCGCTGAAATGAACAAGATTTCGGACCTGATGACGGGCATGACCCGCGACGCGATGAAGCCGCTCAACGAGCGCTTCACGGCGGTCAGCCACATTGTCCAGACCGGCATCAAAAACGGCGTCGCCCGCTAATCGCGGCACACGTCGTACGGCTAAGCGGCCCGGGGGCGACCCCGGGCCGTTTTCGTTTGGGCGGACGAACCGGCTGCGGGCGCCGAGCGGGCGGCGGTCGAGAGGCGGCGTTCAACGCTTCGGGCGCCCAAAATCGGCGCCTCATCCACAGGCGCCGACGCCTTCAATGGGGCGCCTGTGCGGTCGTCGTGCTGTCAAGGGCTTCTCAGGCGGCCCGAAGCTCATAAATACTAGAGGCGACGCGCGCCGGGCGCAGTCTCCCGCCATCGTCAGACGGGACCCGGCGCGCAGCCGTGCGAAGGCTTACGTTCATGACCGAACGGCGTTGGGACGATGAGGGAGACGGCGGCGATGCTGGCATCGCCACCAAAACCCGCACGCGAACCAAGAAGCCCTCGCTCTATCGGGTCTTGCTGTTGAACGACAATTACACGCCCATGGAATTCGTCGTGTTCGTGCTTGAGCGGTTCTTCAACAAGTCGCGGGAGGAAGCCACGCGCATCATGCTGCACGTCCATCAGACTGGCGTCGGCGTATGCGGAGTCTTCACCTACGAGGTGGCCGAGACGAAGGTCACACAAGTTATGGATTTGGCGCGGCGGAACGAACACCCGCTGCAGTGCACCATGGAAAAGGAATAGTCCGTGGCGACTTTCTCAAGAACCCTGGAACACACTCTGCGGCGCGCACTCTCGCTCGCCAACGAACATCGGCATGAATACATCACGCTCGAGCATCTGCTGCTCGCGTTGATCGATGACGACGACGCCGCTCAGGTCATGACGGCGTGCAAGGTCGATCTCGACAAGCTGCGCCAGAATCTCGACTCGTATCTCGAGGACGAGCTCGAGGGCCTGGTGGTCGATCGCGGATCGGAAGAGCCGCGCCCGACGGCCGGCTTCCAGCGGGTCCTGCAGCGCGCGATGCTTCATGTCGATTCCTCAGGCCAACGTGAGGTGACCGGCGCGAATGTGCTCGTCGCTCTGTTCTCAGAACGCGAGAGCCACGCCGCCTACTTCCTGCAAGAGCAGGACATGACCCGCTACGACGCGGTGAACTACATCTCGCATGGCCTCGCCAAGAAGCCTGGCGCGGCACAGTCGCGCCCGGCGCGCGGCTCGAGCGAGGGCGAGGACGGCGAACGCGTGGTCAAGCAAGGCAACGACGCGTTGCAGGCCTATTGCGTGAACCTGAACAAGAAGGCCAAGGACGGCCGCATCGACCCGCTGATCGGGCGCGAGGCCGAAG